>CAMLHL010000053.1 GCA_946479855.1 uncultured Pseudomonadota bacterium
CAAACTGGCATCGGCTGGCCTAGGGCGACCGCGAATCTCGGCAAGCGAGCGGCAGTGCTACGGTCGACGGCATTTTCGGGCCTTTTTCAACAGTGCCGGCTCAAGCTTCGCTCCGCTCCCGCGCCGCCGCCCCGCAGGCATGGCAGAAACGCGAAAAGGCGCTTTTGCGCTCGTTGCACATGCCGCAATGGTCGAACAGGCAGATGCCGCAATGCGGGCAGTAGTCGATCGCGGGGTTGGTCAGGTCAACCGGCCGCTCGCAGCCGGGACAGACCTTCTTGGCCAGCCGGGCCAATGCGGTGTCGTAGCTCAGTTCCTTGCGTCGCTCAACGTCGGGCAGCGCCTCGGCCAGTTTCTGCTTTTCCAGGTAGCGGTTCAGGGCGACGATGGCATAGCGGCCGACCAGCACGGTGATGACAATGCCCACGACGTAGCGCACATAGCCGCCATAGCTCGGCAGGTAGGGCACCAACTCGACGAAGAAAGCGAACAGCGCAAAGTAGATGAAGCCCCAGACAAAGGGCCACCATGTGCTTTGGCGCTTTTTGGCAAACAGCCAGCCAGCGACGACAAGCAGCGGCAAGGTCAGCGCCAGGCGGTAGGCGAAGACCCGCAGCTCCTGGTGGCGCAGTTCGACCTCAAGCTTTTCCGTCGCTGACTTTTCCAGCTCGCGCAACTCGCGCTGCGCCCTGGCCTCGGCCTGACGGGCATCGAGCAGGCGCTGCTGCTGGCGCTCGACTTCGGACAACGCCTTGCGTTCGAGTATCTTCAGCTCTTCCAGGGACTGCGTCCGCTCGATCAGCTCGCTGTCCTGCTCCGGACGCTGGGTGGCATGGCGCGTCGCCAGCCAGTTGTTGAAGGTATCGCGCGCCGCCGCCGAGTTGGCGCGGGCACCGTTGAGCTTCAGTTGCGCCTGGTCGCTGGCATCTTGCGCCGTCTGGCGCTGCTCCTGCATGGCCTTGAGTTTGCCGCGCAGTGACTCGGCGGCCGGCTTGTCGATGAAATCTTCCTGCGTGTAGTAGGGCTCGACCTTGGGCAGGTTGTGCACGATGGTCCCGCCCAGCCCGATCAGGAAGCTGGCAAAGACGAAGGCGACAATCCACAGCCCGAAACGGAACCATTTTTCCGACAAACGCAGTGCCTTGCTCATGCCTCGTTTCCTCCACTGACCAATTTTTTTCGCGCCGCGCCGACTGTCTGCATGCCCAGCAAGGCCAGCGCCCCGCCGACCATGCCAAGCACGGCGTCGAGCAACAGCGCGACGACGCTGCCCAGCGCCCCGGCCATTTCGGCGACCTGGCCGATCGCGTGATGCAGCGGCGGCAGACCATGCGTCAGGATACCGCCGCCGACCAGGAACATCGCCGCCGTACCGACGACGGTCAGCGCCTTCATCAATTTCGGCGCCGCCAGCAGCAAGCCCTTGCCGATGGCCTGCGCCACCCCGCTGCTCTTCTGCAGCAACCAGGCACCGATATCGTCCAGCTTGATGATGCCGGCGACGATGCCATAAACGCCGATCGTCATGATCAGGCCGATGCCGGCCAGCACGGTCACTTGCGAAGCGAACGGCTGGCTGGCCACGGTGCCTAGCGCGATGACGATGATTTCGGCCGAGAGCACGAAATCGGTGCGGATCGCCCCCTTGATTTTTGCCGCCTCAAAAGCGGCCAGATCGACCGTCGTGTCTGCCACTGCTGCCAGTTCCCCGGCATGACGCGCAGCATCGTCCTCGGCACCGTGCAGCCAGCGATGGGCCAGCTTCTCGACGCCCTCGAGACAGAGGTAGAGGCCACCGACCATCAGCAGCGGAGTCACTGCCCAGGGCATCAAGGTGCTGATCGCCAGCGCCATCGGCACCAGGACCAGCTTGTTCTTCAGGGAGCCGACGGCCACCGCCCAGACCACCGGCAATTCGCGCTCGGCAGCCACGCCGGCCACCTGCTGCGCGTTCAGCGCCAGATCATCGCCCAGTACGCCGGCAGTTTTCTGGGCGGCGACTTTGGTCAGCACCGCCACGTCGTCGAGGATCGAGGCGATATCGTCAAGCAGGGCAAGCAGGCTGGCTCCGGCCATGGAAACTTTCAGAGGGAATCGAAAACCCGAGAATAGCGCAAGACGCCGCGGTTTTTGCCATGCCATCAGCTTACGCCATGCGCATCATCGCTGGCCGGCACGCTCATTTTCTGCGCCAGCGCCCCGATACCCGCTAAAATCTGCCCTCTCCGCCTGCTGCGGTCGACCGCCTTTTTTGCCCTATTTCCAAAGCGCATGTCTGAATACTCCGCCTCCTCCATCCGCGTCCTCAAGGATCTTGAACCCGTCAAGGAACGTCCGGGCATGTACACCCGGACGACCTGCCCGACCCATATCGTCCAGGAAGTCATCGACAACGCGGCCGACGAGGCGCTGGCCGGCTTTGCCAAGAAGATTTCGGTCAGCATCCGGGCCGATGGCGTGATCGAGGTCTCCGACAACGGTCGCGGCATCCCGGTCGAAATCCATCCGGAAGAAGGCCGGCCGGCGGTCGAGCTGGTCTTCTGCAAGCTGCACGCCGGCGGCAAGTTCAACAAGAAGGAATCGGGCAACGCCTACCGCTTCTCGGGCGGCCTGCATGGCGTCGGCGTTTCGGTGACCAACGCGCTGTCCACCCGGCTGGAAGTCGAGATCAAGCGCGGTGGCGGCATCCATCACATCGCCTTCGGCGCCGGCTTCGTCACCGAGCCGCTGAGCCGGATCGGCGACTGCGGCCAGCGCAACACCGGTACGACGGTGCGCATTTCGCCCGATCCCAAGTATTTCGACTCGCCCAAGGTCAATCTCGCCCAGTTGGAGCACCTGCTACGTTCCAAGGCCGTGCTGATGCCGAACGTTACGGTCGACCTCGAGATCGAGGGCGAAACCAAAAAATCCTGGTGCTACCAGAACGGCATGGCCGATTACCTCAACGAAATGATGGTCGGGTCGCCGGTGGCGCCGATCTTCGTTGGCGAGAAATACGTCGAGACGGCCAATGGCTTCGCCGTCGGCGAAGGCGCCACCTGGGCGCTGGCCTGGTTCGAGGAAGGCGGCGGCAAGCCGGAAAGCTACGTCAACCTGATCCCGACGCTCGACGGCGGCACCCACGAGGCCGGGCTGAAGGCCGGCGTCTTCGAGGCGATCAAGACCTTTGCCGACCACCACGCCATCCTGCCGGCCAAGATCAAACTGGCCCAGGAAGACGTCTGCGGCCGGATGACCTATTTGCTGTCGGCCAAGGTCCTCGACCCGCAGTTCCAGGGCCAGACCAAGGAAAAGCTGACCAGCCGCGACGCCTACAAGCTGGTTTCACAGATGGTGCGCGATCCGTTCGAGCTGTGGCTGAACAGCCATGCCGACTTCGGCAAGAAAATCGCCGAACTGGCGGTCAAGGCGGCGCAGAACCGCATGAAATCAACGCAGAAGGTCGAGAAGAAAAAATCATCGGGCATCGCCACCCTGCCCGGCAAGCTGACCGACTGCGAATCGGACGACATCGCCCGCAACGAAGTCTTCCTGGTCGAGGGCGACTCGGCCGGCGGCTCGGCCAAGCAGGGCCGCGACAAGGAAACCCAGGCGGTGCTGCCGCTGCGCGGCAAGGTGCTCAACACCTGGGAAGTCGACCGCGACCAGTTGTTCAAGAACAACGAAGTCCATGACATTTCCGTGGCCATCGGCGTCGACCCGCACGGCATCGAGCAGATCGACAGCATCGATGTCAGCGGCCTGCGCTACGGCCGGATCATCGTCATGTCCGACGCCGACGTCGACGGCTCGCACATCCAGGTGCTGCTGTTCACCCTCTTCCTCAGGCACTTCCCGGCCCTGGTCGAGCGCGGCCACATCCACGTCGCCCAGCCGCCGCTGTTCCGCGTCGACGTCGAGGCCCGCGGCCATACCCGCAAGGTCTATTGCCTCGACGAAGCCGAGAAGGAACAGACGCTGCAGAAACTGGCCGACGAAGGCGTTTCGGAAAACAAGATCACCGTCTCCCGCTTCAAGGGTCTCGGCGAAATGAACCCCGACCAGCTCTGGGAAACCACGCTCTGCCCGGATACCCGCCGCCTGGTGCCGTTCCAGGCCGACCGCGCAGCGATCAGGGAAATGACCGCCACCTTCACGCTGCTCATGGGCAAGGGCGAGGCCGCCGGCCGCCGGGCCTGGATGGAGAAGGACGGCGGGCTGGTCGAGGCGGATGTCTGATGGCCACAACCTTCGTCATCGGCCACATCACCGTCAAGGATGCGGCCAAATGGGCCGAGTACCGCCGCAAGGTGCCGGCGACGCTGGCTCCCTGGCAGGCGAAACTGGTCTTTCGCGGCGAAAAACGGGCGGTGCTGGGAGGGGAATATCACCACGACGACACCGTCGTCATCAGCTTCCCGGATGCTGCTGCCGCCGACGGCTGGTTCAACTCAGCCGCCTATCAGGCCCTGATCCCGCTGCGCCAGGAAGCCGCGGACCTCGACCTGATCAGCTTTACCGAACAAGCCGCATAGCTTCGGCGTAATCCCGGGCGTATTGCGAACTGGCCAGATCGAGCACCTGGGCGATCCGCTCGCTGCTCGTCGCCACATTTTGCACCGCCATGCCATCTCCCCGGCCGACCACGCCCAGGCGATTGATGGCGCTGTCGAAGAAGATCCATTGATTCTTGGCCAGGCCGATGGCGTCACGACTGGCCGAGGAATTCTCCCGGGCGGTCGCCAGTTCCTGCAGGCCGGTCGAGAACTCCTTGCGCGCCTGTTCGATGTCGACGATCACCCCCTGCGAGCGGTTGCCGCCTTGCGCTTGCAGATAGAGCCGCGCCAGGCGCTGGGACAGCATGTTGAGACGCGAGGACAGGTCGAGCAGGCGGCCGACCGGCGTTTCACCCTCGGCTTCGATCAGCATGCTCAGCTTGCCGGCATGGATCATCAGTTCGTCAGCCAGTTGATTGACGCGCTCGATGCTGGCCGGGCCGGGGATGTTTTTCAGGGCGACACGCATCTCCTGCCAGAGCCCCTGGCTGCGCGCCAGCGTGCGCTGGACGTTCGGCTTTCCGGCATAGCGGCCCAGCCGGCTGAACTCGGCATCGATTTCGCTCGTCGACGCATCGATCTGCTGCAGGGCCTGTGGCGCATTCAGGCCCATGCCGGCCTGTTGGTAGAGCTTGGCCAGGCGCTGCGACTGCATGCGCAGCCGGCCGGCGCTGACAATGTCGCTGGCGATCAGACCGGAATCACCGGACTTTCCCACGGGCGATGCCGCTTGGGAAATCAATGGAAAGGCGCAGGCAAGGGCCAGCACGAGAACCGGAACAAGCCGGTGCCGAACAAGTGGTCGAGGCATCTCGAAGCAATGTGCAAAAGGGATGGGGGCACATTGGAGCACGCCAATATTTCACGCCCTTTACAAGTGCGCCGCTTGCCCTATCATTCGCCCCACCATGCCCGACGCCACCCTCCGCATTCTCTCCGTCATCCCGCCGATGACGCAGCTCAACACCCCCTACCCGGCGACCGCTTACCTGACCGGTTTCCTGCGCTCGCGCGGCTTTCAGGCGGAGCAGACCGACCTGGCGCTGGCCCTGGTCCTCGATTTGCTCTCGCCGGCCGGCCTGCCGAAACTCAAGGCGGCGGCCGAGGAAATTCCCGGCAAGAAACGCTCGCATACGCTGAAGACCTTCCTCAACCAGTTCGATCGCTACCAAGCCAGCATCGCCCCGGCCATCGCCCTGCTCCAGGGCCGCGACAGTTCGATCGCCCATCGCATCTGCAGCCGCGCCTTCCTGCCCGAAGGACCACGCTTCGCCTCGCTCGACAATTACATCGACGAAGACGGCGGCGATCCGCTGGCCTGGGCTTTCGGTTCGCTCGGCATCCAGGACCGGGCGCGGCACCTGGCGACGCTCTATCTGGATGATCTCGCCGATGTGCTGCGCGAGGCCGTCGATACGCGTTTCGAGTTCGTCCGCTACGCCGAGTCGCTGGCCCAGAGCCAGGCCAGCTTCAATCCGCTGGCCACCGCTCTCGCCGCACCGAAAACGCTGGTCGATCAGACCCTTGAAAAATTGACCCTGGAAGCCGTCGACCGTAGCCATCCGACCGTCGTGCTAGTTTCGGTGCCCTTTCCCGGCTCGGTCTATGGCGCCTTCCGCATCGCCCAGACGATCAAGGCCCGATATCCAAAGATCGTTACCGTGCTCGGCGGCGGCTACGTCAATACCGAGCTGCGCGAACTGGCCGAGCCGCGCGTCTTCGATTATTTCGACTACGTCACGCTCGACGATGGCGAAAAACCGCTGCTCGCGCTGTTCGAGCATCTCGCCGGCGAGCGCCCGCGGCTCAATCTCGTGCGCACCTTTGCCCGGGTCGATGGGGCCGTGCGCTACTTCAACAGCCAGGAGCCCGACATCCCGTTCGAGGAAGTCGGCACGCCGACCTGGGATGGCCTGCCGCTCGACCGCTACCTGTCACTGCTCGACATGCTCAATCCGATGCACCGGCTGTGGTCGGATGGACACTGGAACAAGCTGACCGTCGCTCACGGCTGTTACTGGAAGAAATGCAGCTTCTGCGACGTCAGCCTCGACTACATCGGCCGCTACGACACCGCCAGCGCCCGGACACTGGTCGATCGCATTGAGCGCATCGTCGCGGAAACCGGCCATACCGGCTTTCATTTCGTCGATGAAGCCGCCCCCCCCAAGGCCTTGCGTGCACTGGCCGAGGAGTTGCAGCGGCGCAACCTGGCCATTTCGTGGTGGGGCAACATCCGCTTCGAAAAATCCTTCACCCCCGAGCTCTGCCTGCAACTCGCCGACAGCGGCTGCATTGCCGTTTCCGGCGGGCTGGAAGTCGCCTCCGACCGCCTGCTGCAACTGATGAAAAAAGGCGTCTCGGTCGACCAGGTCGCCCGTGTCACCCGCGCCTTCACCGATGCCGGCGTCCTGGTTCACGCCTACCTGATGTACGGCTTTCCGACACAAACCCAGCATGACACCGTCGATGCGCTGGAATACGTCCGCCAGTTGTTTGCCGAAGGCTGCATCCAGTCCGGCTACTTCCACCGCTTCGCCTGCACCGTGCATTCGCCGGTCGGCCAGAATCCGGCCGACTACGGCATCCGGCTGCAACCGCTGCCGCCCGGCAAGTTTGCGAAAAACGACGTGCAGTTCATCGACCCCACCGGCGTCGATCACGACCGCCTCGGCAAGGCGCTGAACAAGGCGCTCTACAACTACATGCACGGCATCGGCCTGGACGAGGACGTCCGCGCCTGGTTCGACGAACGCGTGCCGAAGCCGCGTGTCGGCCGCCATTTCATCGCCAAGGCGCTGGGCGCCCGCGAGCACTGATCATGCGCGTCCGTGACGATACCCCGCCCACACCGCGCGGCATCCGCATTGCGCTGATCTTCGCGCTGGCCGCCGAACGCCTGACCGCCTATTACGAATACGGCCAGTGGCTGACCGAAGCCCAGGGCGCCAGCCTTGCCGCCGACTGGCTGTCGCGTTCGAAAACCCTCCTGCCGCTGGCCGAACGCCGGCAGCTCTCCGCCCTCAGCGACCAGCTCGCCCGCCAGATCGCTGGCACGCTGTCGCGCGAAGCCGGCATGTACACCGCCCATGAAATGATGGAGTCCCTCGACCCCAACCACCACTCGGAAATCGCCGAGTCGCTGATGATCGAGTGCGAACGCCTGCTCGATCACGGACCCAGCGCCTGACAGGCACATGGCAATCGATTACCTCCCGGCCCCACGCGATCACGCCGGAACAGGCAGCCAATCGCTGTCAGCCATTCACCCGGGCCGATTCGTCTACGACCCGCCGTTTTGGCGGCACGCGACGCGGACTGGCGATCGGTCGTCACCAGGTGGAAATGCTGGGTGGCCGCATCAGGGTGGAAAGCGAATGGGGCGTCGGCAGCACTTTCCATGTCGCCGTACGCCGCAACAGCGCAAGCACTGACCGCCGCCAGGGTAGCGCTTCACTGGCGATGAAACTTGCCGAACATGCCGAACTGGCCTGATTCGCCGGATCGCCTCCCGCTGCAGGCGCGGCGCGCCAGTGACTGACTTGAAGTAAGATCGCGCCTGCCCGTCGTTATAGCGCCCAACATGACCGACCAACTGAATCTTTTCGACCCGAATGCCCCGCAAGCCGTGACCAGCGAAACCATCCCGCCCCTGCCCGCCGAAGCGGCCGGCCAGCCACCTGTCGACCTGCCGGATAGCGCCGCCGATCAAGCCGCCGGCTGGCCGCCCGAATTGCCGCCCGTTGCCGGCGGCCCGGCCTCCGACATTCCCTCGCCGGCCGACTACGCCGCCCGCCGCTACCTCGAATACGCGATGAGCGTCGTCACCGGCCGCGCCCTGCCCTCGGCCGCCGACGGCCAGAAGCCGGTGCAGCGCCGCATCCTCTACGCGATGCACCGGATGGGCCTGTACAAGAGCCCGCGCCACGTCAAATCGGCGCGGGTGGTCGGCGACGTGATCGGCAAATACCACCCGCACGGCGATTCCTCGGTCTATGACGCGATGGTGCGCATGGCGCAGGACTGGAGCCTGCGTTACCCGATCGTCGACGGCCAGGGCAACTTCGGCTCGCGCGACGGCGACAACGCCGCCGCCATGCGCTACACCGAAGCCCGCCTGACGCCGATCGCCGAACTGCTGCTCGCCGAAATCGACGAAGGCACCGTCGACTGGAAGCCCAACTACGACGGCGCCAACGACGAACCGGCGCTGCTCCCGGCCCGCCTGCCCTTCTGCCTGTTGAACGGCGCTTCCGGCATCGCGGTCGGCATGGCCACCGAAATCCCGGCCCACAACCTGCGCGAAGTGGCCAATGCTGCGGTCAACCTGATCAAAGACCCGAATTTCAGCGAAGACGATGTGCTGGCACTGATTCCCGGCCCCGATTACCCGGGCGGTGCGCAAATCATCTCGTCGCCTGCGGAAATCGCCGCCACCTACCGCAGCGGACGCGGCAGCCTGCGCGTGCGCGCCAAGTGGAAAATCGAGAACCTGGCGCGCGGCCAGTGGAAGCTGGTCATCACCGAACTGCCGCCGGGCGTCTCGACGGCCACCGTGATGTCGGAAATCGAAGCCTGCTCCAACCCGGTGGCCAAGGACAAGGCCGGCAAGAAGGTGTTCACGCCGGAACAGCTGAACCTGAAAGCCGCCTTCCTGTCGGCCATTTCGGAAAGCGGCGTGCGCGACGAATCGGGCAAGGAACACGCCGTCCGCCTGGTCATCGAGCCGGCCTCGTCGCGCCAGGGCCAGGACGATCTGGTCCGCCTGCTGCTCGCCCACACCAGCCTGGAAACCAACGCCTCGATCAACCTGACCGTCCTCGGCGTCACCGGCACCCCGCGCCAGGCCTCGCTGTACAGCATGATCGCCGAATGGTGCCGCTTCCGGCTGAACACCGTCGAGCGGCGCACCCGTCACCGGCTAACGGCCGCCGAAAAGCGCATCCACATCCTCGAAGGCCGGCAGGCCATCCTGCTCGACATCGACCGGGTGATCAAGGTCATCCGCGAATCGGACGACCCCAAGGCCGACCTGATCTCCCATTTCAAGCTCTCCGAGATCCAGGCCGAGGACATCCTGGAAATCCGCCTGCGGCAGTTGGCGCGGCTGGAAGGCATCAAGATCGGCGAGGAACTGGCCAAGCTGCGCGCCGAAGCAGCCGGGCTGAACAAGCTGCTCGATTCGGAAGCAGCCCTGCGCGCCTGCGTCGCCGCCGAAATCGAGTCCGACGCCAGGAAATATGGCGACGACCGCCGGACGCTGATCGAAGCCGATACCAAGGTCACGATGTCGGATGCCAAGACCGTCTCCATCGTCGACGAGCCGACCACGCTGATCGTCTCCAAGCACGGCTGGCTGCGCTCGCGCAGCGGCCACAACATCGACCCGACGCAGCTGAGCTTCCGTTCCGGCGACAGCCTGTTGGCCTGCCTGCCCTGCCGGACGGTCGATACGCTGATCATCCTCGACCATCTCGGCCGCGCCTACTCGATCCCCGCCGCCGAGATTCCCGGCGGCAAGGGCGATGGCGTCCCGGCCACCTCGCTGGTCGATTTCCAGGATGGCGGCAAGCTCTGCCTGGCGCTCGCCGTCTCGCCGGAAAAGCTCTATCTGGTTGCCGCCGACGGCGGCTACGGCTTCCGCTGCCAGGGCAGCGACTTCCTGTCGCGCGGCAAGGCCGGCAAGGCTTTCCTGACGCTCGGCGACAACGAATCCCCGGCCCTCCTGATGCCCGCCCCAGCCGCCGGGGAAATCGCCTGCCTGACCAAGGACGGCCGGGCGCTGGTCTTCAGCATCGAGGAAATCCGCCTGCTCGCCAAGGGCCGTGGCCTCAAGCTGATCGACGCCGCCCCCGGCAAGACGGCACTGGAGGAGATCACTCCCGTCGTCGATGGCGTCGCCGGCAAGCTCAAGGGCGAAAGGCTGGAAAGCTGCCGCGGCAACCGCGGCGGCAAAGGCAAGCCGATCAAGGTGCCGCGCAAATAGCGCTACTCCTTCGCTACGGTCGACGACAAAACGGGGCAAAAATGCCCCGTTTTGTTTAAGCCGGCCACTAATTTGCCTCGACTGTAAAAAACCTCACAGCGCCGGAATTCCCTTCCTCCTAGACTAGGCCTCAAGCAGACAGGTTCTGGAGAGAAAGTGGAGTTGGAAATGTCGTTATTCACGCCAGCGCAACTGGCCTCGCTCGAAGCGACGGCGACCACCGCGGCGAGTTATCTCGATGCCTGTGACAACGGCAGCAGATTTGTTCGCCTCGATCCGATGCATTACCGCACCTGCGGCGAGTTGCTTGCCAAGATTTTCGATCTGGTCGATGCCAGGCAGGCTTTTCCGGAACTGCTGCAGCAGTCGGCGGCCGCCGCTGAATTGGCCGAATCGATGGAAATCGGCCGCCATATCGCCATCAGCCGTCTCGTCTTCTATCCCGAACTCGCCGCCCTGATCAACCGCATCACCGTCTGAAGCAGGAAACGCACGGCGGGCAAGGGTCGCTCCCGGAGACGCCGTCGCTGATTTCCATCAATGCAAAAAAGCCGAGGCAACTGCCTCGGCTTTTCTTGTGCCAATCCGCGAGGATCAGGCAGCCTTCTTGCCTGCAGCCTTCGGGGCAACCACGTTGGCAGCATTCAAGGTGGCGCTGGTCGCAGCGGCAACGCTGGCTTCGGCGACTTCGGCAGCCTGCTTGGCCGCCTTGTTCAGGCCTTCGTAGGCTTCGTTGGCGGACTTGATGGCAGTCTTGACAGCAGCAACGGCCACTTCGGAACCAGCCGGAGCGGAAGCCAGAGCCTTTTCGACCAGGCCGGAAACCTTGGCGTTGGTTTCAGCGACGTGGACTTCGACTTCCTTGGCGATCTTGTCCTTGGTTTCAGCGGCGATCGAGATCACGTTGCGGGAATATTCCATGCCCTTCTCGATCGACGGGGTCGCCAGTTCCTTCTGCAGGCTGACGAAAGACTGGACGTCCTTGGCACCGAGCAGCGAGGTGAAGTTGGAGATGGAAGTTTCGAAAATCGAACGGGCGGTCGCCAGATTCAACAGGGCCAGGCGCTCGATGCCATCAAAAGAGGTATTGGCAAAGAACAGGGCAAAGTTAAAGCCGGACTTCGCGAAATCTTCGGGTTTGGTAAACATGGTATTTTCTCCTGGGGTTGGGTGATCTTTTTGCCGCTCAACAATCATGTTGCACTGCAGCATGACTTCATTCTAACCGCAGAATTTATGTTGTCAACAAGTTTGTGCACCGCAGCATTTGGCCTGTACAAACCTGGCAAACGCCCCCCCGATCAACAGTCTTGCAGGTTCACACCCAGCCTGCTCAAGACCTCCGACATAGCCTCCGCGGCTCCCAGCGGCAGATAGTAATCGACGATCTCGCTGAGCTGCGTTCGGGCCGGGTTGATCTCCACGGTCGGGATGCCGCTGGCCGCCGCCAGGATGACGGGCTGCACGATGTAGGGAAAAATGCTGGAAGTACCTATGCTGAACACGATGTCGAAGCCCTCCTGAAAGGCTTCGATGAAGCGATCCAGTTCATCCTCCGGCAAAGCCTCGCCGAACAGCACCACCTTCGGCCGCAGCACCGCTCCGCAGGCCGGGCAGCGAGGCGGGACTTCGCGGCAGGACATGTCCGTCACGGCCTCCTCATGGCTACAGGAGGTACACATCAGATTCTGCAGGTTGCCGTGAATCTCGATGATCTCGCGGCTCCCGGCCGCCCGGTGCAGGCCATCGACATTCTGGGTAAATACCATGACCCGCTCAAGCCGGTGTTCGAGGCAGGCAATCGCCCGATGCGCCGCATTCGGCTGGGCGCCGCGGCAGTTTTCCTCGATCTGGATCAGGTATTTCCAGGTAATGTCCGGGCGTATGGCAAATACCTCGCCGGACAGGGCATCCTCGATATGCAACCCCTCCGCCGTGATTTCGCTGTCGTACAGGCCACCTACCCCCCGGTAGGTCGGCAGACCGGAGTCGGCCGAGATGCCCGCCCCGGTAATGAACAATACCCGCCGGGCATGCTTCAGATGCCCGGCTACCGCATCCAGAAGCGTATCCAGGGAAGAAGCTCCGGTCAGCATCCGCTCTTACTGAATCAGAAACTTGGTAAACAGCACATCCTTGATGCCGCTTTCCTCGTCTTCGTGAATGGCGTGATTACCCAATTTGATGATTTCCGCGATCAACGCCTTCTTGCCGGCCAGAGTCCGCAGCGTGGCGGCGTCCTTGCCGGAAAGCAGCAGGATGATCTCATGCTGAATCTTCGGCTTGTAGCTCGCAAGGAGATGCTCTACCTCGGGCGTCTTTCCCTCGAAGATCAGGCCGAACTGGACATAGCTCTCCGTACCCAGGTTCACCGTGAAAACCATCGGCTCGGGTGCCCCGCCGCCGCCGTGATCGTTGGCCAGCAGCGGCTGCGGCGAGAGCAGCGCGAGGATCATGGCCAGCAGCGCCACGAAGGCATTCACACCCCGGAAAAAGACATTCATAACGGTCCCAAGAACAAAAAGCCGATCGGATGACAGAGGTCTCGCCTGGAGACCCCGGGCTTTATACTGCCTGAAAATGAAAAAAGCCACTACGCAGCAGGCGATCCAATAAGCTTTGAGGAGCGGCCTCAGGCATCTCGATCCGGAACCGATACCGGGAAGCAGGCGGGCCAGCGGTCATCGGGCCGGCCTGAACGATGGCAAAAGGCGCCGGTCCAACCTGCAAAGGAGGTATCCGATGCTCAAGACTCCCGCGAAACTCGACGAACTGGTCAGCCAGGAATACCGGCACGGATTTTTTACCGATCTGGAAACGGACACGGTTCCTCAAGGATTGAATGAAACGGTCATTCGGCTCATCTCGGCCAAGAAGGAAGAGCCCGAATTCATGCTGGACTGGCGTCTCAAGGCCTATCGGCACTGGCTGACCCTGAGCGAGCCCGGCTGGTCCACCGTCCATCATCCGCCCATCGATTATCAGGCCATCAGCTACTATTCCGCCCCCAAATCCCGCCAGGACGGGCCCAAAAGCCTGGCCGAGATCGATCCCGAACTGCTGCGCACCTACGAGAAACTCGGGGTGCCACTGGAAGAGCGTGAACTGCTCGCCGGCGTTGCCGTCGATGCGGTTTTCGACAGCGTCTCGGTCGCCACCACCTTCAAGGAAAAACTGGCCGAGCTGGGCATCATTTTTTGCGCCTTCTCCGAAGCCGTCCGCAAACATCCGGCGCTGGTACAGCAGTACCTTGGTTCGGTGGTGCCTTATACCGACAATTATTTCGCCAGCCTCAATTCGGCGGTTTTTTCCGATGGCTCGTTCTGCTACATCCCGCCCGGCGTGCATTGCCCGATGGAGCTGTCCACCTATTTCCGCATCAATGCCCTGAACACCGGCCAGTTCGAGCGTACGCTGATCATCGCCGACCGCGACAGCTACGTCAGCTACCTGGAAGGCTGCACGGCGCCGATGCGTGACGAGAACCAGTTGCACGCCGCCGTCGTCGAACTGATCGCCCTGGAAAATGCCCAGATCCGCTACGCCACGGTGCAGAACTGGTATCCCGGCGACAAGGAGGGCAAGGGCGGCATCTACAATTTCGTCACCAAGCGCGGCGAATGCCGCGGCGACAACTCGCGGATCTCCTGGACCCAGGTCGAGACCGGCTCGGCGATCACCTGGAAATATCCGAGCGTGATTCTCAAGGGCGACAACTCACACGGGGAATTCCATTCGGTGGCGCTGACCAACCATTACCAGCAGGCCGACACCGGCACCAAGATGATCCACCTCGGCAAGAACACCCGCAGCAACATCGTCTCCAAGGGCATCTCAGCCGGCCACGGCCACAACGCCTACCGCGGCCTGGTGAAAGTGGCGAAGAGCGCCGTCGGCGCCCGCAACTACAGCCAGTGCGACTCGCTGCTACTGGGTGATCAGTGCGCCGCCCACACTTTTCCCTATATCGAGGTCAAGCATCCGTCGGCCCGTGTCGAGCATGAGGCGACCACCTCGCGCATTGGCGAGGACCAATTGTTCTATTGCCAGAGCCGCGGCCTGTCGGCGGAAGACGCGGTCTCAATGATCGTCAATGGATTCTGCAAGGAGGTCTTCCAGAAGCTCCCGATGGAATTTGCCGTCGAGGCGCAAAAACTCCTGGGCGTCAGCCTGGAAGGCAGCATTGGCTAAAGGGGACCACAATCATGCTCGACATCCACAACCTGCACGTCAGCGTCGACGGCCAGCCCATCCTCAAGGGGCTGGACCTCAGCATCAAGGCCGGGGAAGTCCATGCCATCATGGGGCCCAATGGTTCGGGAAAAAGCACGTTGGCCCATGTTTTGGCCGGCCGGACCGGTTATGTCGTGACAGCCGGGGAAGTACTGTATCAGGGCCGCAACCTGCTCGACATGGCGGCGGAAGACAGGGCCCGGCAAGGAATTTTTCTTGCCTTCCAGTATCCGGTGGAAATTCCCGGCGTCACCAACGTCTATTTTCTCAAGGCCGCCCTCAATGCCATGCGCCGCCACAACGGCCAGGCGGAGCTCGATGCCATCGATTTCCTCAGCCTGATCCGGCGCAAGCTCAAACAGCTGGGCATGGACGAGAGCCTCCTTTACCGGCCGGTTAATGAAGGTTTTTCCGGCGGGGAGAAAAAACGCAACGAAATCCTGCAAATGGCGCTGCTCGAACCCACCCTGGCCCTCCTCGACGAAAGCGATTCCGGCCTCGACATCGATGCCCTGAAAGTGGTGGCGGACGGCATCAACGGCTTGCGCAGCCCGCAGCGGGCCATTGTTCTAGTCACCCATTACCAGCGCCTGCTTGACTACGTGGTGCCCGACCAGGTTCATGTCCTGGCCGATGGCCGGATTGCCCGCTCCGGTAGCCGGGAACTGGCCATCGAACTGGAACGAACGGGCTATGGCAAGCCGGTCGATGCCCCCGGACCAGTAGCGACCATGCCATGAACGCACGTCAAACCGCCGCCGACAACTATCTCGGCGCTTTCCAGCAACTTTCCAGCACCTTGCCCGGGCAGCAACTGGACTGGCTGCGCCAGAGCCGGGCCGAGGCGATCGGGCGTTTCGCCCAGCAGGGTTTTCCGACCTTGCACAGCGAGGAATGGAAATACACGAGCGTATCGGCCATCGAGAACGGCCGCTTCAACGTGCAGCCAGCCGCCGCCGGCCACGCGCTGAACGGACTGGTCGACCGCCATGCCCTGCCGGACAGTCATTTGCTGGTATTCGTCAATGGCCGCCTGGACAGCGCATTGTCTCGCCCGGGCCGCCTGCCGGCCGATATGCAGTTGAGCAGCCTCGGGGATCGCCTCGATCAGGCGCCGGATGATCTGGAAGAGTTGCTGGCCACCTACCCGCCATCGTCCGCCTTTGCCGACCTTAACCTGGCCCTGATGAGCGATGGCGCCTATCTTCGCCTGCCGCCGGGGTGCATCCTCAAGGCACCGCTGCAGCTCCTGTTCATCGCCAGCGAAGCCAACCTGGCGATCCAGCCGCGCAATCTGCTGCTGGCGGGTGCCGGCAGTTCGGCCTGCATCGTCGAACACCATGTGGCAGCGGACGAAATCGGCTATTTCACCAATGCGGTCACCGATATCGTGCTCGATAACGACGCCGTGATCGAACATCACAAGCTGCAACAGGAAAGCCCCAAGGCATTTCATATTGCTACGGTCAACGTCTCCCAGGCGGCAAAAAGCCGCTTTACATCCAGCTCCTTCGCGCTCGGCGCCCGCCTCGCCCGGATCGGCATCACGGTCAAACTGCAGGCCGAGGACGCCCGCTGCGACCTGGATGGCCTCTACCTGACCGACGGTCGCCAGCATGTCGACCACCACACCCGCATCGACCACCTGCAACCTCGGTGCACCAGCCGGGAACACTACAAAGGCATCCTCAACGGGGCGTCGCGGGCAGTATTCAACGGCCGCGTGATAGTGCATCCCGATGCCCAGGGCAGCGATGCCTTGCAGACCAACCACAACCTGCTGCTCTCGGAAAATGTCGAAATCGACACCAAGCCGCAGCTCGAAATCTGGGCTGACGACGTCAAGTGCAGCCATGGCGCCACTGTCGGTCAACTGGACGAGGAGCAGGTGTTCTATTTGTGCTCCCGGGGGATCGGGCAGCCAGCAGCCCGGGCCATGCTGACCCGGGCCTTTGCGATGGAAATCGTCAATCGCGTCAGCCTTTTGTCGCTGCAGGACAAGCTCGATGCGTTGCTGCAGGCCAAACTGTCGCAGCCGTGAGGAGATCGCATGTCAAACCTTGCCGACGGAACGCATGACCTGATGGAACAAGCCCCCGCGCTGGATGTCATGCGCCGGCGCCAGGATTTCCCTATCCTGCACCGGGAGGTTCACGAGCGTCCGCTGGTCTATCTCGACAACGCCGCCACCACCCAGAAGCCGTGGTCGGTCATCGAGGCCGAGCGCCATTACTACGCCTACTACAATGCCAATATTCACCGTGGCGTGCATCATCTGAGCCAGGAGGCGACCGACGCCTACGAAGCGGCACGGGACAAGGTACGCGACTTCATTGACGCCCCCCGTCGCGAGGAAATCATCTTCACTCGCGGCACCACCGAGGCGATCAACCTGGTCGCCAGCAGCTACGGCCAGCGACTACAGGCCGGGGACGAGATCCTGATCACCGAAATGGAACACCATTCCAACATCGTTCCCTGGCAACTGCTCTGCCAGCGCAGCGGCGCCGTGCTGCGCGTGGCGCCGATCGACGACGCCGGTCAGTTAATCGGCGAGCGGTTCGCCAGTTTGCTCGGCCCACGGACGCGGCTGGTCGCGCTGACCCAGATGTCGAACGCGCTGGGCAGCCTCAACCCGATCAAGGAACTGGCGGCACTGGCGCATCAGGCTGGCGCCATCGTACTGGTCGATGGCGCCCAGGCCATAGCTCATCTGCCCATCGATGTCACCGATCTCGATTGCGATTTCTACGCCTTCTCCGGCCACAAAATCTATGGTCCGACCGGCATCGGCGTGCTCTACGCCCGGAGCGCCCTGCTCGAAGCCATGCCGCCTTATCAGGGCGGTGGCGACATGATCAGACAGGTCAGCTTCGCCGGCAGCACCTGGAATGACCTGCCCTACAAATTCGAGGCGGGGACGCCCAACATCGCCGGCGGCATCGGCCTCGGCACCGCCATCGATTACGTCCGCAGCGTCGGGATGACCGCCATCGCCGCCCACGAAGCCGATCTTCTGGGCTATGCCACCGCTCAGGCCCAAGCGTTTCCGGGTCTGACCCAGATCGGGACCGCCCGTGCGAAGGGGGCTATCCTTTCCTTCACCCTGGCCGGCATCCATCCGCACGATATAGGCACCATCCTCGACACCCAGGGGGTTGCCGTCCGTACCGGTCATCATTGCGCCATGCCGGTGATGGAACGTTATGGTGTGCCGGCCACGGTGCGCGCTTCCTTCGCCCTGTATAACACGCGCCAGGAAGTCGATGCCCTCTTCCAGGGCCTGGTCAAGGTCATGGAGATGTTCGGATGACGGCCGACCTGCACGACCTCTACCAGGAAGTGGTTATCGACCATGGCCGGCGGCCGCGCAATTTCGGTCCGCTGCCTGACGCCAGTCATCAGGCCGACGGCTTCAACCCCTTGTGTGGAGACCGCCTGACCCTGCGCCTGAAGATGGTAGACGGCGTGATTGCCGATATCCGCTTCGAGGGAACCGGCTGCGCCATATCGACTGCTTCCGCCTCGCTGATGACCGAAGCCCTGAAAGGTCGTAGCGCAGCCGAGGCCGAGGCGCTGTTTGGCGAATTCCACAACCTGCTGACAGGAGACCCCAAAGCCGC
Organism: uncultured Pseudomonadota bacterium; assembly: GCA_946479855.1. The sequence goes on from CAMLHL010000053.1 coordinate 18,381, forward strand.
CACGAGCACACTGGGCAAGCTGGAGGTTCTTGCCGGTGTCCGTGCATTTCCAAGCCGGATCAAATGTGCCACGCTGGCCTGGCACACCCTGCATGCCGCACTGCATTCGGAAACACGGCCGGTGACGACGGAGTAGGCAAAATGAGCTTATCCAAGGCTGAACAAACTGAAATGGAACGCCTGCCACCGCGTAGCGAGCTGGAAAGCGACATCATTTTTGTCTTGCGGACGATTTACGACCCTGAAATCCCGGTCAATATCTATGATCTGGGGTTGATCTACGGGCTTGAAGCCAACCCCGAAAACGGCCTTGTCCAGATCCGGATGACGTTGACGGCACCGGGTTGCCCGGTAGCGCAAAGTTTTCCCGAGACGGTCGCCGATGCGGTACGACAGGTTCCTGGCGTCGAGGACGTGCAGGTCGAACTTGTCTGGGAACCGCGCTGGTCAAAAAAAATGATGAGCGAGGCAGCACGCCTGGAACTTGGGCTGGTTTAGAAAGGGGAACTGAGATGATCGAATGGACCGACGTCGCAGCCGAAGCTGAATTTCTCCCAGGCACTTGCCGTCGGCTAGAGGTCGACGGGGTGGCGATGGCCATTTTCAACGTCGATGGCCGCTATTATGCAATCGAAGATCTCTGCAGCCACGAAGCCGAGACACTCTCCAATGGCCAACTGACGGGGCTGGAAATCGCCTGCCCCCGCCACGAGTCCCGCTTCTCCCTGGTCACCGGCGAAGCGCTGTCGCCGCCAGCCTACGAGCCCATTGCCATCTTTCCGGTGCGACTGGAAAACGGCAGGGTGCAGGTGAGAGACCCTCGCTTCGACTAAAAGCGTAGTGTGAGCCGATCAGCCATTGCGCCATCCTCCAACGGTTGATCAGCGGGGCAATGTCAAATTCTCCAGATACTCCCTGAGAACGACGGCATTGTTTTTCTCCCTGTCATGCGCCCCATAGAGCAGCGTAACGACGTCCTTGAGCCCGTGTTTGACGAGTTGCTGAACAACCAGCGGGTTGTTCTGAAGTTCCTGGATATAGCGATCGCGAAACTCGCACCACTTCGCGGGGTCGTGATCGAACCACTTGCGGAGTGACGAGGAAGGGGCGAGATCCTTGAGCCACAGATCGATACGCGCCGAGTCCTTGCTGACTCCCCGCGGCCAAAGACGATCCACAAGAACACGAAACCCGTCACCGGGTTCCGGTAACTCATACACACGTTTCAGAAGGATATTCATTGGCAATTGCTCCCAGCTACCAAGCTTCGACCTCAGAGACTTGTCGGGAGTGCCGGTTTTCGCCTAAAAAAAATCTATTTTGAGCATCCCAAAGCAGTTCTGGAAAGACAAGGTTTTTGCTTGATCGTGCATTGCCTTACCTTATGCTCAGGGCGATACGGCAAGGACACCCGGCCCTTGCGTTCCGCTTTCAGACGCAATGCCATCTTCCCGTCACCGGTTATCCAGATTCTCAACAGGGGCATCATCGATTTCGTCAATAACCCGCCAAGCGTACATCAGGCTGGATTCGTTGAATTCCAGGCCGCTATCGACATCACGCCACCAAGTGACTGAACGGGCATCCGGGCCGAGGTATTTCCAGCGACGGATCTCACCACTACACAACTCGATACGAAAAATGGCGCCGGATCTCAATTCAGTCATTCGAAACAGCTCGATTATCGACACGGGTTTGCAGTATCACCCAACAACGCCGAGCTTGATAGATTGATCCACGACAGCGCCAACGACAGAATCACCCTCACCGCTACCTGAACATAATGAATCTGCCAACTCTTGGCTTAAGAAGCGAACCATCAGACGTGTGGCTTTCGCGCCCTTCGCTGTCCGACTCGATCATCGCTCGTTATCATCAGTATTGCCCGTCGGGGGCGGCACCGCGGCGAGTGCGTCCTTACGTGCCTGCTTTTGCAGAATGCGCTCGTTTTTCCCTGGGCTTGCAAAAACAAATCGACCGTAAAGAACACAGCCCTTCATTCCAGGGTCACAAGTCAAGCCATTGACCTTGTGACACAAGCCATTAATTTCGTGTGGACAACCCCATGAACCGGCCATATTCACCCCTCCGTCCCTGACTGTTCGTTCGGGTCGATGCCCCAATCGCCCCACGTGTACCAGTCTTCGCCGAGCATTTCGGCCGGATGCTGAGTGCGACCGGAACCGTTTCCACACTGCAGTGAATCCACCGAGCAGTATTTATCGCATCCCCAACATGTCCGCTCGGGATGCTTCGGATGCAGGGGAAACTTCTTTGCCATTTCAGGAGTTTTGAAAAATGTGGGAGTTTTACTCATATCCTGTAGCCTCTAAATCATCACGGATGATGCCAAATCACCGGGTATAGTTGATTAGATTACTCGGGTATTCTGGAAATTATTTGATCTCACTCAAACAATCCTTGATGTGCCCAATCCATCTTCTGGCAAGGTGACAATCTGGGCTGAACAAGCAGGCTAAGAAAACATTCCCGGCAAGGGCTGGCTGTTGTCGCAACCTGCCAGGCAGGTGCGAACCAAACATCCAGCCTGCAATGATTGGGGACGACGGAAACGCATATATGGGTTCGGCAAGTCCCCCGGAGAAAATAGACCGATCCACTCTGGAGGCAGCACGACAATGTGGGGGGTTTTGGCGACGAGTTAGCTACGCTCGCCAGCAGAAAACAAAAAAGCCAATCCTAAGATTGGCTTGATTGCTGGTGTTACTGGCGCGCCCGGAGCGATTCGAACGCCCGACCCTCTGGTTCGTAGCCAGATACTC
>CAMLHL010000054.1 GCA_946479855.1 uncultured Pseudomonadota bacterium
GGCAGGATTTGTATTACCGGCTGAATGTCATCGAATTGCGCATGCCGCCCTTGCGCGAGCGTCTTGAGGACATTGCCCCGCTGGTCGACACCATCCTGCGCCGGGTATTCGGGGAGAACACGCCAAAATTGTCGAGTGGTGCGCTCAAGGCGCTGGAGTTCTATTCCTTCCCCGGCAACGTTCGCGAGCTCGAAAATATTCTCGAACGGGCGACCGCCCTTTGCTCGGGCGAGAGCATTGAAGTCGACGATCTGCACCTCGGGCCCGAGGATATACCAGGCAACGAAGCGTCGGGGCGCGGCAGCGAGACGCTGGACGAATACCTCAACCGGCTTGAGCGCCAGGCCATCCTCGAAGCCCTGCAAAAGGCCGAGGGCAACCGCACAGCGGCAGCCCGGCTGCTCGGCGTGACTTTCCGCTCGATGCGTTATCGGCTCGAGCGTCTGGGTATCGAATGACACGGTGGTTGGCGGATGGCTGGCTGCAGGGGGCCGAACAGCGGCCTTCGCCGAATTTTGGCGAGCGGCCGGCCGGCGAGCCGGTATCGCTGGTAGTTATCCACAACATCAGTCTACCGCCCGGCGAGTTTGGCGGTGACTGGGTCGAGGATTTTTTCCTCAACCGGCTGGATGCTACGGTCCACCCCTATTTTTCCACGATTTCCGGATTGCAGGTGTCGGCCCATTTTTATCTCCGGCGTAACGGTCGGCTCGTCCAGTTCGTCGGCTGCGACCGGCGGGCCTGGCATGCGGGCCAGTCCTGCTGGTGCGAGCGCGACAATTGCAACGATTACTCGGTCGGTATCGAGTTGGAAGGCTCGGACGACCAACCCTACACGGCCGAGCAATATGCGGCGTTGTGGCCACTGCTGGATGCCCTGCAGAGGCGCTATCCGATTGCGGCGGTCGCCGGCCACTGCCATATTGCGCCGGGACGCAAGACCGATCCCGGGCCGCATTTCGACTGGCCGGCCCTGCGTGCCCGCTACCCCGCGCTGGATTTACCGGCCGAAATAACCTCCTAGCCGGTCGACGGCTTCGGCCAGCCGGTCTACGCCGGTCGTGTAGGCGAATCGGATATGCCGTTCCGGCTGGTTGCTGCCGAAATCCAGGCCCGGTGTGGCGGCGACGCCGGTTTTTTCCAGCAGATCCTTGGCCAGAGAAAAGCTGTCGTCAGCCAGTGCCGAGCAATCGCAATAAAGGTAGAAGGCGCCCTCCGGACGGGCGGTGACGCGGAAGCCAATCCGCTCCAGCGCCGGAGCGAGAAAATCCCGGCGCCGACGGAACTCGGTACGCCGGTTTTCCAGTATGGCGATGGTTTCCGGTGCGAAGGCCGCCAGTGCGGCATGCTGCGCCGGTGTTGACGGGCAGAGGGTCAGGTTCTGCGCCAGCTTTTCGATATCGCGAAGATAAGGCTCCGGAACGACCATCCAGCCTAGGCGCCAGCCGGTCATTTGAAAGTACTTGGAGAAGCTGTTGATGATCCAGAGATCGTCGCCGGCGGCACAGGCCGTCGGGGCATCAATCTCGTAAGTCAGTCCGTGGTAAATCTCGTCGACCAGGAAATGGCCGTTGTTGGCGCGGCAGACCTCGGCCAGCGCTTCGATTTGAGCCCGCGTCAGCAGCGTGCCGGTCGGGTTGGCCGGCGAGGCGACGAGCAGGCCGGCGGTGGTCGGCTTCCAGTGCTGGCGCAGCAGTGCCGGCGTCGGCTGGAAGTTGGTCGCCGGGCCGACCGACAGGGCCTGCGGTCGACCTTCGTAGGTGCGCAAAATGTGGCGGTTGCAGGGGTAGCCAGGATCGGTCAGCAGCCATTCGCTGCCCGGTTCGGCCAGGCAGGCAAAGGCCAGGTTCAGGGCACCCGAGGCGCCGTTGGTGACGGCGATGCGGCTGGCCGGCACGGCAACGCCATAGCGGGAGCGGTAGAAGTCACTGATCGCCTGACGCAGTTCCGGCAGGCCGAGCGCCTGGGTATAGAGCGTTTTTGCCTTTTTTATAGCGTCGACCGCTGCATTGGCGATCGGCTCGGGCGTCGGAAAGTCCGGCTCGCCGACTTCCATGTGGATGATGTCGCGGCCCTCGGCTTCGAGTTGCCGGGCGCGCGTCAGCAGTTCGACGACGTGGAAGGGTTCGATATCGGCGAGGCGGCTGGCAGGACGATACATGTGGTTCTCCAAAAAAAACGGCCACCCGCGGGTGGCCGTTCATCATAGCGGAAGCGTTAATCAGGCGGCGTCCTTGAACAGCGCCATTTCGAACAGTTCGCGCTTCAGCGTGAATTCGCGCGGCAGCTTTTCGCCCATCTTGTCAAACCACTCCTTGTGGCCGGCCAGTTCGGCCTTCCAGGCGTCGGCATCGATATTGGTCAGGCCTTCGAATTCAACCTTGCTGATGTCGAGACCGGTCCAGTCGATGTCCTCGAATTGCGGCATCCAGCCCAGTGCGGTTTCCTTGGCGGCAACCTTGCCCTTGCAGCGCTGAACGATCCACTTCAGGACACGCATGTTGTCGCCGAAGCCCGGCCACATGAATTCGCCCTTTTCGTTCATGCGGAACCAGTTCACGCAGAAGATCTTCGGGGCGGCGTCGACGGTCTTGCCCATCTTCAGCCAATGGTTGAAGTAGTCGCCCATGTGATAGCCGCAGAACGGCAGCATGGCAAACGGGTCACGGCGGACCACGCCCTGCTGGCCGAAGGCGGCAGCCGTGGTTTCGGAGCCGAGGGTGGCAGCCATGTAGACGCCGTAGTTCCAGTTGAAGGCTTCGTACACCAGCGGCACGGTGGTGGCGCGACGGCCGCCGAAGATGAAGGCGGAAATCGGCACGCCGGCGGGATCTTCCCAGGCGCTGTCGACCGACGGGCACTGGTTGGCCGGGGCGGTGAAGCGGGAGTTGGCGTGGGCGGCCTTCTTGCCGGCCTTGCCGTCTTCCGGCGTCCAGTCATTGCCCTGCCAGTCGATCAGGTGCGCCGGGGCTTCCTTGGTCAGGCCTTCCCACCAGACATCGCCGTCATCGGTCAGCGCAACGTTGGTGAAAATGATGTTTTCCTTCAACGTGGCCAGCGCGTTGAAATTGGTTTTTTCCGAGGTGCCCGGGGCGACGCCGAAGAAACCGGCTTCCGGGTTGATGGCGTAGAAGCGGGTGACGCCGTCCTTGTCGACGCGCGGCTTGATCCAGGCGATGTCGTCGCCGATGGTGGTGATCTTCCAGCCGTCGAGGGTCTTCGGCGGAATCAGCATGGCGAAATTGGTCTTGCCGCACGCCGACGGGAAGGCGGCGGCGACGTAGCTCTTTTCACCTTCCGGCGATTCGACGCCGAGGATCAGCATGTGTTCGGCCAGCCAGCCCTGATCGCGCGCCATGTTGGAAGCGATGCGCAGCGCGAAGCATTTCTTGCCGAGCAGTGCGTTGCCGCCATAGCCCGAACCGTAGGACCAGATCTCGCGGGTTTCCGGGTAATGCACGATGTACTTGACGGTCGGGTTGCACGGCCACTTGGCATCCTGCTGGCCCGGCTCGAGCGGGGCGCCGACGGTATGCACGCAGGGGACGAATTCACCGTCGCTGCCGAGCACGTCGAAGACGGCCTTGCCCATGCGGGTCATCGTCTTCATGTTGACGACGACGTAGGCGGAGTCGGTGATCTCGAAGCCGATGTGGGCGATCGGCGAACCGAGCGGACCCATCGAGAAGGGGATCACGTACATCGTGCGACCCTTCATGCAGCCCTTGAACAGGCCGTTGAGGGTCTCGCGCATGACGGCGGGCTCTTCCCAGTTGTTGGTCGGGCCGGCGTCTTCCTTCTTTTCGGAGCAGATATAGGTGCGGTCTTCGACGCGGGCAACGTCGGAAGGGTCGGAGAAGGCGAGATAGGAATTCGGGCGCTTGGCTTCGTTGAGCTTGATCAGGGTGCCGGCCTCTACCATTTCGGCACACAGGCGGTCATACTCTTCCTGCGACCCGTCGGCCCAGTGAATACGATCAGGCTGGGTCAGGGCGGCGATTTCGGCGACCCATTTCTTCAGGCCTTCATGTTTGACGTAGTCAGGCGCGTTCAGCGGTGCGGTCATGGCGATTTGTCTCTCTCTAATTGACTGAAATAGCTAGGTTTCACGCCAGTCGCCGGGAGCTGCCACCAAGACTTCGAGCGGCGCGGGGCCGTCGGCTGGGAAGCGCATAATTATGCAGCAAATCAGGGTAAACATCTACTTGACTTTGTCGGCTAAGTGATTTCCGGGGGTGGCGGCAGCGCTTGTGCGTGTTATCATCTTCCGCGATTCGAGATGGCGTTTCACAATACAAAATGGAGGCAGACATGGATCCCCGCCAATTGCGCGAAGCAGCACTCTACTATCACCGCCAGCCCAAGCCGGGCAAGATCGCGGTGACCCCGATCAAGCAGCTGACCAACCAGTACGATCTGTCGATGGCTTATTCACCTGGCGTCGCCTACGCCTGCGAGGAAATCGTTGCCGATCCGAGCGAGGCCAGTACGCTGACCTCGCGCGCCAATCTGGTCGGCGTCATCACCAACGGCACCGCCGTGCTCGGTCTCGGGCCGATCGGCCCGCTGGCCGCCAAGCCGGTCATGGAAGGCAAGGGCGTGCTGTTCAAGAAGTTCGCCAATATCGATGTTTTCGACCTCGAAATCGACGAGCGCGACCCGGACAAGCTGATCGACACCATCGCCTCGCTCGAGCCGACCTTCGGCGGCATCAACCTGGAAGACATCAAGGCGCCCGAGTGCTTCTACATCGAGAAGAAGCTGCGCGAGCGGATGAAGATTCCTGTTTTCCACGACGACCAGCATGGCACGGCGATCGTCGTCGGTGCGGCCATCCTGAATGGACTGCATCTGGTCGGCAAGGATTTGGCCAAGGTCAAGATCGTCACCTCCGGCGCTGGTGCGGCAGCCCTGGCCTGTCTCGACCTGCTGGTCATGCTTGGGGCGCCGGTTGAAAATATCTGGGTCACCGACATCAAGGGCGTCGTTTATGAAGGCCGGATCGAGGAAATGGACGAGATCAAGGCGCGCTACGCCAAGGTCACCGAGGCCCGGAAGCTGGGCGAGATCATCGACGACGCCGACGTTTTCCTCGGCCTCTCGGCCGGCGGCGTGCTGAAGCCGGAAATGGTCGCCAAGATGGCCGCCAACCCGCTGATCATGGCCCTGGCCAATCCGACGCCGGAAATTACCCCGGAGCAGGTCAAGAGCGTCCGCAATGACGCCATTATCTGTACCGGTCGTTCCGATTATCCGAATCAGGTCAACAACGTTCTCTGTTTCCCCTTCATTTTCCGCGGCGCCCTCGATGTGGGGGCGACGACGATTACCGAGGAAATGAAGATGGCGGCGGTCAAAGCGATCGCCGAGCTGGCCCGCGCCGAGCAGTCGGAAGTCGCAGCACGTGCCTATGGCGAGAAGGTGGCCAGCTTTGGCCCCGAATATCTGATCCCGAATCCTTTCGATCCGCGCCTGATTGTCAAGATCGCCCCGGCCGTGGCCCGGGCCGGCATGGATTCCGGCGTTGCGACCCGCCCGATCAAGGACTGGGATGCCTATATCCAGGGCCTCAACGAATTCGTCTACCACTCCGGCATGATCATGAAGCCGGTCTTCTCGCAGGCCAAGCTGGCGCCGAAGCGCATTGTCTTTGCCGAAGGCGAGGATGAGCGCATCCTGCGCGCAGTCCAGGTCGTGCGCGACGAAGGTATCGCCCGTCCGATCCTGATCGGTCGGCCTGGCGAGATCAACCGCCAGATCGAAGCAGCCGGCCTGCGTATTCGTGAGGGCGAGGATTTCGAAATCATCCACGCCGAAAACTGCGAGTTTTTCGACCAGCACTTCGAAGAGTTCTGCACGACCTATCATCGCCTGATGGAACGCAAGGGCGTCTCACGCGACTACGCCCGCCGGGAAGTGCGCCGGCGCGCTACGCTGTACGGTGCGCTGATGGTCCATCTCGGGCATGCCGACGGCCTGATCTGCGGTACCTTCGGGCGCCATGAAACGCACCGCGAGTACGTGCAGAGCGTGATCGGAACCCAGGCTGGCCTGGATCGATATTACGCGATGAATCTGCTGATGCTGCCGGGACGCACGGTGTTCATCGGCGATACCTACGTCAATTACAACCCGACGGCGGAGCAGTTGAGCGACATGGTTCTGCTCGCGGCCGAGGAAATCCGTAATTTCGGCATTCAACCCAAAGTGGCGCTCCTTTCACACTCGACCTTTGGCACCGAAGACACGCCGACTTCGCTCAAGATGCGCGAGGTCCTGCATCATCTGAGCAAGCGTGCGCCGGAACTTGAAGTCGAGGGCGAAATGCATGGTGATGCGGCGCTCGACGAACGTATCCGTCAGGCTGCTTTCCCGAATTCCCGTCTGAAAGGTCAGGCTAACCTGCTGATCATGCCGACGCTGGATGCGGCCAATATCTCGTTCAACCTTCTCAAGGTGGCGGCCGGCGACAATCTGACCATCGGACCGATCTTGCTGGGAGCCGCCAAGCCGGTCAATATCCTGACGCCGACGGCAACGGTTCGCCGCATCGTCAACATGACGGCGCTGACCGTGGTCGATGCTGCCTAAGTAGTTGCTTTAATTTGCTTTTCTATCTACCTATTTTTATTGAAATTTACTCACCTCCTGCTAAACTGGGATAGAATTCCCGCAAGTTGGCAGGAGGTGGTAAATGAAGCAAAAATTGAAGGCGGCGCTGCTCGTCGGTGTCTTGCTGGGTGTTGGTATCAATGCGCCGCTGTCGGTGGCCGCGGTGAAAAATACCGAGCAAGATGCAGGCAAAAAGAGCGTTGCAAAAGCGGCGGACAAGCACAGCGCAAAATCCCCGAGCAAATCAGCAGGCAAAACCCAGTCTTCCAGAAAAGTAGCCAGGGCGGCTTCGGCAAAACATGCGCATGCGACGGCCGAGCCCGTCCGCAAACATATCCGTCGCGCTTCGATGACCGATATCGACCCCAGGCGTCTGGCGCTTTTCTCGGCCTCAGCCTTGGTCATCGACCAGAACACCGGGCAGGCCATGATCGAGAAACAGCCTGATCTGGTGGTGCCGATCGCCTCGATTTCCAAGTTGATGACGGCCATGGTGGTTCTCGATGCCAAGCTCGATCTGCAGGAGGTCATCAGCATCGGTGACGAGGATGTCGATAGTCTGAAGGGAACGCGTTCCCGTTTGCCGGTGGGGACGACGATGACCCGCGAAACGGCCATGCTGCTGGCCTTGATGTCGTCGGAAAACCGTGCGGCACATTCCTTGGGGCGACATTACCCCGGAGGTCTGGGGGCTTTTGTCCAGGCCATGAACAAAAAGGCGCAGGCGCTCGGCATGTATAACTCCAGTTTCGAGGAGCCGACCGGGTTGTCCAGCAACAATGTGTCGACGGCCCATGATCTGGCACGCATGGTGGCTGCCGCCGCGCGTTATCCAGAAATTCGCCAGTTCTCGACGACGGCCGAGGCGCGGGTGGAGTTGAAGGGCAATATCCGCGACTTCCACAACACCAATGCGCTGGTACGCAGCGATAATTGGGAAATCGGTGTTTCGAAGACCGGCTATATCTCCGAAGCCGGCCGTTGCCTGGTCATGCAGGCGCGGGTGGCCGACAAGCCGGTGGTCATCGTGCTGCTCGATTCGAATGGCAAGATGACCCGGGTTGGCGATGCCAATCGGATCAAGCGCTGGATGGAAAGTGCTGGTCTGGGCAATGCACTGGCACGGGGGCCGGCCTGAGCGCCGGGGTGTTTCTCAAAAGGCCGCTGCGAGCGGCCTTTATTTTTTGGGTCCGAGATAGCCGAGCGCTCTCGAAACGCCATCGGCCGACTGTTTGACCTGCTGGGCCCAGTCCGGATCGTGGCGATCGGCGGGGGCGGATACCGACAGGGCGGCGATGACATTGCCTTCGTCGTCGTGGATCGGCGCCGCGACGCACTTGAGGCCGATTTCGGCTTCTTCGTCGTCGTAGGCAATACCGTGCCGCCGAACCTTGTCGAGTTCCTTTTCCAGGGCTGCCAGGGTGGTCAGCGAATGGGGCGTCTTGCCGGGCAGGCCGGTGCGCTGGGCATAGTCGCGGACTTTCTGCGGGCCCTCGGCGGCCAGAAAGAGCTTGCCGAGCGAAGTCAGGTGCAGCGGCGCGCGACCACCGACCAGATAGACGACGCGAACCAGGGCGCGGCCGGACGAGGTGCGCTCGAGATAGACGATCTCGTCGTCGTGGCGGGCGCCGAGGTTGATCGCCTCGCCGATTTTTTCGTGCAGCTCCTGCATGTAGGGCAGGGCAACTTCGCGCACGCTGATCCGCGATTTAACGATGCTGCCGAGCTCCAGCAAACGAATGCCTAGGCGGTAGGTGCCGGCGTCCTGCCGTTCGACGAAACGGGCGGCACTCATCGCGGCCAGGATGCGGTGAGCAGTAGACGGGTGGAGTTCAGTAGCCTGGGCCAGTTGCTTCAGGCTTGCCGCATCGGGCGATGCGGCAAGGGCGTCGAGCAAGGACATCATGCGCTCGATAACCTGGATGGAGCCGGGGGTTTTGGCCGGGCCGCTGGCAACTTCGGACAACTGGATTCCTTTATGGGTGTGGTTTGAGTAGCATTAGCCACTTCGTTTTCTTGTGCGGCGCAATATTAGCATGCGCGTAGCCCTCTACGTTACCTGTCTGGTCGACCTGCTGCGCCCGTCCGTCGGCTTCGCCGCCTTGCGCCTGCTCGCGGCTGCCGGCGTCGAGGTAGTCGTGCCGGAAGGGCAGACCTGCTGCGGTCAACCGGCCTGGAGTGCCGGAAATCGCGCCCTGGCCAGCAGGCTGGCAAAGAAGGCGATTGTCGAGCTCGAAGGCTACGATTACGTGGTGATTCCCTCCGGCACCTGTACCGACCAGATTCGCAACGTCTATCCGCAACTGTTTGCTGCTGATGCACATTGGGGGCCGCGTTGCCGCGCCGTAGCCGAGCGGACTTACGAACTGAGCAGCTTTCTCGCCGAGGTGGCCAAGCTGCCGTCGCTGCCGGCCGGTTTTGACGGCACGGTGACGTACCACGACTCCTGCAAGGGCCTGCGCGGGCTAGGCATCAAGGGCCAGCCGCGCGAACTGCTGGGCAAGGTGCGCGGGCTGACCCTCAGGGAAATGGCCGATTGCGAGGAATGCTGCGGTTTTGGCGGCGCTTTTGCGGTCCAGTTCGGCGAGGTGTCAACGCGGATCGTCGACCGCAAGTGCGATGCCATCGCTGCCGCTGGGGCCGATGCCGTGGTCGGCGGCGATCTCGGATGCCTGATCAACATCGAAGGCCGCTTGCGCCGGCGCGGCGACGAGACCACCCGCGTGCTGCACATCGCCGAGGTGCTGGCCGGTGGGAGCGCTTCCTGATGGGCCAGGCGCGGACCTGGCAAGCCGTGCGCTTCCATGCGCGGGCCGGTGAAAAGCTCCGCGACGCCGTGTTGCAGGGAGCGTTGCGCAAGGCGCGGCCGCTCTTCGTTGCCAAGCGGCGCAAGGGCATGGAGAGTCTGGCCGAGGATGGCCTGGATTTCGAACGGCTACGGTCGACCGCTGAAAACATCAAAAACCGGGTGCTCGCCGATCTTGATGTCTGGCTGGCCATTTTCGAGGAGCGCGCCCGAGCCAGCGGCGCCGAGGTGCTGTGGGCGCGTGACGGCGAAGAGGTCAGCCGGCTGGTCGTCGATATCGCCCGCCGTGAAGGCGTCAGCAAGGCCACCAAGTCGAAGTCGATGCTCTCCGAGGAGGCGCATCTCAATGAAGCGCTGGTCGCGGCCGGCATCCGGCCGGTCGAAACCGATCTCGGCGAATACATTGTCCAGCTGGCCGGCGAAAAGCCTTCGCACATCATCGCGCCGGCAGTGCACAAGACGATCGCCGAGGTCGAGGCCCTGTTCGCCAGGGAACACGGCCGGCCGATCGAAACGCGGACTTCGGCCGACATTCCCGACCTGGCGCGGGAAGCGCGCGCCGTGCTGCGCCAGCATTTCCTGAGCGCCGAAATGGGCATTTCCGGCGCCAATTTCCTGATCGCCGAAACCGGCAGCGCCGCATTGGTGACCAACGAAGGCAACGGCCGGATGGTGACGACGCTGCCCAGAGTGCATGTGGTGATCACCGGCATCGAGAAGATCGTGCCGACACTGGAGGATTTCGCGACGCTGATGCGCCTGCTGCCGCGCTCGGCCACCGGCCAGGCGATCTCGAACTACGTCTCGTTGCTGACGGGAACGAAGCGCGCCGGCGACCACGACGGCCCGGAAAAAACGGTTTTCATCCTGGTCGACAACGGCCGTGCCAAGCTGCTCGGCTCGGCCTACCACGACATGCTGCGCTGCATCCGCTGCGGTGCCTGCATGAACCACTGCCCGGTCTATTTTTCGCTCGGCGGCCATGCCTACGGCTGGGTCTACCCCGGGCCGATGGGGTCGGTCCTGACGCCGCTGTTGATCGGCCTCGAGAATGCGCTCGACCTGCCGCACGCGACGACCGGCTGCAATCAGTGCGGCAGCGTCTGCCCGGTCAACATCCCGCTACCGGCTCTGATGCACCGCCTGCGCGAGGAACAGACCGAGCGCGGCCTGCGGCCGTGGCGCGAGCGGCTGGCGTTGGCGGCCTGGGGCTGGCTGGCCGTCCGGCCGGTGCTGTATCGTCGGATCAGCCGTTATGTCGCGCGCTACCTGAACTGGTTGGCCGACGACAGCGGTCGTATCCGCATTTTTGGCCTGTTGCCGGAGTGGACCGCCGGACGCGATTTGCCGGTATCCTCCGCCCCGACGTTTCACGAACAATATTCTGCAAGAAAGAGAGCTTGAACATGGATTTTGCCGAAGGCCCGCAGGCCATCCCGATGTGGATCAACGGACACGCCTTTTTGACCGTCACCGATGCCTTTTTCACGGTGACCAACCCGACCAGCGGCGAAGCTGTCCGTCGCGTGCCCTTGTGCGGCGCCGACGAAGCGGCCGAAGCGGTACAGGCGGCGCGGGCGGCGCAGGCCGGCTGGGCGATGATGGGCATGCCGGCGCGCCGCGTTTGCCTGGCCGATCTGGCCACAGCGCTCGAAGGCTATCGTGGCCACTTCGCCAAGCTGTTGATGCAGGAGTCCGGTTTCGATGAAGCGCGGGCGACGGCCGAGGTTGACGCGGCGGTGCTCGCCCTGCGCGGTGCCGGTGTCGGCCAGACCGGCGTCTTCGGCCTGGTTCTCGATGCCGCGCGGCCGCTCGCCGGTCTGGCCGAAGCCCTTGCGCCGGCGCTGATGGCCGGGGCGACGGTGGTCGTCAAGCCGAGTCCGAAGGCGCCGTCGGCCGTCTATGCGCTGTGCGAGCTGTCCGGGCGGGCCAACTGGCCGGCCGGCGTACTCAATCTGCTGCAGGGCGATACGGCGGCCGTCGAAGGTCTCTGCGCGGCTGGTGTCGACCGCCTGGTCTATAGCGGCCATGCCGCGCTCGGCGCGCAGATCGGCGTCATCGCCGAGGCGGCCGGCACACCGTTCGAGATGATCGTCGCCTGATGCGCATTGTTCAACTCGAAAGCGAATCGCTGATCGCCGAAGTCCGGCGGCCGGCTTTTGCGCACGAGTGGGTCGAGTTCCCTGCCACGGGGCCGGCCCAGGTCGTCGCGCGGCTGGCCGGGGCGGAGATCGCCATCACCAACAAGGTGGCGATCGATGCCGCGGCGCTCGCTGCGCTGCCCGAGTTGAAAATGATCGCCATCTCGGCGACCGGTGCCAACAATGTCGATCTCGCCGCCTGCCGGGCGCGCGGCATCGTCGTTTCGAACATCCGTGGCTATGCCGGACACACCGTGCCCGAGCATGTCATGGCCCTGCTCCTGGCCCTGTCGCGCAATCTCATCGCCTGGCGAGAAAGCCTGCTGGCCGGCGCCTGGCAGCGCTCGCAGCAGTTCTGCCTGTTCGACCACCCGATCCGCGACCTGCACGGCGGGACGCTCGGCCTGATCGGCAGCGGCAGTCTCGGTAACGGCGTGGCGCGGCTGGCCGAGGCCTTCGGCATGCGCGTGCTGCGCGCCGAACACAAGGGAGCGGCCGTCGTTCGTCCCGGCTACACGGCCTTCGCCGAGGTTCTGGCCGCCGCCGATGCGATCAGCCTGCACTGTCCGCTGACGCCGGAGACCACTGGCCTGATCGGCGAACCCGAACTGCGGGCGATGAAACGCTCGGCGCTGCTGATCAATACGGCGCGCGGTGGCATCGTCGACGAAGCGGCGCTGATCCGCGCCCTGCAGGAGGGCTGGATCGCCGGTGCCGGCTTCGACGTGATCACTGCCGAGCCGCCTCCGGCCGGTCATCCGATGGTCGATCCGGACCTGCTCGCGCTGCCCAATTTCCTGCTCACGCCGCATGTTGCCTGGGCCAGTCGGCCGGCGATGCAGACCTTGGCCGACCAGTTGATCGATAATATCGAAGCCTTCGTGGCGGGCCGCCCGCAGAACCGGGTGGCATGAGCGCCCGGGAGCAAATTCTCGACCGGGTCCGGCTGGGCGTCGGCAAGGGCGATTTTGCCGGGCGGCGCGCGGCGGCCGAGGCTTGCCTGAAGGCCCGTACCCCGGGGCCGCAACCGATGCTGGCCGGCGAACTGGCCGGACGTTTCCGCGCCAAGGCGGAATATCTGGCGAGTACGGTGGCGGCCGTTTCCACGCCGGCCGACGTGCCGGCCGCGGTGGTCGGCTATCTGGCGGCAAACGCCTTGGGAAAACAGGCCGTGGCGACATCCGACCTGGGCGGGCTGGACTGGGCGGCGGCCGGCCTGGCGGTTGAGTTGCGCCCGGCGATGGATGCCGACACCGTAGGCATTTCCGGCTGCTTCTGCGCCATCGCCGAAACCGGCACGCTGATGCTGCTGAGCGGTCCCGAGACGCCGGCGACGGTCAGCCTGCTGCCGGAAACGCACATCGCGCTGGTGCCGGTGGCGCGTATCGTGGCCACCATGGAAGATGCCTTCGCCTTGCTGCGCGCCGAGTGCGGCAGCCTGCCGCGGGCCGTCAATCTTGTGTCCGGGCCATCGCGCACCGGAGACATCGAACAAACCATCGTCCTCGGCGCCCACGGGCCGTGCCGGGTGCATCTGATCCTGATTGGAGAACCACTGTGAGCATCACTTTTGCCGTACGCGGCGAGTACATTCAACTCGATCAACTGCTCAAGGCCACCGGGTTGTGCGAATCGGGCGGCGCGGCACATGCCGCCATCGCCGAGGGACGGGTCATGGTCGATGCTACGGTCGACACCCGGAAAAGGGCAAAAATCAGACCGGGGCAGGTCGTCAGTTTTGCCGGCGAAACGGTAGAGCTGGTCGCCGAATAAGCCCCCTCAGTCGCGCACCTTGTCGAGGATGCCCGCCGCAGTTTCGCTGGCCCGGGAGTGCATGGGGGCCACCGGCGTCGGGTTGCCGAAATAAAGCTGCCATTCGGATTCGGAAATTTCCTGTTCCTCGATCTCGGGAATGCGCCGCTCAGTCCGGCGGCGCCGGTCTTTCCAGCCGTTGGGCGGGCCGTTGTCGTCGCCTCGCCGATCATTGATGGTGCGTCGGTCATTGTCCCTGGTCATTCTCGCTCCCCCCTCGAATTGACTGCATGACGGCTTGGTCGCTGGCCAGGTTCGACTGCGCCCCGGCGATCGCATTCGGTCGGCCTATTCTATGCCGCTCAACACATCTTGACGACAATGTCGTGCAGCGTGTTGGCGCAGTTGGCCATGCGGTCAGCGGCATTGGACAGGTGGCGGTAGATTTCGCGGCGCTTGAACATGTGGATGTAGTCGTCGCCGACGAACAGTTCGGCGATGGCGCGGCGGTAGTTCTTTTCGACCCGGCGTTCGGCCTTGCGCGCCGCGTCGGCGTTTTCGGCGGCGGCGGCCGGTTCCCTGGCCAGCCGGGCGTAGCCCTGGGCCAGGGCGTCGGTGCCGAGCTTGATGTGCATGGCCATTTCCAGGCAGTGCTTGTCCGGTGCCAGGCCGAGCACTTCCATTTCGCTGACTGTCGTCTTGCAGTAATTGACGATTTCGTCGAGATCGATGATCGCGCGGTAAAGATCCTCGCGGTCGATCGGCGTCGCGAAAGCCTCGTTCAGCGTGTGCAGGTTGCGGATCTTGACCCGGTCGGCTTCGTGTTCGTCCTGGCGGATCAGCTGGCCGACCGTGGCATCGCCGGTTTCCATGAACTCGACGAGCCGTCCCGCAGTGACGCCGACATGCTGGCATTGCTCGGTGAGCAGTGAGAAAAAATCCGGCATTTTCGGGAAAACGCGGGCGAACAGACGGCGGACGATCGAGGGGTTGCTGGTTTCGCTCATGGCGTGCCTCCGTGGAATAGATGGACCAGCGCATAAGCCTGGATGGCGACCGCGGCAGCGCCGGGGATGGTGACCAGCCAGGTGAAGGCGATGTTCCTCGCCTTGCTCCAGCGTACCGCGCGCGGCCGCTCCGAGGCGCCGATGCCGAGAATCGAGCCGGTGACGACGTGCGTGGTCGACACCGGCGCGCCGCTGGTCGAGGCGGCGAGGATCACGGCGGCCGAGGTCAGCTGCGACCCCAGCGCGTGGATGGGACGGACCCGGTAGATGGCGAAGCCGAGGGTACGGACGATGCGCCAGCCGCCGGAGAGAATACCCAGGGTAATGGCCGAGGCGCAGGCGAACATGACCCAGAGCGGCACTTCGAAGGTTGGGATGAAGCCGCCAAGGAGCAGGACCAGGGTCAGGATGCCCATGCTTTTCTGGCCGTCGTTGGCGCCGTGCGAAAAGGCAAGGACCGCCGCGGTGAGGAATTGGGCCGAGCGCAGGCGGACATTGGCGGCCGGGTTGGCCGTGACGAGCAGGGCGGTGAGCAGGCGGTGGACCAGGAAACCGACCCAGAAGCCGAGCAGCGGCGACAGGAGCAGGGCGGCCAGGACCTTGACGATGCCGGTCAGGTGGCCGTCGGCCAGTTCGCTGATTCCCCACACGACATGCCGGCTGCCGACCGAAACCGTGACGGCACCGATCAGTCCGCCCACCAGTGCGTGCGACGACGATGAGGGAATGCCGAAATGCCAGGTGCCAAGATTCCAGACGATGGCGCCGAACAGCCCGCAGAGTAGGATGGAGAGGGAGAGGACGGGGGCGATCCCGTCGAGATTGACGAAGGTGCCGATGGTGTTGGCAACGGCCGTGCCGCCCAGCAGCGGGCCGAGGAATTCGAAGAAACCGACGATGATGACCGCCTGCCCCGGCGTCATGGCCCGCGACGCGATGATGGTGGCCACGATGTTGGCCGCATCGTTGAAACCGTTGGTGTAGTCGAAGACCAGCACGATGACGACGGTGGCGATGGCGAGCAGGAACAGGGTATCCATGTGCATCGGCCGGCGGGCGCTGGCCAAGTCTCCGTTTCGATATCTCTTGTTTTCGGTCAGTATATCGCCGAATGACCGGCGCATCCGGGCCTCGCGTGGCGAACGCCGTGCCCGGGGAAATAGCGGCGGGCCGCACGGTCGACCGATTAAAATAAGCAAAAACGAATATACAGGGAAGGGCCTCATGAGTTACCCGCGCTTTGCCAATATTGCCCGCGCTTTCGCTCCCGGCTGGTTTGCCGCTGTGATGGGGAGCGGTGTGCTGGCCCTGACCACGCACGGACTGGCCCAGCGCTGGCCGCTGCTGGAATTGCCGGCGCTTGCCCTGCACTGGTTCAACAGCCTGCTTTTCCTGGTGCTGGCCGTGCCCTGGCTGACGCGCTGGTTGCGTTTCCGGTCGGCGGCGATGCAGACCATGCGGCATCCGCTGCAGGCCAATTTCTACCCGACCTTCTCGATCGCCCTGCTCGTGCTGGCGGCGCAGTGGCTGACCTTCACGCCTTTTGTGGCAATGGCGATGGTGCTGTGGTGGCTGGGTGTGATCCTCCATTTCACCTTCAGCTTTGCTGTGCTCTACATCATGTTCAGCGGCGAGCATGTCGCGGCCGAGCACGTCACGCCGGCCCAGTTCATCCCGGCGGTCGGGCTCGTCGTCATGCCGCTGGCCGGCGGCCCGCTGCTTGCCCACCTCGAGGGCGTGCTACGCGAGTGGGTGCTCACCATCAATGCCATCGGCCTGGGGGCGGGCGGCATGATGTACCTTGGCCTCCTTGGCTTGACCCTGCACCGCAAATATCTGCACAAACCGGCCCTCGGCATCCTGACCCCGACGGTGTGGATTCACCTGGCGCCGCTCGGGGTCATTCCCGTCAGCCTGATGAACCTTGTCGAACAGTTGCCCTATCCGGCGGCCCGCGAGATGGTGGCGGTCTTGATGCTGCTGTTTTGGGGATTCGGCGTCTGGTGGCTGGTGATGGCCAGCCTGCTTACCCTGTCGGCGCGGGCGGCAGGCCAACTGCCCTTTGCGCTCTCCTGGTGGGGCTTCACCTTCCCGCTGGGCGCCTTCGTCGCCGAAAGCCTGCGCCTGAGCAAGCTGCTCGGCTGGAGCAGCATTTTCACCATCGGCGTCGTGGCCTGGCTGCTCCTTTGTTTCTTCTGGTTCATCACCCTCTACCGGACGGCGCGGGGCGTGGCCAGTGGCGCCATCTTCCAGGCGCATCCCTGAGTCGCTGCATGAGCTGGTTATGGCTTGTTCCGTTGCTGGCCGGCGGCCTCGGCGCCCTTAATTTCGCCATCCGGCGCGGCCTGGCGGCGCCGCGCGTGGTCGAAGGCGGGGCCCCGACGGGGCTGCCCTGGCGTGCCGTCCGACTGCCGACGGCGAACGGGAAGCGTCTGTACGGCTGGTTCATTCCGGCCGGGGAGCGCCGGCCGGCGCTGGTCGTCATGCATGGCTGGGGCGGTAATGCCGAAATGATGCTGCCGCTGGCAGCGCCCCTGCATGCGGCGGGATACACGCTGTTGCTGCTCGATGCGCGGTGCCACGGCCGGAGCGATGACGACAGCTACGCCTCTTTGCCGCGCTTTGCCGAGGATATCGAGGCTGGGCTGCGCTGGCTGGCCGCCCAGCCCGAGGTCGAAGCGCAGGCGCTGGGCATCGTCGGCCACTCGGTCGGTGCCGGCGCGGCGCTGCTCGCCGCAACCCGCCAGCCGATGGTGCGCGCCGTGGTCAGCCTGGCGGCATTCGCCCATCCGGCAGCCATGATGCGGCGCTGGCTGGCGACCCTGCATATTCCCTATTGGCCGCTGGGTGCCTATATCCTGGCCTATGTGCAACGGACGATAGGCTATCGCTTCGATGCCATTGCCCCATGCCATACCATTGCCCGCGTGGCCTGCCCGGTGTTGATTGTCCATGGGCTGGCCGATGCCACGGTGCCGGTGGCCGAAGCGCGGCAGATTCATGCGGCGCGGAGCAGCGAGGCCGTCGAGTTGCTGCTGGTGCCCGGCAGTCATGACGAATACCGCGATATCGGCCAGCAGATCGGGCGCCTGCAGGAATTTCTGGGGCGTTCCCTGGGCTGAACGGCGGACGAAAAAAAGGCGGGAGACCGGCTCCCGCCCAAGCGGAGTCTGCCCGGAATTACTGGGGCAGGAGGAAGGCGGCTTTTTCGCGGACCTTGATGTCAGGATTGCCGATCGCCGAGATTTCGAAGTGAATCGGGTTCGATCCGGCCTTGCCGGCCTCCGGTGGCACGCTGACAACGGTGTTGAACGACGTCAGGCCGGCCGCCTTGGCATCGACCTCGGGAGGGCCGGCGATTTCAGCGCCGGGCAGGCCGTCGACGCTGATCCGGTAGCGCTGGGGCTGTTCCTCGGTATTCATGATCTGCAGCATGTAGACATTCTCGATCCGGCCATCGTCCGCTTCGCGGGCGAGTACCGATCGGTCGCGGATGATGTCTACTTTGAGTGGGATGCGGTGTGCGAGAAACCACGCGGCCAGGCCGGTGATGATGACGAGGATTGCCGTGTAGAGCAGGATGCGCGGGCGGACAATATGGGCGAGAATTTCCTGTCGGCTCAGATGCCGTTCCATGGCGTTTTCGGTCGAATACCGCACCAGGCCGCGCGGCAGGCCGACCTTGTCCATGACCTGGTCGCAGACGTCGACGCAGGCGGCGCAGCCGATGCACTCGTATTGCAGGCCGTTGCGGATGTCGATGCCGGTCGGGCAGACCTGTACGCAGAGCCCGCAATCGACGCAATCACCGAGGCCGGCTGCCTTGGCATCGACACCCTTCTTGCGCGCCCCGCGCGTTTCGCCGCGTTCCGGATCGTAGGTGATGATCAGCGTATCCGGGTCGAACATCACGCTTTGGAAGCGGGCGTAGGGACACATGTACTTGCAGACCTGCTCGCGCATGAAGCCGGCGAACAGGTAGGTGAAGCCGCCGTAAAAGAAAATCCAGAAGGTTTCCCATGGGCCGAGGTTGCCCGTCATGACGTTGTTGACCAGTTCGTCCACCGGGGTGAAAAAGCCGACCAGCGTGAAGCCGGTCCACAGCGAGAGGAGCAGCCAGAGCAGATGCTTGCTGCCCTTGATACGCAGCTTGCGGGCATCGAGCGGCGCCTTGTCGAGCTTGATGCGGGCGTTGCGGTCACCCTCGACCCAGTTCTCGATCCACATGAAGATCTGTGTATAGACCGTTTGCGGGCAGGCATAGCCGCAGAACAGCCGGCCGGCGACGGCGGTGACGAGGAATAGCGCGTAGGCCGAGACGATCAGCAGCGCGGCCAGATAGATGACATCCTGCGGCCAGAAAACGACGCCGAAAATATAGAACTTGCGCTCGACGAGGTGGAGCAGGATCGCTTGCCGTCCATTCCAGACCAGCCAGGGACTGACGTAGAACAGGATCTGCGTAAAGATGACCAGAGCAATCCGCCAGTTGTCGAAATAACCGCGGATGCCCTTGGCGTATATCTTCCTGCGTTTTTCGTAGAAGGAGACAGGGGCGGCGCTGGCTGGCTGGGGAGTGGCTTCGGGCTGACTCATCGGTCCTCGATCAGGTTGTGAAAAGGGCGGAAACCGGGGAGGGCCGGTGCGGCGTAATCTGGCCGCATCAAGCAGGCCTGCGGGGCGAACTAAGGGGGAATGCCGCCAGACCACACTCCGGTTGCCAGCACCTGCCCGTATCTGCCGTGAGGAAAGCGCCTTGGGCAGGATGGGTCGCCGGTTTCCGCGACTAGTCATATCAAGATGCGTGCCTGAATGGCTGGTAATAAAAAGTCAATAAAAATCAATGGTGTGGTGGTGGCTTGGGGCAGCTGGCTTGCATTTGTTTTCGTTGCTGCGACAATTCTGACAACGATAGATGTCAATGTGGACAAAAATGACATGACGGCACATTTTCTCAGTGAACTGATTTCCTTTCTCGACGGTTTGCCCGAGCCGCGCATCGTCATGAATGCCGATTACCGGATCGTCGCCGCCAACGCCGCCTATGCCCGTGAATTTGGCGACAACCGCCCGGTGGCCGGGCGAACCTGCTACGAGGTTTCGCATCATTTCAGCGTCCCTTGCGACCAGGCCGGCGAATCCTGCCCGCTCAAGCAGAGCCTGGAAGCCGGTGCGCCGCAGCGCGTCCTGCATCTGCACCACACGCCACGCGGCGAGGAGCATGTCGCCGTCGAAACGACGCCGATCCGCGACGATCAGGGGCAGATCGTCTATTTCGTCGAGACCATGCGCGTCGTCCGCCAGGCCAGCAGCCGGGCGGCGGCGCAGGGGCTGGTCGGGCGTTCGCCGGCTTTCGTCGGCATGCTGGAAAAGATCCTGCGCGTCGCCAATTCGTCGGCGGCTGTCTTGCTGCTCGGCGAAACCGGCACCGGCAAGGAACTGGTCGCCCGTGCCATCCACGAAGCCAGCGCCCGCGAGGAGGGGCCGTTCGTTGCGGTCGACTGCGCCGGCATGACCGAAACCCTGTTCGAGAGCGAGCTGTTCGGCTACGAAAAAGGGGCGTTTACCGGCGCCACCTACCGCAAGCAGGGCTTGGTCGAAGCAGCGGCCGGCGGCACGCTGTTCCTCGATGAAATCGGCGAACTGCCGCTGGCCCTGCAGGTCAAGCTGCTGCGCCTGCTGGAAACCGGCACCTACCGCCGGGTCGGCGGGCTGGACTGGCTGCCGGCCGACTTTCGCCTGGTCGCCGCCACCCACCGCGATCTGCGGGCCATGGTCCAGGCCGAGACTTTCCGTCGGGATCTGTATTTCCGCATCAACACTTTCCCAATTCACATGCCGGCGTTGCACGAGCGGGTCGACGACATCCCGCTGCTCGCCGCTTCGCTGCTCGAAAGGGTCGATCGCAAGCCGGGGCGCCAGTTGACGCAAACGGCGCTGGACTGGCTGTCCGGCCGGCGCTTCAGCGGCAATATCCGCGAACTGCGCAACCTGATCGAACGCGCCACGCTGCTGGCTGATGGCGACAGCATCGAACTGTCGCATCTGCTCGATATGGCCGATGACCTGCCGGCAGCCCGCGCCGACGATGACGGTGCCTTCCGGCTGAACGAAATCGTCGATCTGGCGACTCTGGAAAAACGCTACCTCGCCTGGGCCCGGCAGCGTATTACTGCGGATCAGGCTGCTTTGGCCAGGCAGCTCGGGATCAGCGTGCGGACCTTGTATCGCAAGCAGCACAGCGGCGGCAGGGTTTGAGCGGGGGGGATTTTTGCCCGGAATCCGGGTCGACTGCAGGATCTCGGTCGTTGCTGCCCGGTCGCAGCGTTCGTGCGTCAGGCGATGCCTGACGGGGCTGCACAGGAAAACTGGAGCGGCAGAAGAGTCTCGAACTCTCGACCTCAACCTTGGCAAGGTTGCGCT
>CAMLHL010000055.1 GCA_946479855.1 uncultured Pseudomonadota bacterium
TTCCGTCGCGAACTGGAAAAGCTGCAGAAGTCCATCGGCGGCATCAAGGATATGGGCGGCCTGCCGGACGCCATCTTCGTCATCGACGTCGGCTATCACAAGATCGCCATCACCGAAGCTGAAAAGCTGGGTATCCCGGTCATTGGCGTGGTCGATACCAACCACTCTCCGGAAGGCGTTGCTTACGTGATCCCGGGTAACGACGACTCTTCCCGCGCTATCCAGCTCTACGCCCGCGGCGTGGCCGATGCCATCCTCGAAGGCCGTAGCCAGGTCGTTCAGGATATCGTCGCCGCCGGTGGCGATGATGAATTCGTCGAAGTCGTGGACGCAGCTGAATAAAGTTGTAACGGCGGGGCTTTAAGCTCCGCCTGTTTTAAAAGCTCAGGAGAAAGAAATATGGCGGCAATTACCGCAGGCATGGTGGCAGAACTGCGCGGCAAGACCGACGCGCCCATGATGGAATGCAAGAAGGCCCTGACCGAAGCCGATGGCGACATGGTCAAGGCCGAGGAAATCCTTCGCGTCAAGCTGGGCAACAAGGCCTCCAAGGCCGCTACCCGCATCGCGGCCGAAGGCATCGTCGCGGTCAGCATCTCCGCTGACGGCAAGCTGGGTGCCATCATCGAAGTCAACAGCGAAACCGACTTCGTTGCCAAGAACGACGAATTCATCGCGCTGGCCAATGGTTCGGCCAAGCTGGTTGCCGAGAAGAATCCGGCGGACGTCGCCGCCCTGTCGGCGCTGCCGATGGGCGAAGGCACGGTCGAATCGACCCGTTCCGCGCTGGTCGGCAAGATCGGCGAGAACATGAGCATCCGCCGCTTCGTTCGTTTCGAAGCCAAGGGCAAGCTGGTTTCCTACATCCACGGTGGCGCCAAGGTCGGCGTCGTGGTCGACGTGGTCGGCGGCGACGAGCAACTGGGCAAGGATCTGGCCATGCACATCGCTGCTTCCAAGCCGAAGTCGCTGGATGCCTCCGGTGTATCCGCCGAGCTGCTCGACACCGAGCGTCGCGTCGCCATCGAGAAGGCCCGCGAAGCCGGCAAGCCGGAAGCGATGCTGGAAAAGATCGCCGAAGGTACCGTCCAGAAGTATCTGAAGGACGTCACCCTGCTTGGCCAGGTTTTCGTCAAGGCCGCCGACGGCAAGCAGACCATCGAACAGCTGCTGAAGGAAAAGGGCGCTTCCGTCGCTTCCTTCACGCTGTACATGGTCGGTGAAGGTATCGAGAAGAAGGTCGACGACTTTGCCGCCGAAGTGGCTGCTCAGGCCGCCGCTGCCGCTGCCAAGAAGTAATTGAAAGGAACGCCGATGACTGCACCCAAATACAAGCGCATCCTCCTGAAGCTCTCCGGCGAGGCCCTGATGGGCAACGACGCCTACGGCATCAATCCGCAGACCATTGCGGGTATTTGCGGAGAAATCAAGGCGGTCGCTGACCTGGGTGTGGAAATCGGCGTCGTGATCGGCGGTGGCAACATCTTCCGCGGCATGGCCGGTACGGCCACCGGGATGGATCGCGCCACTGCGGATTACATGGGTATGCTGGCCACGGTGATGAATGCCATGGCACTGTCCGACGCAATGCGTCAATCCGGCCTGAATGCCCGTGTGCAATCGGCCCTGAATATCGAGCAGGTGGTCGAGCCCTACATTCGCGGCAAGGCCATTCGCTATCTCGAAGAAGGCAAGATCGTGATCTTCGGTGCCGGCACCGGCAACCCCTTCTTCACCACTGATACCGCTGCAGCGCTGCGCGGCTCGGAAATCGGCGCGGAAATCGTGCTCAAGGCGACCAAGGTTGACGGCATCTATTCGGCCGATCCCAAGAAGGACCCTTCTGCGACGCGCTATGACAAGATCAGCTTCAACGAAGCGATCTCAAAAAATCTTGCGGTCATGGATGCGACGGCTTTTGCACTGTGTCGCGACCAGAAATTGCCGATCAACGTGTTTTCCATCTTCAAGACCGGCGCGCTGAAGCGCGTGGTCTGCGGTGAAAATGAAGGCACGCTGGTCTATTGCTGAGGAAGAACGAGAGATGATTGCCGAACTCAAGAAAACCGCCGAAGGCAAGATGAACAGGACGCTGGAGGCGCTCAAGGCCGACCTTCAGAAAGTGCGTACCGGTCGTGCCCATACCGGCCTGCTGGATCATGTCCAGGTCGACTATTACGGCTCCATGGTGCCGGTGAATCAGGTGGCCAATATCACCCTGGTCGATGCCCGGACCATCGGCGTGCAGCCTTGGGAAAAGACCATGCTGCAAAAGGTCGAGAAGGCGATTCGTGACTGTGATCTGGGTCTTAATCCGGCGTCTCAGGGCGACCTGATTCGCGTGCCGATGCCGGCGCTGACCGAAGAGCGCCGCAAGGAAATGATCAAGATCGTCAAGACGGAAGGCGAGGGCGCCAAGGTGGCGATCCGCAACCTGCGTCGCGATGCCAATACCCATTTGAAGGATGCGCTGAAGAAGGGCGAGATCCCGGAAGATGACGAACGCAAGGCCCAGGACGATATCCAGAAGCTGACCGACAAGTTCATCGTCGAAGTCGACAAGATGCTCGCTGCCAAAGAGGCCGAGCTGATGCAGGTTTAAGCCGGTTCCGCTCGGATCACCGGCTGCATGGCCCTCTTTTCCAGCTCGACTCGACAGCTCCCCCAGGCGGCAGCCATTCCCCGGCACGTCGCCGTCATTATGGACGGCAACGGCCGCTGGGCAAAAAAACGCTTGCTGCCGCGGGTCGCCGGTCACGTCAAGGGCGTCGAACTGGTGCGTGAAATGGTCCGTGCCTGCCTGGAGCGCGGTATCCAGTACCTGACGCTGTTCGCATTTTCGTCGGAAAACTGGCGTCGACCGCAGGAAGAGGTTTCGCTGCTGATGCAACTGTTCATCAAGGCGCTGGAGCAGGAGGTCGAAAAGCTCGATCGCAATGGCGTGCGTCTGCGCGTGATCGGCGATCTTTCCCGCTTCGAACCGCGCTTGCAGGCGCTGATCCGCCAGGCCGAGGGAAAAACGGCCACCAATACCCGCCTCGATCTGACCATCGCCGCCAACTATGGCGGGCGCTGGGACATCATGCAGGCAGTCAATCGCATGGTCGCCGCCCAGCCGGAAAAACATGAGGGCTGGTTGGAGGCCGATCTCGAGCCACATCTGGCAATGAATTTTGCGCCGGAACCGGATTTGTTCATCCGTACCGGCGGCGAGGAGCGGATCAGCAATTTCCTGCTCTGGCAACTGGCCTATACCGAACTGTATTTCACGCCGACGCTGTGGCCCGATTTCGATACCAAGGAATTCGACAAGGCGATCATTTCGTTCCAGCAGCGTGAACGTCGTTTTGGCCGGACCAGCGAACAACTGGTGGAAAAACCCAATGCTTAAAACGCGCGTCATCACGGCGCTCGTCCTGATGGCCTTGCTGCTGCCCAGTCTCTTCTATTCGTCGCAGGCAACCTGGGCCCTGTTGGTCGCCGGTTTCATCGGCATCGCCGCCTGGGAATGGGGGGCGCTGCTTGGCTGGTCGGCAATTGGCCAGGTCTTGCTTGGCATTTCGACGGCGCTGCTCTGTGCGGGATTCTCGATCATCGCCCCCGGCACTATCGGCGCTGCCGAGCCTTACCTGCCCGCTAACGCCTGGGTGTTCGCGACCTATGGCGTAGCCGCGGCCTTCTGGTGCCTAGCGACGCCGTTCTGGTTAAAGAACAAGTGGTCGCTGCAGGGCGTCAGCGGCGTGCTGGTCGGTGCAGTCGTGCTGCTGCCCACCTGGCTGGCCATGGTCCAGTTGCGTGCTCTGGGTGCCGGTGCGCTTCTCGGCATTTTCGCCGTGGTCTGGATGGCCGACATTGCCGCCTATTTTTCCGGCAAGGCTTTCGGCAAACATAAATTGGCGCCGTCGATCAGTCCGGGAAAGACCCGCGAAGGGGCTGTCGGCGCCTGTGTGGGCGTCGTGATTTACGGCGTGGTTGTCCGCCAGATGTTCAACCTGGACCTGATGCCCTGGGGGTTGTGGATAGTCGCTCTGGTTGGCGTCACTGCGATCAGCATCGTTGGCGATCTTTACGAGTCTTTGCTCAAGCGCAAGGCGGGCATCAAGGACAGCAGTAATATCCTTCCCGGCCACGGCGGAGTACTCGATCGCATCGACAGTCTGACCTCGACGTTGCCTGTCGTGGCGCTGGTCTGGCTGATCTTCGCTTATCAGTGAGTGCCAAGTTGCAGAACATAACGATATTGGGTTCCACCGGATCGATCGGTGTCAGTACGCTCGATGTGATCCGGCGTCATCCGGAACGTTATCGCGCCTTTGCACTCTGTGCGCATGCGCAGGCCGATAAACTCTTCGAGCAATGCCTTGAGTTCAGGCCGCGCTACGCGGTGCTGCGCGATGCGT
Source organism: uncultured Pseudomonadota bacterium (assembly GCA_946479855.1). Next base: position 4,401 of record CAMLHL010000055.1, read on the forward strand.
TCCTGGCCGACAAACTGGCGCAACGCTGTCGTAGCGCCGGGTTGGAGACGGAAGTGCGTCATGGCATTGCAGCGCTGATCGAATTGTCGGTGCTTCCCGAAGTCGATGCCGTGATGGCGGCCATTGTCGGCGCTGCCGGCCTCGAACCGACACTGGCTGCAGCGCAGGCCGGCAAGCGAGTCATGCTGGCTAACAAGGAAGTCCTGGTCATGGCTGGCGAATTGTTCATGCGTGCAGTGCGTGAACATGGGGCAACGTTGTTGCCGGTCGATAGCGAACACAACGCCATTTTTCAGTCGCTGCCAGCTGATTTTGCCCGTGGTCTGGATCAATGCGGCGTTCAGAAAATCCTGCTGACGGCGTCAGGCGGCCCGTTCCGCAATGCGGCGCTGGCCGATCTGGCCAACGTTACGCCGGAACAGGCGTGCGCCCATCCAAACTGGGTCATGGGGCGCAAGATATCGGTCGATTCGGCCACCATGATGAACAAGGGGCTGGAAGTCATCGAGGCGCACTGGTTGTTTGCAGCACCGCCCGAGATGATCCAGGTGGTTGTTCATCCGCAGAGCGTCATCCATTCCGCTGTGCAGTATGCCGACGGTTCGGTGCTTGCCCAGATGGGCAATCCCGACATGCGGACACCGATTGCCTATGCGATGGCGTGGCCGGAGCGCATAGCGGCCGGTGTCGAAGCACTGGACCTGTTCCGTATTGCCCGGCTGGATTTTTTTGCCCCGGATTTCGAGCGCTTCCGTTGCCTGCAACTGGCTTATGACGTGTTACGCCAAGGCGGCACGGCACCGGCCATTCTCAATGCGGCCAACGAGGTCGCTGTGGCAGCTTTTCTTGATGGTCATTTGCCGTTCCTGGGGATTGCCAGGCTCAACGATGCCGTTTTGCAGGCATTGCCGGCCGGCCCCGAGGGGAGTCTGGACGATGTGCTGGCGGCCGATGCTGAAGCCCGCCATTTGGCCAGCCAGTTGATTCGGAATCAGCGTTTAGCGTGAACGATCTGCCGTTCTATCTCGCTGCGTTTGCACTGGTCCTCGGTGTTCTGATCGTTGTCCATGAGTTGGGCCACTATCTGGCGGCACGCTGGTGCGGCGTCAAGGTCTTGCGTTTCTCCGTGGGTTTTGGCCGGATACTGTGGAAACGGGAGCTGGGCAAGGATCGCACGGAATGGGCCTTGAGTCTTTTTCCGCTTGGTGGCTACGTCAAGATGCTGGACGAGCGTGAGGGCGAAGTGGCAGCGGCCGAGGTCGATCGCGCCTTTAATCGACAAGGGGTGGGTAAGCGCAGCATCATTGTTGCGGCGGGGCCTCTGGCCAATTTTGCCTTGGCAATTCTCCTCTATTGGGCAATCTTCATGCACGGCAGCGAGGAGTTGCTACCTTTGCTTGGCACTCCGCCGGATGGATCTCCAGCTGCGATGGCCTCGATCCGCAACGGCGAGCAAGTTCGTCGGCTGAATGGGCAGCCCGTCGCAACCTGGAATGATCTGCGTTGGGCACTGTTGCAGAAGGCGGTAGATCGGGAGAGTGTCGAACTCGAAGTGGTCAACGAACGGAACGAGATTGCCGTGCGTCGTCTCGATCTTGCGGCAGCCGGCGAGCAGGGCTGGGAGGGCGACGCCCTGGAGCGGCTGGGCATCCGATTCTATCGCCCGGAGATGCCGCCGGTCATAGGCAAGATCGTCGCCGGTGGTCCTGGGGCGCAAGCCGGCTTGCTATCGGGAGATCGAGTGTTGGCCATCGATGGACAACCGGTGGCTTTTTGGATGGATTTTGTCGCCAAGGTACGAGATGCAGCCGGCCGCTCGCTCCGGCTCGATCTGGAACGGGCCGGCGGCACGGTTACGGTCGACGTGGTTCCGGAGGCAATTTCCGAGCGCGGCCGCCGGGTCGGAAAGATTGGCGTGGCCGTTGCCGAGAGCCCGGAGATGAAGCGCGAGCTACGTTCCTTCATTAGCTACGGATTTTTTGCGGCCGGCCAGCGGGCCTTGGCTGAAACTTGGGATAAATCGACGTTCAGCCTGATCATGATGGGCAAGATGCTGACTGGCGAAGTGTCGTGGAAAAATCTCTCGGGGCCGGTGACAATCGCCGATTATGCGGGGCAGTCGGCACGCCTCGGGCTGGACTACTATCTCAAGTTCATGGCGCTGGTCAGCATCAGTCTAGGCGTCCTGAATCTGCTCCCCATCCCGGTGCTGGATGGCGGGCATTTGTTGTATCATATGATAGAAGTCGTCAGGCGCAGACCGCTTTCCGAGCGGACCATGGAAATAGGACAGCAAATTGGCATGTCCATTCTATTTGCCTTGATGGCTTTCGCCTTTTTTAATGACCTGACCCGCCTGTTTAACGGCTGAACGATGAAAAAATCCCTGCTGTCCATCCTGATTGCCGGCATGTTTGCCACCCCCGCGCTGGCATTCGAACCCTTCACGGTCAAGGACATCCGGGTCGAGGGTATCCAGCGGACGGAAGCGGGAACGGTCTTCGGTTACCTGCCGCTTAAGGTCGGCGAAACGCTGACTGACGAAAAGGCCGCCCAGTCGATCAAGGCATTGTTTGCCACCGGATTCTTCAAGGATGTGCGGATCGAGGTCGAAAAGGATGTCATGGTCATTGTCATCCAGGAGCGGCCGGCCATTGCCACGATCAATTTCGTCGGCATGAAGGAATTCGAGAAGGATGTCATTGTCAAGGCGCTCAAGGAAACCGGGATCGCCGAAGGGCGCATCTTTGACCGCGCCCTGCTTGAAAAGGCCGAACAGGAACTCAAGCGCCAGTATCTGACGCGCGGCAAGTATGCTGCAAACATTACCACTACGGTGACGCCGCTTGAGCGTAATCGCGTCGGCATCAACTTCAATATCGAGGAAGGCGTTGCCGCCAAGATCAAGCAGATCAATATCGTCGGCGCCAAGGCCTTTTCGGAAAAGGAATTGCGGGCACTGTTCGAGCTGACGACCCCGGGGTTGATGACCTGGTATACCAAGAATGACCAGTACTCCCGGCAAAAACTCTCTGCCGACCTGGAAAAACTGAAGTCGTTCTACATGAATCAGGGGTATATGGAATTCTCGGTCGAGTCGACCCAGGTTTCGATTTCCCCTGACAAGCAGGATGTTTACATCACCGCTAATATCAGCGAAGGGGAGCGCTATCAGGTCTCCTCGGTCAAGATGGCCGGTGACTTCTCGATCTCTGAAGATGAATTAAAAAAACTTGTGACGGTTAAGGCGGGCGACGTCTTCTCACGGGACAAGCTGAATGAGTCGACCAAGGCGATCAGCGATCGTCTGGGCAAGGAAGGCTATGCCTTCGCCAACGTCAACGCCTCACCGGAAATCGACAAGGAAAAGCATCAGGTTTCATTTACCGTTTTCATCGATCCGGGCAAGCGGGTTTATGTGCGTCGCATCAATGTGACTGGCAATACCAAAACCCGCGATGAAGTCGTTCGTCGCGAAATCCGCCAGATGGAAGGCGGCTGGTACGATGCTGACAAGTTGGCCACTTCCAAGCAGCGTATCGACAAGCTGGGCTATTTCATGGAAGCTGCCGTCGAAACGCCGGCAGTACCCGGAACGTCCGACCAGCTTGACGTCAATATCAACGTTACGGAAAAACCCACCGGCAACCTGATGTTGGGCATCGGTACTTCCAGCACCGACAAGATCATTCTCTCCGGCTCGATTGCCCAGAACAATTTCATGGGAAGTGGCAACAACGTTGCCATCCAGGTGAATTCGGCAAAATCCTACCGGACCTACGTATTTTCATATACCAACCCCTACTTCACGCCGGATGGCGTCAGCCAGGGTTTTGATATCTATCACCGGACGGTCAATACCAGCAATATGGCGATTGCCAATTACAGCTCGGCATCGACGGGCGGCGGCATTCGCTTTGGCTTCCCGATCGGGGAAAAGGAATCGCTCGGTTTCGGCCTGGGGATCGACTCGACCAGAATTACGGCCTATAGCAACAGCCCTCCGGCCTATAAGGATTATGTCGGCTATCCGGGTAATGACTCGGTCACAAAAATGTCGATCCCGCTGACCCTGAACTGGACCAGCGACGGCAAGGACAGTTATTTCTTCCCGACCCGGGGGCTTTTCCAGAAAGCCGGTCTGGAGCTCGCTGCTCCGGGGGGCGATCTGACTTATTATCGGGCGAGTTACCAAGCGCAATACTATATTCCAGTGAGCCAACGTTTTACGCTGATGCTCAATGGCGAGGCCGGCTACGCCAATGGCTATGGCGGCAAGGATTTGCCGTTCTTCAAGAATTTCTACGCCGGTGGTGTGGGTTCTGTTCGCGGCTATAAAACCTCCAGCCTCGGTTCACCCAGTACGGTTCTTGAGGATGGTGGGAATAGGTACCGTGTTGGTGGCAATCGTCGCGCCATCGGCAATGCCGAGTTGCTGTGGGGCATCCCGGGCATGGAAAAGACTTTCCGCATGGGCTGGTTCGTTGATGCTGGTCAGGTATGGGGAAGTGGCGATAAACTTTCGCTCAGCGATCTGCGTTATTCAACAGGTTTATCCTTCGCGTGGATTTCGCCGCTGGGTCCGCTAAAATTCAGTCTGGGTAAGCCGCTTAATAAACAGCGCGGTGATGATCCCGAGATGTTCCAGTTCCAGTTGGGCAGCACATTTTGATTCAGGAGTCTCAAGTTGAAAATTAAGTCTGTTGTTCTGGCATCGTTGATGTCTGTCCTGTGCGTAACCGGTGCCGTGGCTTCCGAATTGAAGGTGGGCTATGTCAATACGCAGCGCATTTTCCGCGATGCGCCGGCGGCACAAAAGGCTGCCAAAAAGCTCGAGGGCGAATTTGCCAAGCGCGATCAGGACCTTCAGCGGATGGCCAAGCAGTTGCAGGGGATGCAGGAAAATCTGGAAAAGAATTCCGTGACCATGGCGGAAAGTGATCGCCGCACCAAGGAAAAGGAATTCGGTGAACTGTCCCGCGAATTTCAGCGTCGTCAGCGCGAATTCCGCGAGGATTTGAATTTGCGTCAGAACGAGGAAAATGCTGCAGTTATCGAAAAGGCCAACAAGGCGATCAAGCAGATTGCCGAAGCCGACAAGTATGACCTGATTCTGCAGGATGTGGTCTGGGTTAGCCCGCGTCTGGATATTACCGAGCGAGTGATCAAAGCCTTGTCGGAAGCCAAGTAATGGCCGTGCAGGGCGAGACTGGAATTACCCTTGCCGACATCGCCGCCCAATTGGGCGGCGATGTGCTTGGGGACGACCAAACGCGTATCTGCCGTGTGGCGACGCTGGCATCGGCGGGGAGCGGCGACATTGCTTTCCTGGCCAATCGTAAATACCGCACGCAACTGGAGACTACCCGGGCGGCGGCCGTGATTCTGGCTCCCGATGCCGCTGATGGCTTTGCCGGCCCGCGTATCGTCGTCGCCAACCCATATGCCTACTATGCCCGCGTTGCCAGCCTGCTGAACCCGGTGCGGGTGGGCTTCAGCGGCATTCATCCATCGGCCGTGGTCGAATCGTCGATCCCGGCCACTACGGCAGTCGGTCCCCATGTGGTGCTGGGCAAGAACGTTCAGCTCGGCGAAGGCGTGGTCATCCATGCCGGCTGCGTGGTGGGCGACGATGTCAGTATCGGCGACGGCGGCATCCTGTATCCGAATGTCACCATCTACCACGGTTGCCGGATTGGCCAGCGGGTGATCATCCATTCCGGAACGGTCATCGGCTCCGACGGTTTCGGCTTTGCGCCGGAAGGCAAATCCTGGATCAAGATTCCGCAAATCGGTGGCGTGACCATCGGTGACGACGTCGAGATCGGTTCCAATACCACGATAGACCGCGGTGCGCTGGACGATACCGTCATCGGTGAAGGCTGCAAGATCGACAACCTGGTTCAGGTGGCGCATAACTGCAATATCGGGCCATATACGGTGCTGGCCGGGTGCACCGGGATTGCCGGCAGTGTCACGATGGGGGAGCACTGCATCGTCGGTGGCGCCGGGATGATTTCCGGTCATGTCACCCTGGCACCGGGAACGGTGGTCTCCGGTGGCTCGCTGGTCATGAAGACGATTACCAAGCCCGGGGTCTACACCAGCGTTTTTCCGCTGGACACGCACGACGAATGGGTGCGCAATGCGGCCCATATCCGCCGCCTTTCGAAACTGGCGGAACGGGTTGCCGAGCTTGAAAAGAAACTTAAAGAAAAAGAGATAGAGGGTTGAAAATGGAAATGGATATTCACGCGATTCTGGAGCATCTACCGCACCGTTACCCGTTCTTGCTGGTCGACCGCGTGGTCGAGATGGAACTGGGCAAGTCCATCCATGCCTACAAGAACGTGACGATCAACGAGCCGTTCTTCGTTGGTCACTTCCCGCACCATCCGGTCATGCCCGGCGTGCTGATCATGGAAGCGCTGGCCCAGGCGGCCGGTATCCTGTCGTTCAAGTCGCTCGGCGAAAAGCCGTCGCCGGAGACGGTGTTTTACTTTGCCGGTATCGACGAAGCGCGGTTCAAGAAACCCGTATTGCCGGGTGACCAGTTGCATCTGCACATCGAGATCGAGCGCCAGATGCGCGGTGTCCTGAAATTCAAGGGCGAAGCCCGGGTCGACGGCCAGCTGGCCGCCGAGGCACGCCTGATGTGCGCCAAGCGGAATCTGTAAGATGATTCATCCGACTGCCATTGTCGATCCGGGCGCCCGGATCGGCGCCAACGTCGAGATCGGTCCCTATTCGATCATCGGCCCGCACGTCGAGATCGGCGACAATACCGTGATTGGGCCGCATACCGTGATTCGCGGCCATACCCGGATCGGTCGCGACAACCGCATCTTCCAGTTCTGTTCGCTGGGCGAAGTGCCGCAGGACAAGAAATACGCCGGCGAGCCGACCCGGTTGGAAATCGGTGACCGAAACGTCATCCGCGAATTCTGCACCTTCAATCTGGGCACCGTCCAGGATTGCGGCGTGACACGGATCGGCGACGACAACTGGATCATGGCCTACGTCCATATCGCGCACGACTGCCAGGTCGGCAACAAGGTCACGTTTGCCAATAACGCTTCGCTGGCCGGGCATGTGGTGGTCGATGACTGGACCATTCTCGGTGGTTTTACCGGGGTGCACCAGTTCTGCCGGATCGGCGCCCACGTCATGACGGCGGTCAGTACCGTGGTCCTGCAGGACGTGCCACCTTACCTGATGGCCGCCGGCAACACCGCCCAGCCTTATGGCCTTAATGTTGAGGGCCTGAAGCGGCGCGGCTTCACGGCCGAGGCGATCACCTCGCTGAAGCGCGCCTACCGCACCCTGTACAAGTCCGGGTTGCTGCTCGAAGAAGCCAAGGCCAAGCTGACCGAGGACGCCAAGACGCAGCCGGATGTCCAGCGTTTCGTCGATTTTCTCGAGGTCTCGAAGCGGGGCATCATTCGCTGATATGGGGAACGCCATCCGGATTGCCATGGTGGCGGGGGAGGCCTCCGGGGATCTCCTGGGCAGCCATCTGATTGCCGCGCTGAAAAAGCAGCTGCCGGATGCCGTTTTCTACGGTATCGGCGGGCCAAAGATGCAAGCTCAGGGGTTCGAGAGCTGGTGGCCGATGGAAAAGCTGTCGGTCATGGGCTACTGGGATGCGCTCAAGCATTACCGCGAGATCGCCGCTATCCGCCGCCAATTGAAGCGGCGGTTGCTCGGCTTGAAGCCGGATATCTTCATCGGCATCGACGCGCCCGACTTCAATCTGGGCCTGGAAACCGATCTCAAGGCAGCCGGCGTGCGCACCATTCATTACGTCAGCCCGTCGATCTGGGCCTGGCGTGGCGGCCGGATCAAGAAGATCGGCCGGGCGGTCAACCGCCTGCTCGCCCTGTTCCCGATGGAGCCGCAGCTTTACGAGAAAGAGCGCATTCCGGTGACCTATGTCGGCCATCCCCTGGCCGACATCATCCCGCTGCAGACGAGCAAACAGGCGGTCAGGGAAAAACTGTCGCTGCCCAGGGATTGCCCGATATTCGCCATGCTGCCCGGCAGCCGCCAGGGCGAATTGGCCATGATGGCGGAGACCTTTGTCGAAACGGCCAAGATCATTCGCGAGCGCTTCCTGCCCACCGCAATCTTTGTCGTGCCGCTGACCACGCGCGAAACGCGGCTGCAATTCGAAATGGCGATCTACCAGAAGCAGGCCGGCGATGTGCCTTTCCGCCTGCTCTTCGGTCACGCTCAGGATGCACTGGGGGCTGCCGATGTGTCGCTGGTGGCGAGTGGCACCGCGACGCTCGAAGCGGCGCTGCTCAAGCGACCGATGGTCATCACCTACAAGATCGCCAAGTTCTCTTATTGGCTGATGAAGCGCATGGCCTATCTGCCTTATGTCGGCCTGCCCAATATTCTGGCCGGACGCTTCGTGGTACCGGAAATCCTGCAGGATCAGGCGACGCCCGAGAATCTGGCCGAGGCCCTGGTCAAGCTCTACGAGGATAAGGACAATGCCGAAGCCGTCGAGGAAACTTTCACCGATCTGCATCTGCAGTTGCGCCAGAATACCGCCGAAAAGGCCGCCCGGGCGGTCATCGAATGCCTGAACTGATTGTCCCCGAGGGCCTTGTCTGCGGTATCGACGAGGCCGGCCGCGGGCCGCTGGCTGGGCCGGTGGTCGCGGCGGCGGTCATTCTCGATCCGGCGAGGCCGATCGCCGGTTTGAACGATTCAAAGAAACTCAGCGAGAAGAAGCGCGCGGCCCTGGCCGAACTGATCCGCGAACGGGCGCTGGCCTGGTGTGTGGCCGAGGCGACGGTCGAGGAAATCGATCGCCTGAACATCCTGCACGCCACCCTGCTGGCCATGCAGCGCGCGGTCGCCGGCCTGTCGATCCGGCCGGCAAGCGCTCTGGTCGATGGCAACCGCTGCCCCAAGCTGACCATTCCTGCAGAAGCGGTGGTCAAGGGCGATGGCAAGATTGCCTCGATTGCCGCCGCGTCGATTCTCGCCAAGACCGTGCGCGATGCCGGCATGCTCGCACTGCATGCGCAATATCCGCACTACGGTTTCGACCGCCACATGGGCTACCCGACTGCAGCCCACTGTGCGGCGCTGACTGAGCATGGGGCCTCGCCGGTGCATCGGCGCAGTTTCGGGCCAGTCGCCCGGCAACTCTCGCTGCTATGAAGCTGATCCAGTCGCGCGACAACGCTTTCTTCAAGCAGCTCAAGCGGCTGGCCGAGTCGGGGCGGGAACGCCGGAAGACCGGGCAGACCTTGCTCGATGGCGTGCATCTGGTCAAAGCCTACGAAGAGGCCTACGAGCGACTGGAATCCCTGATCGTCAGTGAATCGGCCTTATCCGGTGGCGAGGTGGCCGCTTACGTGGCCGGGCGCCAGGTCACGGTGCTGGCCGATGCCCTGATGCGCGATCTGGGCCTGGTCGATACGCCGAGCGGCCTGTTGGCTGTTGCAGCCATGCCCAAGGCCAATGCTACGGTCGACCTCGAAAAAGACGCAATTTTGCTCGACGGCGTACAGGATCCCGGCAATGTCGGCACTCTGCTGCGCACCGCGGCGGCAGCCGGAATCAAGCAGGCCTTGCTGTCGCCGGCTTGCGCCTCCGCTTGGTCGCCAAAGGTGCTGCGTGCCGGGCAGGGCGCCCATTTCGTCCTGAGCATCCACGAAGATGTCGACCTGGCCGCCTTCATGGCCGATTACCGCGGCACGACGGCGGTCACCTGTCTCGATGGCGCCACCTCGCTCTATGCCACCCAGTGGAATGCTCCGCTGGCCTGGGTGTTCGGTGCCGAGGGCTTGGGGGTGCGACGCGAATTGATCGACGCCGCGATGTTGAGAATCAAGATTCCGATGCCGGGGGCCGTCGAGTCGTTGAACGTCGGCGCCGCGGCAGCCGTTTGCCTGTTCGAGGCGGTACGGCGGCTGGGCCACACTTCCACGGCGTAGAAGAACGACACGCCCAGTCAACGTGAATGCAACACCGATAGGAGGTGGGTAATGGCGAAGTCCGGGAAGGGGAAATTGCACAAGCATCTGTTGCGCGATACCGTCGTTCGAAGTGTCCGTATCACACGCTATGCCATCAAGCATGGGAAACCCGATCCGGACAAGCCGGTGCTGACCACCGGCCGGAATCTGGCATTCATTGAGCCGGGGTGTTCCACCTGGCGCTTCGACATCGACAAGCCGCATGGCATCGCTCCGGCACCGCTCATGCCGCCCTTGGCTTCCGTGCGGGCCAACTGGTATTCCGCTCAGCAGGCGCTGGAGAAGGGGATCGAGGTAGTCAGCGGCGGCGATGCCAACACCTTTGGCCGCATGGGGGCCTTGCTGGTGCCGAAGGGCTTCCGGATTCCGACCGTCACCGCGACCACGGATAACGTTCTCCATTACGGTCTGCAATTGATCGAAACCGGCAGCGACTTCAGCATCGTTTCCGCCCAGACGCCGATTGCCCTGATGCAATACGACTACACCGGGGACTACAAGGCGGATTTCCTGATGAAGACGCGGGGCGGCGGTGGCATCTTCGTCGAGACGCATGATTTTCCGCACATCCACATTCCGACTTCGCCAGCTTGCGGCGGTTACATCGTTATCGGCAAGCAGGTGTCGGCTGACGAGTTCCACTTTACGGCGTTCAGGATTCCCTATGGCACCGCCCTTTACACACCGTCGCATACAATTCACGGTGATGGTACGCTGGTCGGCGAATACGCCCTGACCGTTGCCGATCCAGCGCTGATTGCGGCGGATACCGTACTCGTGTACAACCGGGAGACGCTGAAAATGGCACGCGGCGTCGTTCCCGACTGGAAACCGTAGTTTGCTCGAGGATATCTGGGCGCAATTGCATCTGTAGATGGAGGAGTCGACGTGGGTTATCTGGAAAGTTTCGCAGGGGTCGAGCAACTGGAGCGCAATGACGACTGGGGCGTGTACAAGACGCTGCTCGAGTCGACGCAGGCTATTCCCTGGAAGATCAACTGGCAGACCAAGCAGTTCGATTATGTCGGCCCGCAGATCGAGGCCTTGCTCGGCTGGCCGCGGGACAGCTGGTTGAGCGCCATGGACTGGATCGAGCGCATCCATCCCGATGACCGGGAATACACTACCAATTTCTGCATCAGCCAGTCGGAGCACGGGGTCGACCACGAGGCTGATTATCGGGCCCTGAAGGCCGATGGCAGCTACGTCTGGATACGCGATGTCGTGCATGTCATCCGCGATGGGAATGGCGTCACGACAGACCTGGTCGGCTTCATGTTCGACATTTCCGAGCGCAAGCGCATGGAAGAGGAATTGCTCGCGCTGAACCGCAAGCTGGAAGTCTGGTCGCATCAGGACGGCCTGACCGGCGTGGCCAACCGCCGCATGTTCGACCGGACCATGGATGCCGAATGGGCGCGGGCCCAGCGCAGCAAGGCACCGATCTCACTAATCGCATTCGATATCGATCACTTCAAGCAGTACAACGATCGTTACGGCCATCTGAAGGGCGATGAATGCCTGGTGCAGATCGCCCAGGCGATCAGCCAGGTATGTTTGCGTTCGACCGACCTTTTCGCCCGCTATGGCGGTGAGGAGTTCATGCTGGTGCTGCCCCAGACGCCGGCGGAAGCGGCGGCGCAACTGGCGGAAAAATGCCGGGAGGTGGTTGCCGGGCTGCAGATTCCCCATCGCGGTTCGAATACTGGCGCCGTCGTCACCATCAGCGTCGGCGTGGCCACGCTGATCCCGGCCGAGGACGCCACGTATACGGTGCTGATCGAGCGCGCCGACAACCAACTGTATCTGGCCAAGCAAAGCGGCCGAAATCGGGTCTGCGCCTGCTAGGGGGCAATATCGCACTAGGGCGTGGTCGCGGCAAGCGGTAGCTCATCGCTTGCTGCACCCCCGGTGTTCCGGCCGGGTCGGTCAGCGCAGATTCAGTTCCTGCAGGATGGTCGTCGAGATTTCCTCGATCGACTTGGTCGACGAATCCAGCCAGCGGATGCCTTCACGGCGCATCATTTTTTCGGCTTCGGCGATCTCGAAGCGGCAGTTGGCCAGCGAGGCATACTTGCTGGCGGCACGGCGTTCTTCGCGGATCTGATGCAGGCGTTCGGGCTGGATGGTCAGGCCGAACAGTTTGCCGCGGTGCTTTTCCAGCGTGCCGGGCAGGCGGCCCCGGTCGAAATCTTCCGGAATCAGCGGGAAGTTCGCCGCTTTCAGGCCGAATTGCATGGCCAGATAGAGCGAGGTCGGCGTCTTGCCGCAGCGCGAGACGGCGACCAGGATGACATCGGCTTCTTCAAGGTCGCGGTCGGTGATGCCGTCGTCGTGGGCCAGTGTGTAGTTGATCGACTCGATGCGCTTCTTGTACTCGGAGCTTTCGGCCGAGCCGTGCGAGCGGCCGACCGTGTGATTTGATTTCCTGCCCAGTTCGTTTTCCAGCGGGGCGAGGAAGGTCTCGAAATAGGACAGGCAGAAGGCATCGGCCTGGTGGACGATATTCGACAGTTGCGGATCGACCAGCGTGGTGAAGACGATGGGCCGCATGCCGTCGGATTCACCCTGGGCATTGATGCGGGCGACCGCATCCTGAGCTTTTTCGACATTGTCGAGAAAGGGGATGCGGATCTGCTGAAATTCGACATCTTCGAACTGGGTCATCAGACTATGGCCGAGGGCCTCGACGGTCAGGCCGGTGCCGTCGGAAACGAAGAATACGGTGCGTTTGATGGGGTTTGGCATCCGCGCATTTTACCCGCTGTTACGCAGCCCCGAGGCGATTCCGTTGATCGTCAGGTGAATGCCGCGGGCAACGCGCTCGTCGGTATCCCCGGCGCGGTGACGTTTGAGCAGTTCCACCTGCAAATGGTTGAGCGGGTCCATGTAGGGGGAGCGCAGTTGCAGCGAGCGCTTGAGCATCGGGTTGTCGGCGAGGAAATCATCCTGTTCGAGGATGGCCAGCAGGTGACTGCGGGTCAGTGCCCATTCGGCCTTGATGCGGCTGAAGATGGGCTCGCGCAGTTTGGCGTCGGTGACCAGTTCGGCGTAGCGCGAGGCGATGGCGAGGTCGGTCTTGGCCAGCACCATGTCCATGTTCGAGAGCAGGCTGCGGAAGAAGGGCCAGGCCTTGACCATCCGGCGCAGCGTGGCGAGGCCGTCCGGATTGGCCGATAAATAGCCGTCGACCGCAGCACCGAAGCCGTACCAGCCGGGCAGCATCAGGCGGCATTGCGCCCAGCTGAAGACCCAGGGAATGGCGCGCAGGTCTTCGATGCGCTCGGAAGCCTTGCGCGAGGCGGGGCGGCTGCCGATGTTCAGCGAGGCGATTTCGGAAACGACGGTCGACTGGCGGAAATAGGTGGTGAAGCCCGGGGTTTCATAGACCAGGCCGCGATAGGCATTGAAGGCGCGCAGCGACAGTTCGTCCATTACGGCATGGAACTGTTCGGCTGGCTCGACCTTGTTCTCGTGGTCGGTCAGGCTGGCTTCGAGCGTCGCGGCAAGCAGCACTTCGAGGTTGCGGCGACCGGTAACAGCATTGCCGTACTTGGTCGAAATGACTTCGCCCTGTTCGGTCAGGCGGATCTGGCCGGACACGGCGCCGGCCGGCTGGGCCAGGATGGCGTGATAGGAAGGGCCGCCGCCGCGGCCGACCGAGCCGCCGCGGCCGTGGAACAGGCGCAGACGGACGCCGTGTTCGGCGAAGACGCGGGCCAGTTCGATCTCGGCCTTGTACAGCTCCCAGCCCGAGGTCAGGAAGCCGCCATCCTTGTTGCTGTCGGAATAGCCGAGCATGACTTCGTGCTCGTTGCCGCGGCCGGCAATCAGTTCGCGATAGGCCGGCAACTTGAAGACGCCTTCCATCGTTGCGGCGCTCTTCTGCAAATCCTCGATGGTTTCGAACAGCGGGATGATGTTGACCTCGAGGCGCGGCGTGGCACCGGGCAGCAGCAGGCCGGCTTCTTTCAACAGCAGGGCCAGTTCGAGCAGGTCGGAGACGCCGTCGGTCTTCGAGATGATGCAGTTGGGCAGGGCGGCAGCGCCATAGCGCTGGCGCAGTTCGCGGGCGGCAAAGAAGATGGCCAGTTCGCCCCGGGTTTCCTCCGAGTAGTCCAGATAAGGCGAGTAGAGCGGGCGCGGCGTGCTGATTTCCTCGACCAGCAGCGCAATGCGCTCGGCTTCGGAAAGCGCCTCGTAATCGGGGCAGCGGCCGGCGCTGGCGAGCAGTTCGGCGACGCTGCGGGCATGGACTTCCGAATTCTGGCGCAGGTCGATCGGCGCCAGATGGAAGCCAAAGACCTGGACGCCGCGCAACAGCCGGCGCAGACGGCCGCCGGCCAGGCTGGCGCTACCGTTCAGCTTCAGGGAATTGTTCAGGACTTTAAGATCGGCGCGCAGGGCATCCGGGGTTTCGTACGGAGCGGCGCTGCCGATTTCGTGGCGGACCGGCTCGAAATGATCAAGCACGCGGGCGGTGGCGGCCAGTCGGGCATAGATGCCGGACAGGGCGCGGCGATACGGTTCGTCGGAACGCTGCGGCGAGTGGTCGGTCGAGTGTTCGGCCAGGGCCAGCAATTCCGGCGTGACCTTGATCAGCAGCTCGGAGAGCGGCAGTTCCCCCCCCAGCTCATGCACTTCCTCGAGGTAATGATTGAGTGCGGCGGCCGATTGCAGGCGCAGGGTTTCGCGCAGAATTTCGGCAGTGACGAAGGGGTTGCCGTCACGGTCGCCGCCGATCCAGCTGCCGACGCGGAAGAAGGGCGGCAGCGCCCAGATCT
>CAMLHL010000056.1 GCA_946479855.1 uncultured Pseudomonadota bacterium
TGGCCAGATCCACGCCCGAACCGTCCGCCTTGACGCGAACCTTGACGTTGTAATCAACAACCCGTTTGACAGGGACCAGTATCTTCACAAGCCTCTCCTTAATTGATTGAATTTGCCCAGGCATTTTCACCTGTTTGACAGATTTTGCCTCAATCAGCACAATCGCCATACTGTATAGTATGGAAAAGCGTACGGTAGCGTATGGAAAACAAAACTGTCAAGTCCTCGGCCCAAGCATTGCCTGTCAAAGCCCGCAGCAGAGCCAAGGCGACACGCACCCAACTCGACCCGGAACGCTGGGTCGATGTTGCCATTGATGTCTTGGCCAAGGAAGGGGTCAGCGGATTGCGCGTCGAGGTTCTGGCCAAGTGCTGCGGGGTTACCAAGGGCAGTTTTTACTGGCATTTCAAGGACCGTCAGGCTCTGCTGGCGGCCGTACTGGAGCACTGGAAGGCCGGACGCATCCGGGATATCGAGAAAACCACCGCGGTTGCGCCAGGCGGCGAACACGATCAACTGCTTTTTGCTATCGAGCTATACGGCGCCAGTCGCAACCGCAAGGGGATGTCGATCGAACTGGCGATACGCGACTGGGCACGGCACGATCCGCAGGCCGCCGCCTTCGTTGAAGCGGTCGACCTTTATCGCCTGGAATGCACGCGCAAACTGTTCGTTGCGGCCGGCCTGTCCGACGCTGAAGCCAAGAGCCGCAGCCTGCTGCTTTACGCCTGCGTCTTCGGCTTGTCGCTGATGCACTACGCGCACTTTGACGACAATCTGGCCGATATCAAGCAGCGCATCGCCGAACGCATCGTGTCCAGCTAGCCGAAACAGCCGCCGGCATTTCCCGCATCAAGCAGCTGTTTTTCCCATGTGGCCAGATTTTCGCTCAACTGGCCGACCGTAGCGGTCAAGGCTCCGACGCCGCCGCGCGCATCGGCAGAGGCCGCCGGTTTTTCAACGTTCAAGGCCTGTTCCGCCAACTGACGCCGGGCACGGTCGAGCAGGAGAATCCGCCCTTGCAGGACACCTCGGCTACTCTCCGGCGTCGCGAACACCTGACTGAATTCTGCGATCTCGATACGGATCAGGCAACGGGTCTGCCCCTGACCCGCCATGGCATAGCCCAGCTGCTGCGACAGGCGCTGCTGGATCATTTGCGCCGGGGGGCCGGCCCAGCGCGCCCGCGCATACTCGCGCAAGCGGGCGGCATCGACATAGGCCAACCGGTAATCGATTCCCAACGCATCGAACCACAGCGGGGCCCGCACTTCCAGTGCAACCGGCTGGAGACGGGGAGGCACCATGATTCCGGACGATGGCGGCCCGAAATCGTAGATAACCAGCGGCGTGTCGCTCCCACGCTTGCCAGCGGAGAAGCATCCAGCCAGGACCAGACAAAGTATCAGGCAGACCGGCCAGCGCATGTCACTTCCCTCCCGGCGGCGTAAAGCCGGATTCGCCAGGGCCGGGTGCCTGGGCAGGCACACCAAAGACCAGTCCCTGCGGCGTATCTTCG
Organism: uncultured Pseudomonadota bacterium; assembly: GCA_946479855.1. The sequence continues at coordinate 1,520 of CAMLHL010000056.1, forward strand.
AGAATGCGAAGGACGCGGCTCAGCTGGCGCGAGGTCAGTGAAAAATCCGTCGCCAGTTCATTCAGGCGCGGCATCAACGCCGAGGTTCCGCCGGCCGAGGCATCACCGATCGCTACGTCGAGCTTGTCGGTGGCTATCTGCATCTTGCTGACAAGCACCCGGCTATCAGCCAGCAAGGGGCCGACCTCGCCCGCCGCCTGCGACAACTGTCTGATATTGCGGTCATCGAGCAGCTTTTTGACCTGGCGCAGCGTCGCATCGAGATTTTCCAGCATCGGCTTCATGTTGTCGGACACCGCCTCAAGGTTGGCCAGCGTTGCGGTCAGGTGAGCCCGGTTTTTTTCATCAAGCAGGGCATTGGCGTTGACCATTAACTGACTGGCCAGTTTGAGCGTCGCCATCCCCGTTTCGCCGAGGTCGTCCAACAAGGACGGAATCATTGTGATACGCGGCGGGGTGACGTCGTTGGGCTCCAGCGGCTCGAGGTTCTTGCCGGTTTCGAGCAGCAGGATATGGGCCAGCCCGGTGACCCCCTGATAATTCAGTTTGGCTACCGTCCCCTTGGTCAACGGAACATCCTCGTTAACCGAAATGGTCACCAGAATGTTGCTGTAGTCTTCCGGATCAAGGCGAATGTCGCTGACCTTGCCGACCCTGATGCCGCGGTAGCGCACCTGGGCCTGTGGATTGAGGCCGCCGATATTCTGCTTGGTGACGACAATGTAGTCATGCGCTGCCTCGCGGGTGCCGCCCAACCAATACAGGGCCAGCAATGTTGCCAATCCGAGCAGAAGGGCGAAGAGTCCGGCAGCGAAGGCGTATGACTTATTTTCCATGAGTGGCAATTAAAGCAGCTTCCGGCGGTCTGTGCCAAAAAAGCCGTTAACGAACGGATGATCGACGGTCATGATCTCGTCCTTGGTGCCAAAAGCGACAATGCGCTGTTCGGCCAGAATGGCGACATGAGAGGCCAGCCCGGCCAGCGTGTTGAGATCATGGGTGACCATGACGACCGTCAGACCCAGCTCGCGCTGCAGACTGCCGACCAGTTCGACAAAATTCTGGCTGCGATCGGGATCGAGGCCGGCCGTCGGCTCGTCGAGCAACAGCAGTTCCGGTTCCAGCGCCAGGGCGCGCGCCAGTGCGACACGTTTGACCATTCCCCCCGACAGTTCGGCCGGCTTCAGCCGACCATGCGAATAATCGAGACCGACCATGGCCAGCTTGAGGTGGACCAGACGACGGATCCAGTCCTCGTCGAGGCAATGCAGTTCGCGCAGTGGAAAGGCAATATTGTCGAAGACCGACAAGGCGGAAAACAAGGCACCGTGTTGAAAAAGCATACCGAGGCGGCGGCGCAGATTGCGCTGTACCCGAGGGTCCGGCTCGTCGAGATCGATGCCAAAGAGCCTGATGGTCCCTGAATCCGGCCGTAGCAAACCGAGAATTTCGCGCAGCACGGTCGTTTTCCCGCTCCCCGAACCGCCCAGCAGACCGACGATCTGACCTTCCTCGACCCGCAAGGCAAGATCTCGATGCACGACCTGGCCGCGAAAACTGGCACAAACACCGCTCAATTCGATGACCGGTGGCCGATTCATAGCACGGGCACCCCGATATCCCGGGTAAAGATGGCGAATATCGCATCGACCAGGATGACCGTGGTGATCGCCGTCACCACTGCGCTGGTCGTATTGGCCGACAGGCTTTCGGTATTCGGTTTGACGTGCAAGCCGAAATGGCAGGCGACCACGGCGATGACGAAGCCGAAAACCAAGCCCTTGCCGAGGCCGATGACCAGATTGGCTACCGGCACGGCGCGAGGCAGATTTTCGAGAAAATAAACCAGCGACAGGTCAAGCTGCAGCAGGGCCGCCAACATGCCGCCAAAAAGAGCGACGGCCGACGTCCACAGCACCAGCAAGGGCATTGCTACGGTCAACCCGAAAATTTTGGGCAAAACCACGCGCAGGCTGCGCGAGATGCCCATCGTCGACAAGGCGTCGATTTCCTCGGTCACCCGCATGACCCCGATCTGGGCAGTCATCGCCGAACCGGATCGCCCGGCCACCAGCACCGCCACCAGCACCGGCCCCAGTTCCCGGATAATCGAGATACCAAGAATGTTGACGATGAAGACATCGGCGCCAAAACTTTTCAGCTGGAGTGCCGACAGATAGCTGATCGTCACGCCGATCAGGAAGCCGACCAGGGCGGTAACCGGCAAGGCCTGGGCACCTGCCTTGTAAACGTTGGCAGTCAGTTCCTTCCACGGCACATCCTGCGGATGGCGGCACAGATAGGCGGCATCGAGCAGCAACTGCCCGAACAAGGTGATCATGCCCCGCAGATTGCCGATGGCCTTGAGCAACAGTGCCCCGATGAATTCGGGGAAGGACACCCGGCGCTGCAATGACGAAGGCATCTCAGCGGGTAGCTCGGCCACCCGGGCCAGGACCTGCCGCTGCATCTCCCCAAGAACCAGGTCCTCCGGCCAGCACCCTCCCCAGGTTCGCCAGAGAAGCACTGCGGCCGCACTATCCAGCCGCGTTACCGCCGACAGATCCCAGCGATGTCCAGCGCCGGCACGGGCGGCCAGCTGATCCTGCAAGACCGCCAGGTCGGGCAACATTTCCGCCAGTGTCCAGCAACCGGCAAGCACCACCCTCCCCGGCTCAAGATTCAGGCGGGGAGGGTGATTCATGCAAGCTTCCTTGCCGGTTTTGACTTGACGACGTACGCCCGCCCGATCTGCTTCCAGACGCTGGCCTCTTCCCGGAAGGCGGCGGCTGTCCAGGGATTGGCGGCCAGCCAGTCGGACGGCAGCTCGACCAAAAAGCCATTGCCGCTGCGCAAGACCCGCCAGGCCGGCATCTCCCGGTCGTCGCGGGTGCGGTGCAGGAGGACCGCCAGCCGCAGACAGAAAATCAGGTTCCAGGCGCTGTCGACCGCAGGAATCGCCCCCAGTTTTTCCAGCTTGCCCCGATGTCCAAGGACCAGCATGGCCAGCCGGGCCTGATCCTTTTTCGAAAAACCTGGCATGTCGGCGTAGGTCAGCACATAGGCGCCATGCTTGTGGTAGGCGTTGTGCGCCACTGAAATCCCGATTTCGTGCAGCCGGCAGGCCCACGAAAGGAACTGCACATCGAGCTCCCCAGGCGAGCCGTCGGACAATTGCGTCAGCGCCGACAACGCCGTCGCTTCGACGCGCTCGACCTGATCGCCCTCGACCTGATAGCGCCGACGAAACTGCGTGACGGTCGAGTCCCGCATGTCATGGTGGTGAAAACGCCCGAGCAGATCGTACAGCACGCCCAGGCGCAAAGCTCCGTCGGCATAGGACATGCGCTCGATGCCGAGTTCCTCGAAGATTGCCGACATGATGGCCACGCCGCCCGGAAAAACCGGCAAGCGATCGCCCTTGATACCCGGCAAATCGAGGGCTTCGGCCGAGCCGGCCTTGATCAGCAGGGCACACAGGCGGTCGAGTCCGACCCGGGTAATCCCGCTTTCCCCATCGGGATTCAAGCCGTTCAGCTCAAGGACATCGGCAATCGCCCGCGCCGAGCCGGACGAGCCAACGGCCTCCTTCCAGCCAAGGCGCTGATAATCGTGGGCGATCAGCTCGATTTCCTTGGCGGCCGCAATCTGCGCCTCGCGCAAGCGCTTCTTGTCGATCCGGCGATCCGGAAAGAAGCGCAGCGTGTAGCTGACGCACCCCATGTACAGGGATTCCATCAGCTGCGGCTCGTGCCGCTTGCCGATGATGAATTCGGTGGAACCGCCGCCGATGTCGATGACCAGGCGTTTATGGGTTGCGCTGGGCAGCGAATGCGAAGCACCGATATAGATCAGGCGAGCTTCTTCGCGGCCGGCAATAATTTCGATCGGGAAGCCGAGCGCCTCTTCAGCCAGCGGCAGGAATTCGAAGGCATTCTTGGCGACGCGCAGGGTATTGGTCGCCACCACGCGCACCGCCCCCTTGTCGATCCCGCCCAGCCGTTCGCCGAAGCGGCGCAGCGCATCGATGGCCCGCGACTGGGCCGCCGCATCGAGGCGCTTGTCGGGCATCAGCCCGGAAGCCAGCCGAACCGGCTCCTTCATCGAGTCCAGGGTGTAAATCTGGTCATCGACGACTCGCCCGACTTGCAGGCGAAAGCTATTGGAACCCAGGTCGACAGCAGCAACGGTTTCGTAAATCATCGGCAAACAACGCAAAGGTAGATCCAGCGGGCATTCTAACACCCGCCCCCGGCGCCGATTCTTACCGAGGAGACGTAAAAAAATCCCCGTTCAGCGCAACCGCCTCACGGGGATATCTTCATCAAAGCCCACCGGCACTGACCGATGGGCCGAGCGCAAATGCCGACAGCCTTAGCTGGCCAGCGCGTTCTTGATCTGCTCCAGCGTGGACGGATCGTCGATGGTGGTCAGATCACCCGGATCGCGGCCTTCAGCCAGCGCCTGCAACGAACGGCGCAGCATCTTGCCGGAACGGGTCTTGGGCAGACCGGTCACGAAGTGCACGCGAGCCGGCCGGCCAATTGCCCCGAGTATACCGTCGACCGTAGCGAAGACTTCCTTCTCCAGAGCCTTGACCAGTTCCGGCGTCGCCACTTTCGAGGCATCTTTGACGACGGCGAAGGCCATCGGCACCTGGCCCTTGAGCTTGTCCTCGACACCGACCACGGCCACTTCGGCAATTGCCGGGTGGTTCTGGATCGCTTCCTCGATCTCACGGGTACCCAGACGGTGGCCGGCAACGTTGATCACGTCATCGGTACGGCCGAGGATGGTGTAGTAACCGTCGTCGTCCTTGATCGCCCAGTCGTAGGAGGAGTAAACCAGCGGGTCCTTGAACAGCGTGAAGTAAGTGCTGACGAAACGGTCGTCCTGGCCCCAGACGGTGGACAGGCAGCCGGGCGGCAGCGGCGGAATGACGGCAGCGATACCCTTTTCGTTGGCCGCGCACTCGGAACCATCCTCGCGGAAGATCTTGAGGTTGTAGCCATAGACAGGGAAGCTTGGCGAACCGTACTTGATCGGGGTATTTTCAACGCCCGGCAAGGCGGCCAGCATCGGCCAACCGGTTTCGGTCTGCCAGTAGTTGTCGATGACCGGCTTTTGCAGTTCGTTCATGAACCACTCGTGGGTCGGCTGGTCGAGCGGCTCACCGGCCATGAAGACGTGCTTCAGGGTCGACAGGTCGTATTTGTGCATGTAGGCCGGATCCTGCTTCTTCAGGACGCGGGCGGCGGTCGGCGCCGAGAACATCACGGTGACCTTGTACTTCTCGACGATCTGCCACCAGATACCGGGATCGGGGCGCAGCGGCGTGCCTTCGTACATCACGGTGGCCATGCCGGCGATCAGCGGGCCGTAGATGATGTAGGAGTGACCGACCACCCAGCCGATGTCCGACGTCGAGAAGAAGGTTTCCCCTTCGCCACCGCAGTAGATGTGCTTCATCGAGGAAGCCAGCGCCACCGCGTAGCCCCCGGTATCGCGCTGAACGCCCTTCGGCTTGCCGGTCGTCCCGGAGGTGTAGAGGATGTAGGACGGCTCGGAAGATTCCATCCACTCGCACGGCACCTTGGCGTCCATGAACTGGGCACGCAGGGTGGCATAGTCGACATCGCGACCGGCGACCTTGTTGAATTCCTTGTCCAGGCCACGGTCGACCATCAGCACCTTGGCCGGCTTGTGCTCGGCCAGGTCGATGGCTTCATCGAGCAGGTGCTTGTAGGGCACGGCCTTGCCGCCACGCATCCCGGCATCGGAAGAAACGATCAGGGTGGGCTTGGCGTCATCGATACGCGTCGCCAACGAACCGGAGGCGAAACCGCCAAACACTACCGAGTGGATGGCGCCAATACGGGTCGCCGCCAGGATGGCAAACATCGCCTGGGCGATCATCGGCATGTAGATCAGTACGCGGTCGCCGCGCTTGACGCCGAGGCTCTGGTAAATCGCCGCCATGCGCTCGATTTCGCGCTGCAGCTCGGCAAAGCTGTAGACCGTTTCCTCGTTGGTTTCGGTCGATACAAAGATCAGGGCGCGATCATTCGGGCGCTTGGCTGCATGGCGGTCAACCGCGTTGTAGCAAAGATTGGTCTTGCCACCGACAAACCACTTGGCGAATGGCGGACGGGAGTAGTCGCACACCTGAGTGAACGGCTCGTTCCAGTCAACCAGTTTTGCCTGTTCGGTCCAGAATTCGTCCGGTTTCTCGATCGAATACTGGTGAAATTCCTTGTACGTTGCCATAAAGCTCCCTCTATCAATAAGTTTTCCTGCACAACAAAAACAAAAACGGATTAATTGTTTTGAGATTTCCGTTCGTTTAAACGCCGTTCGATCTCTGCCACCGGCAAAGCCAAATCCAGTTCCTGATTCATCAGCCGCAACAAGGGCAATAATTGCTCGGCCAGCGCCGGCAAGTGCGGAATGACGATCCCCTGCCGACTGGCGGCCAGCAATTCCAGCGCGTGAGGGATGGAAATCGGACGCGATGCGGGCAGGATTCCGCCCGACTCGGTTCGATTGCCGCCGGCCTGCATCGCCATGCGCATGCGCTCGCCGGCAAGATCCAGCAAGGCAGCCGCCGAATTGACCTGATCGGTCGGCACGCTGGCCAATCCGATGCTGACAGTCAAGGCGACCGTCTGGCCGTGCACCGACAAACGGGCCACTTCGACCGCCTGGCGGACGCGCTCGGCAAAAGTGGCGCAAAAAGCGGGCGCCATCCCTGGCGCGACGACCGCATATTGCCCGGTCGCGAAATGCCCCAGGCTATCTTCCTGCCGCATTTTCCCGGCCAGCATCTTGGCAAAGCGGTTGCTCACCTGAGCGGCAACCTGCTCACCCAGTCGTTCGCACATTCCGGCAAAACCATCAAAACCCAGCACCATCAGGCTGACATCGACGCCATGGCGGGCCGCGTGCGACAACGCCTGGGCGGTCTGCAGTTCCAGATATTTGCGGGTGAACAAACCACTCGCCGGATCCTGAACCAGTTGCTCGCGACCGGCATCAAGGTTTTCCTGTGCAGCGGTCAATACCAGCAGATTATTCAAGCGAGTCAGCACTTCCGTACAGCCCGCTCCCTTGGTCACGAAATCGGAAACGCCAAGCGCCTTCGCCTTGACTCGCTCCTCCTCGGTTTCTTCACCGGAAACCAGGATGAACGGCAGTTGCTGTAAGCGCCGGAGTTTGGATGTGCGCATCCGTTCCAGCAAGCCATAGCCATTCAGCTTGGGCATCTGCAGATCGGAAATGACAGCCCTGATCGAGTGATCGACAATCAATGACTGCCACGCCGCTTCGCCGTCGCCCTCCTCGCGAACCTCGTAATGTCCCTTGAGGTGCTGGATCAGCGACATCCGGACCACACGGGAATCATCGACGACCAGAATGCGTTGCATTTCGGCGTCCACGTCAGCCCGCCGCAATCTCGACGACCACCCGGCCCTTGGCCCGCCCGGCGACATATTCGCCAAAGGTCGCCGGCAGCTCGTCAAAGGAGATTTTTCGTGACATGGCGGCCAGGTGCGGCGGTCGCAAATCCGTCGCCAGACGTTGCCAGACGCCACTGCGATAAGGCTCGCCGATATAGCCGGAATCTATGCCGAGCAAGGAGACGCCGCGCAGGATGAAAGGCGCCACCGTCGTGTTCAGCGACATGCTGGCCGCCAACCCGATGCTGGCGATGGTGCCGCCCTGCGCCATCGTGCTGGCGATCCAGGCGAGCACGTCGCCGCCCAGGTTATCGACCGCGCCAGCCCAGCGCGCCCGGTCGAGCGGTTTGATCGTCGTTAGATCAATATCCTGACGCAACAGCACTTCGGCAGCCCCCAGGCTGCGCAGGTAGTCGACCTCACTCTCCTTGCCGGTCAGCGCCACGACGTGGTAATCCTTCCGGGCCAGCATGTCGATGGCCAGACTGCCGACACCGCCGGTGGCCCCCGTGACGATGACGGCGCCTTTACTCGGGCGCAGGCCGTTTTCTTCCATGCGGACAATGGCGAGCGCCGCAGTAAACCCCGCCGTGCCCAGCGCCATCGCCTCATAGAGCGACAACCCTCCCGGCAGAGGAACCACCCAGTCACCCGGCACCCGGGCAATCTCGGCATAGCCACCATGATGGGAAACGCCAATGTTGAAACTGGTGGCGATTACCTGATCGCCAGCCTTGAAACGGGCATCCCCACTCGCGATTACCGTACCGGAAAGGTCGATGCCGCCGACGCAAGGGAAGCGCCGGATGACCTTGCCGCTGCCCGTTGCCGCCAAGGCATCCTTGAAGTTAACGCTGGAGTAGGCAACCCGAATGGTCACGTTGCCGGCATCAAGCTGGCTCTCGTCCATGTGGACGAAGCCGCTGACTACCTTGCCGTCACGTTCCTCTATTAGCAGTGCCTTGAAGGAATCCATAAACTCCACGCTCCTCGGAGGATAAATTGTATTCATAATTACGGATTATGAACATAGCTGTAGTGAACCATCGTCTCTTCATCTTTACAGCGCCCTATTTTTCAAATACATTTCAGGGCTATGCATAAAGTACTGCTTTCGTCCCTGCTCTCGTGCTCGCTGCTTGTCGGCGGCATCAGCGCGGCCATTGCAGTTGAGCAGGTACGCAAACCGGAAGAGCAGCAATCGTTTCTGGAACGTTACACCAACGTCGCTCAGGATGTCATCCTGCAAGGCCTAAAGCTGGTCGGCGTCCGTTACCGCTGGGGCGGCAACGACGAAGACAGCGGCCTCGACTGCAGCGGCTTTGTCCGCCTGGTGTTCAAGGACAGTATTGGTGCCTCCCTGCCGCGCACGGCCCGCGAAATGAGCGAAGTCGGTGAAAAAATCGACTCCAGCCAGCTCAAGCCAGGAGATCTGGTGTTCTTCAACACCATGCGCCGCACCTTCTCGCATGTCGGCATCTATCTCGGCGACAACCATTTCCTGCACGCGCCACGTACCGGCGCCGAGGTGCGCGTCGAGAGCATGGAAAGCAGCTACTGGATGTCGCGCTACAACGGCGCCCGACGAATTCTCGAAGGCAACTGAACAAAGCGGCTTGCAAGCCGCTTTTTTTTACGCCCGAATTGGATAATCATTCTCATTTACAAATCAAAGCCCGATCATTAAACTCGAGCCATTTTTCATAATCCACCCGGAGTTGCCGCATGAAACCGATGCCCCTTCTGGCCGCCACCGCGATTGCCATTCTCAGCCACGCCGCCATCGCACAGGAAAAAATCCTGAACCTGTACTCCGCCCGTCACTACCAGACCGACGAAGCGCTCTACAGCAATTTCACGCAGCAGACCGGCATCAAGATCAATCGCATCGAAGGCAAGGAAGACGAGCTGCTTGAACGGATCAAGAACGAAGGCGCCAACAGTCCGGCCGATATCTTCCTGACCGTCGATGCCGCCCGCCTGGCCAAGGCGCACGAACAGGGGCTGTTTGCGCCGGTCAGATCGAAATTGCTGGAGGCGCGGATTCCCGCTCACCTGCGTACTGAGGACTGGTTCTCGTTCTCGACCCGGGCCCGCGTCATTGTCTACAACAAAACCTCGATCAAGCCGGAAGATGTGCAGAATTATGCCGACTTGGCAAATCCCAGACTGAAGGGCAAGTTCTGCTCGCGCTCCGGCTCACACCCCTACAACCTGTCGTTGATGGCCTCGATCATCGCCCATCAGGGTGAAGCCAGGGCCGAAGAATTGGCACGCGGCATGGTCGCCAATTTCGCCCGCGCTCCGAAGGGTGGCGACACCGACCAGATCAAGGCGGTCGCCGCCGGCGAATGTGGCGTCGCCATTTCCAACACCTATTACGTTGCCCGACTACTACGGTCGACCAAGCCGGAAGAGCAAAAATTGATGGAGAATGTCGGCATCGTCTGGCCGGATCAGGCGGGTCATGGCGCGCACATCAATGTTTCAGGCGGCGGCCTGTTGAAGACGGCGCCACACAAGGAAGCCGGCATCAAGTTTCTGGAATATCTCGCTTCCGACCAGGCCCAACGCTATTTTGCCGACGGCAACAACGAGTGGCCGGTGGTTGGCAGCGTCAAGGTCACCAATCCGGCACTCGATTCGCTGGGCAAGTTCAAGGCCGACCAATTGCCGGTCAGGAATCTGGCGATGTACCAGGCCAAGGCCCAGATCATTTTTGACCGTGTCGGCTTCAAGTAACCGGGCTTCTCGCCAACACCCGAACCATTCGGGGACGGTCGGAAAACTCATGGTGCATGACGAGCAAAGGATTCAAAAACAGCCCGTTGATCGTGGCGATCCGCGCCGGTCGCCTGAATGAGGCGATCGCAGCGCGCGAAGCCGGTGCCGACCTCGAAGAAGCGGACATGCATGGCAGCCCCGGCCTGCCGCTGCGGGTCGCCTGTTTCGAAGGACAGCGGGCGATCGTTCGGGAATTGCTGAGCCGCAGCGCCAACTTCAAGGCGGCGGCCAGCGATGGCCCCGGTTCCCCGCTCCGCCTGGCATTGCGACACAATCACCGGGAAGTCGCCGCCCGGGCATTTGTCAGCGGCCCAAAGCGGGCTGCCTAGCTGCGACGGGCCGCCGTAATCTGCCGCGACAAGGCGATCAGCGGCAACAGACCGACCGCCACAATGGCCAGCGCCGCGGTCGACGCTTCGGCCAGGCGCTCATCGGAGGCCAGCGTATAGGCCTGCGTGGCCAGCGTATCGAAGTTGAAGGGACGCATGACCAGCGTTGCCGGCAGTTCCTTCATCACATCGACGAAGACCAGCAACCCGGCCGTCAACAAGCTGCCGCGCAGTATTGGCACATGTACGCGGCGCAGCGTTTCAGCCTGCCCCAGGCCCAGGCTGCGCGCAGCGTCGTCCATGCTCGGCGTGATCTTGGCCAGGCTGGATTCGACGGTATGCAGCGCCACGGCCAGGAAACGCACCAGATAGGCATAAACCAGCGCGGCAATCCCCCCGGTCAGCAAGAGGCCGGGGTTATAGCCGAACCAGAGTGTCCATTGCGCCGCCAGCCAATTGTCGAGGCGGGTCACCGGAATCAGCACGCCCACGGCGATGACCGCCCCCGGCACCGCATAGCCGAGGCCGACCAAGCGGCTCAGTGCATTGGCCAAGGTTGTTTTTGACAACCGAGCACCGTAGGCCAGCAGCAGGGCAAGCAGGACACCCAGGCTGGCCGTGGCCCCGGCCAGCACGAAGCTGTTACGGGAGAGGGTCAGGAAGCGCTCGCCAAACTGAGCATCCCCCTCGGTCAAGGCCATCTTGAGCAGCAAGCCGGCCGGCAGGATGAAGCCAAGCAGCAGCGGCAGCGTACAGGCCAGCGTTGCCAGGCATGCCGCCGGACCGCGCAGGCGGGCGCCGGCAATCGGTCGATTGCGGCCGGTCGTATTGTGATAGCGCGCCCGGCCGCGCGAGACCCGTTCGGCGATCAGCAAGAACAGCACGAAAGCGAGCAGCATGGCAGCCAGTTGTGCTGCGGCGACGCGGTCGCCAAGCGAAAACCAGGCACGGTAAATACCGGTGGTGAAGGTGTTGACCGCGAAGTAGGCGACGGTACCGTAGTCGGCCAGCGTTTCCATCAGCGCCAGGGCGACACCGGCAACGATGGCCGGCCGGGCCAGGGGCAAGGAGACGGTGAAGAAGGCGCGCCACGGCCCCATGCCCAGGGTACGCGCTGCTTCGAGCATGCCGCTGGCACGTTCGAGAAAGGCCGTGCGGGTGAGCAGATAAACATAGGGGTAGAGGACACTGGCGAACATCAGCATGGCCCCGGGCAAGCTGCGGATATCGGGGAACCAGTAGTCGCCGTGCTGCCAGCCGAAGGTGTCGCGTAGAAAGGTCTGCACCGGCCCGACGAATTGCAGGAAATCGGTATACACGTAGGCCATCACGTAGGCCGGCACGGCCAGCGGGAGGACCAGGGCCCACTCGAAGAAGCGGCGGCCGGGAAAATCGTGCATCGCGGTCAGCCAGGCCGTCGCCACGCCGACAAGGCCGACGCCGCCAGCAACTCCCAGGCAAAGCCAGAGCGAATTGGCGATGTACTCCGGCAGCACCGTTGCCGCCAGATGTGCCCAGGTATCGCTGGTACCGCCGGCCAGGAGATTGAGGCCGACGCTGGCGACCGGCAGTCCGGCCAGCAGGGCTACGACCAGTCCGACGCCAAGCAGAGGGGAATAATGGGCGGTGCGCATGTGTGTAAATGCGAATTATAATCGACCGCTATGGCCCAACTTGAACTAAATGGCATCGTTCAGCGCTACGGCAGGCACACCGTCGTCGATGGCGTCAATTTTCAGCTTGCCGCCGGCAGCATCGCCTGCCTGCTGGGTCCGTCGGGCTGCGGCAAGACGACGCTGCTGCGCTGCATTGCCGGTTTCGAGGATATCGCCGATGGCGAGATTCGCCTGCACGGCCAGGTGGTCAGCCGTCCCGGCCAGCGGGTGGCGCCGGAAAAGCGGCGGATCGGCATGGTTTTCCAGGATTACGCGCTCTTCCCGCACCTCACCATCGAGGAAAACGTCGCTTTCGGCCTTGGGCGCAAACCGAGCGAGGATGCGCAGCAGCGGGTTCGCCAATTGCTCGCCACGGTCGGCCTGCACGGTCTGGGCAGCAAGTATCCGCACGAACTCTCTGGCGGCCAGCAACAGCGTGTCGCCCTCGCCCGCGCCCTGGCGCCGCGCCCCGAACTGATCCTGCTCGACGAGCCTTTCTCCAACCTCGATGTCGGCCTGCGCGAGCGTCTGTCGGCCGAGGTCCGCGAAATTCTCAAACGCGAGGGGTCGACCGCCATCATGGTCACCCACGACCAGCACGAAGCCTTCGCCATGGCCGACGAGATCGGCATCATGCATGAAGGGCGCATCCAGCAGTGGGACGTGCCCTATAACCTCTATCACCGGCCGGCCAACCGCTTCGTCGCCGATTTCATCGGCCAGGGCGTGCTGCTCGTCGGCACCGTCGCCGAACACAACAGCGTCCGCATGGAACTCGGCACGCTGATCTCCGACACCCCGGTCGCCTGCAATGAAACCAGCGATGCCTGCACCAGCGGCTGCCAGGTCGACGTGCTGCTGCGCCCGGACGACATCGTCCACGACGACACCAGCCCGGTGCTCGCCGAGGTGCTGCACAAGGCTTTCCGCGGCGCCGATATCCTGTACACCCTGCGCCTGGCCAGCGGCAGCGAGGTCCTGTCGCTGGTACCGTCGCACCACAACCACGCGCTGGGTGAAAAAATCGGCATCCGGCTCGACGCCGACCACGTCATTGCCTTCAAGAAACACCAGGAATGCGCCGACCCGGCCTGCGAAATCAGGCTCGAACAGCAAGCCAGGCCGCTCGCCAGACAGGCTGAAGAGCGCTCCCGCTAACCCAGCACCGGCGATGATTCCCTTTCTCGGCCCACTCGATCCTTTCCCGCCGCTTGAATCAGCGCGCGAGGAAATGGGCGGCCTGCTCGCCGTCGGCGGCGATCTGCAGCCCGACCGCCTGCTCGAAGCCTATCGCCGCGGCATCTTCCCGTGGGGCACCGTGGACGGGCAGCCACTGTGGTACAGCCCGGACCCGCGCATGGTCCTCTTCCCCGCCGAATTCCGCCTGAGCCGTTCACTGCGGAAGACGCTGCGCGGTGGCCAGTTCGAAGTCCGTTTCGACAGCGACTTTGCCGGCGTCATGACGGCCTGCGCCACGACGCCCCGGGCCGGCCAGGGCGGCACCTGGATCACGCCGGAAATGAAGGCGGCCTACGTTCGCCTGCATGAACTCGGCTGGGCGCACTCGGTCGAAAGCTACGAGAACGGCGTTCTGGTCGGCGGCCTTTACGGCTTGGCGATTGGTCGCATGTTCTACGGCGAGTCGATGTTTTCCCGCCGGACCGACGCATCGAAGGTCGCTTTCGCCCATCTGGTGCGCTACCTTGTCACCCATCAATTCGGCATGATCGACTGTCAGATGTATACCGACCACCTCGCCTCGCTCGGCGGCCGCGAAATACCGCGGGATGTGTTTCTGGCCCATTTGTCGGGGTTGACCGTCGCCGGCAGCCCGCGCAGCATCTGGTCGACCGATCCGCTCGACCCCGCGAGATAGTCATGGCCCAGCCCGATGATGCCGCGCTGCCTTTCTCGCTGCTCCAGTTCTACGCCACCTCGCCCTATCCGTGCAGCTACCTGCCCGACCGCGAGGCCCGCTCGCAGGTCGCCACGCCGGCCCACCTGATCGACAGCGAAATCTACAGCGCGCTGGTGCGCGCCGGGTTCCGGCGCAGCGGCATCTTCACCTATCGCCCGCGCTGCGACCACTGCCGCGCCTGCGTGCCGGTACGCCTGCCGGTCGCCGATCTGCACCCGAACCGCAGCCAGCGCCGCGCCATGAAGCGCCACGCCCACCTGCGCGCCCGCGAACTGCCGCTGGCCTACCTCGACGAGCATTACGCGCTCTACAACCGCTACCAGCAGGCCCGTCACCCCGGCGGTGGCATGGACGAGGACAGCCACGAGCAATATGCCCAGTTCCTGCTGCAGAGCCGTGTCGACACCCGGCTGATCGAGTTTTCCGAGAACGGCATCGTGCGCATGGTCAGCCTGATCGACATCCTCGACGACGGCCTCTCCTCGGTTTACACCTTCTACGATCCGGATGTGCCGGACGCCAGCTTCGGCACCTACAACATCCTCTGGCAGGCCGCCCAATGCCATGCCCTCGGCCTGCCTTACCTCTATCTCGGCTACTGGATCGCCAACAGCCGCAAGATGGCCTACAAATCCGCCTTCCGCCCGATCGAAGGCTTGATCGACGAGCACTGGGTCCTGCTCCCCGAGGCTGATTTGCCGTGAAAGTCCGCCTCCTGCTGCCACTGCTTATCCCGCTCGCCGCCTTGGCTGGTGAACAACGTATCCCCTACGCCTGCGATAACGGTAGCCGCATCGATATTTCGTTTTTCGCCGATGCCGACGGTCGACCGCATGCCAGGCTGTATATCGACGACGAAGCCATCGCCCTGCCGCAGGTCCCCACCGCCTCCGGCGTCCTCTACCGCAGCGGCGACATCCGCCTGCACACCAGGGACCACCAAGCCATTCTCGAAGATGGCAAGGGCGACCTGCGCCGCTGCACCAGCGACACGACCCCGCCGCCCCGTCCCTCGGCGGCCGCAGCCAACAGTTTCATCGACCTCAGCGGCCACGTCACCACGCGGACCAGGACCGCGCTCCCTCCCGACGCCATCCTGACCATCCGCATCCAGGACGCCTCGCGCGCCGGCTCGCCGGCCCGCACGCTGGTCGAACAGCGCTACGAATTGAACGGTGCCCAGCTACCGATCCCCTTCACCGCCACGGTCGACCGCGACCTGCTCGGCAATAGGAGCCGCCTGTCTGTTGCCGCCCGCATCGAGGCCGGCGGCAGGCTACGCCTGGCCGGCAACAAGAGCTATCCGGCGCGGCAGGGCGGCCAGGTGGCAGCGGTCGAGGTGGTACTCAAAGCGCCCGGTCAGCGCCCTCGCTAACCCGGCCTGTCGGGCACCAATCCGTTTTTTTGCCTTTTTTGCGGTCGACCGCCGCACCGGCGGCTCAGGCGTTCGGCGCCTGCTCGAAACGGTGAAAGCTGCCGTCGCCGAGGGAGACATGGACGCATTGCACGATGGCATGGCGGGGGCCACGTTGGGCCCAGGCGATCAGTTGCAAAACCTTTTCTTCCTCGCCGACCGCCATCGCCTCGACGCTGCCGTCAGCGCGATTGCGCACCCAGCCGACGACGCCGAGCTTTTGCGCCTGTTCGACCATAGACCAGCGATAGCCGACCCCCTGGACCCGACCTTCGATGACGAGATGACGCGCAATTTTCACCCTGCTTGCTCCAGAAATCCGGCCGGGATGGCCAAAAGATCGCAATCACGCCGGAATTCTCAAAAATTAGCCAATGGAATCATTATATTAGCAATAAACGAAACTGCCAAAAATCAAGGATTGTCGAATAAACTACATGAACAATGGCATTTGCCCCGACGACTGAGGTTCAATTGATGAAACGTTTATTTATTTTTCTGCTGGTCAGCCTGCTCGCCACCCCGCTCTTTGCCGAAGTCGTCAGCTACGACCAACCGATCCACGATGCCGCCCGAAGCGGCAGCGGCGACGACGTCCGCCGGCTGATCAAGGCCGATCCGAAGCAGCGTGACCTGCGCACGAGCCTCGGCTCAACGCCGCTCCATCTGGCGGCAATGAATCCCGACACCGGCGCCCTCAAGGCCCTGATCGCCGCCGGCGCCGATGTCATGGCGCGCGACAACGACGGCGCGACCCCCTTGCACATGGCGGCCTACGCCAGCCGCCCAGTGCACACCCAATTGCTGCTCGAAGCCGGCGCCGATCCGCAGGCCAAGACCGACAACGGACGCGATGCCGGCTCCATGGCACGCAAGGTCAAGTCCGACGAAACAGCCGGCGTCATCTCGCTATGGATCCTCAAGGGTTGCAAGGCCGGCAAGCCATGCTGAAAAAAACCCTGCTACTCGGTCTCGCCCTGCTCGCCCTCAACGCCCGGGCCGAGGCACCAAAAACCTGGCCGGTCATCGAGGTTTTCATGCCCACGGTCTGCCTGGCCTGTATCGACTGGGCCGATCACCTGCGCCAGAACGGCTTCACGGTGAACGTCACGCAGACCGACGACATGGAAGCCGTCAAGCGTCGCCTCAAGGTACCGAAGGATCTCGAAGCGGTGCCCAGCGCCCGGGTTGCCGGCTACTTCATCGAAGGTCACGTCCATGCCGACCAGATCAAGGAACTGCTGACCGAGAAACCCAAGGCCCTCGGTCTCGCCGTGCCCGGGCTGCCGCTCGGCGCACCGGGCCGCGAATTCTCCAGCCCGACCTGCGAAACCGCCTGCACCATGCTCGACAAGGACAGCGAGGCCGCCCCGCGGGTCCGCCGCGAGTTCTACGAAACCCTGCTCGTCGGCAAGAACGGCAAGACCTCCGTCTACGCCCGCCACTAGGGGCGCAGGAAATCCCGGTACATGGCCTCGGCCCAGGCGACGTCCTCGCCGGCCGGGTTGGGGTCGCGGGTCTGCTTGACCTGTTGCAGCAGGAAGCCGTCACCGCGCATGCGGTAGCTGGTTTCGATACGGGTCTGTTCGACCGGCTCGACGCTGCTCATGACATGGCAGATGCTTTCCGGCAACAGCGGCGGCTCGGCTGTGCCGCTTAGTTGCGCGGCGATCTGCCGGGCCACGGCGACGCCCATGTGATTGGCCACATGTCCGGTCTTCGGAAAATAGCCGAAGAGTGGCGAAACCAGCCCGGTCGCATCACCGATAATGAAAATGCGCTCATCGGCCGCGCTACGGAAATCGACGGCCCCCTGGGCTGCCCAGCCGCTCGGCCGCCCCCCCTCCTCGGCGCGAATCAGCCCAGCTTGCCAGAGCAGATCGGCCGCCTGCTGCGGCGGAGACAACAGCGCCTCGTCGAAACGAATGTCATCGACATCGGTACTCACCGTCCGGTGGGCCGGATCGATCTGGCGCACCTGGGCATGGTCGAGGTAAGTGATCTGCGCCCTGAAACGGTCGAGCAGAATCGAGCGGAAGGCCGGCATCATCGGATTGGGATCGATGATGATCAGCTTGCCGG
>CAMLHL010000057.1 GCA_946479855.1 uncultured Pseudomonadota bacterium
TCACCTGCCCGTACTGCTCGACCAAGTACGTCTTCAAGGGCGAAGCCCCCAAGGGTCACCACTGATCGTTGCCGGGATCGAGCCAGCCGCTCGATCCCCAATCCTGCCCCTCCGATCCTGAAATGAGCAAGCCCGCCAGCTTCGCCTCGGCGGATGACGTCGAACAGGCCTTCTACGAAGCCATCGCCCGCGGTGACGCCGACCTGCTGATGCTGGTCTGGGCCGAGGATGAGGAAATCCTCTGCGTCCACCCGACGGGCGTCCGCCTGCTGGGCGAGGCGCCGATCCGCGAAAGTTGGCGCAGCATCTTCACAAGCGCCCGCCTGCGGGTCCAGGCCGAGCCGGTGACCCACTGGCGGGGCACGGTGATGGCCATCCATCACCTGACCGAAATTCTCTTCGTTGGCGACGACCCCAGTCCGCACGGCCCGTTGCACGTTACCCACGTCTATATCCGCGGCGCCCATGGCTGGCGACTGGTCAGCCGGCACGCCTCCGCCGCCGACGATGGCCATCAGGCGATGGCTGAAGCCGTGCCGCATACGCTGCATTGAAACCCTACCGCGCTCCGAGCTGGTTACCCGGCGGCCAGGCCCAGACGCTGTGGCCGCTGCTCATCAAGCCGCACCCGCTCAAGTTGCGCCGCGAACGCTGGGACACCCCGGATGGTGACTTCATCGACGTCGATCACCTCGACGGCCCGTCCGACGCTCCCCTGCTCGTCCTCTTTCACGGCCTCGAAGGCGGCGCGCGCAGCCATTACGCCATCTCGACAGCCCATGCCTGCAAAGCCGCCGGCTGGCGTCTCGCCCTGCCGCATTTCCGTGGCTGCTCGGGCGAACTGAACCGCCGGCCGCGCGCCTACCACTCCGGCGATTCGGATGAAATCGACTGGATCCTGCGCCGCCTGCGGGCCGCCAACGGTTCGCGCCGGCTGCACGCGGCCGGCATCTCGCTGGGCGGCAATGCCCTGCTCAAATGGGCTGGCGAACGCGGCGCTGCGGCTGGCGAACTGGTCACCGGCGTCGCCGCCATCTGCGCCCCGCTCGACCTCGCTGCCTGCGGCCACCACCTGGCGCATGGCTTCAACCGGATTTACACGCGGCATTTCCTGGCCACCCTGAAAGCCGTCTCCGCCGCCCGCCTGCGCCAGTTTCCCGGCCTTTTCGACGCCGCTCGCATGCGGCAGGCAATCAATCTTTATCAGTTCGACGATGCGGTGACCGCCCCGATCCACGGTTTCGCCGGCGCCGATGACTATTGGCAGCGCGCCTCGGCCAAGCCGTGGCTGAAATCCATCGCCATACCGACTCTTGCGGTCAACCCGAAAAACGACCCTTTTTTGCCAGCCCGGCATCTGCCCTGCAGCACCGATGTCAGCCCCAGCGTCCGGCTCGAACAGCCGGTCGCGGGCGGCCATGTCGGTTTTGTCAGCGGCGCTTTCCCGGGCAACCTGGACTGGTTGCCGCAAAGGCTCTTACACTTTTTCATTTCTCAGACTTCATAACTGCCCATCATGCGCCAACTCCCTGCTGAAATTTTCAAAGCCTACGACATTCGCGGCATCGTCAACAAGTCGCTGACCGCCGACGTCGTCCGCCAGATCGGCCACGCCCTCGGTTCGCTGGCCGTCGAACAGGGCCAGAAGGCCATTGCCGTCGGCCGCGATGGCCGCCTGTCCGGCCCGGAACTAGCCGGCGCCCTGATGGACGGCATCTGTGCCGCTGGCATCGATGCCATCGACGTTGGCTGCGTGCCGACCCCGGTCACCTATTTCGCGGCCTACGAACTGGGCTGCCACTCCTGCGCCTCGGTCACCGGCAGCCACAATCCGCCGGACTACAACGGCCTGAAAATGGTCATCGGCGGCACGACGCTGGCCCTCGACGCCATCCAGGACCTGAAGAAGCGCATCGAGGCCGGCAACCTGAAACAGGGCCAGGGAGAACGACGCAGCGCCGATGTCCTGACCGCCTACGTCGACAGGATCGTCGGCGATGTCAAACTGGCCCGCCCGATGAAGATTGTCATGGACTGCGGCAACGGCGTCGCCGGCGCCATCGCGCCGGCACTGTTCAAGCGCCTGGGGTGCGAGATTCTCCCGTTGTTCTGCGAAGTCGATGGCCATTTCCCCAACCATCATCCCGATCCCTCCAAACCGGAAAACCTGGCCGACGTCATCCGCACCCTCAAGGAAACCGACGCGGAAATCGGCATCGCCTTTGACGGCGACGGCGACCGCCTCGGCGTTGTCACCAAGGATGGCGAAATCATCTATCCCGACCGCCAGCTGATGCTCTTCGCCGCCGACGTCCTGTCGCGCGTGCCGGGCGGCACGGTGATCTACGACGTCAAATGCACCCGCCGGCTCGCCCCGTGGATTCGCCAGCACGGCGGCGTTCCGCTGATGTGGAATACCGGCCACGCCCTGGTCAAGGCCAAGCTCAAGGAAACCGGCGCCCCGCTGGCCGGCGAGATGTCCGGCCACACCTTTTTCAAGGAACGCTGGTTCGGCTTCGACGACGGCCTGTACACCGGCGCCCGCCTGCTCGAAATCCTGTCGCGCGCCGCCGATGCCAACCCGGTGCTGAAAGACTTGCCGAATTCGCCGTCGACTCCGGAACTGAACATCAAGATGGCCGAGGGCGAGCCCTTCGCCCTGATCGACAAGCTGAAAGCCGAGGGCCAGTTCCCGGGGGCCGAGGAAATCATCACCATCGACGGCGTCCGCGTCGAATACGCCGATGGTTTCGGCCTGGCCCGGCCGTCCAACACGACACCGGTCGTCGTCCTGCGCTTCGAGGCCGATAATGCGGCCGCCCTGGAACGCATCCAGGCCGCTTTCCGTCAGGCACTGCAAGCCGTCTGGCCGGGAATCCAACTGCCGTTTTAAGGAAAATTCGTGACCGACGCAGCCGCCGACCAGCTATTTCTCGGGCGCCAGCCCATTCTGGACCACGAGCAGCGGCTGTTCGCCTACGAACTCCTGTTTCGCAGCGGCAGGCGTAATTTTGCCGACGTGACCGACGGTGTTCAGGCGACCGCCACCGTCATTGCCAACGCCTTTACCGAACTCGGGGTCGAAGCCGCGCTCGGCAAGTGCCGCGGCTTTATCAATGTCGACGAACAGTTTCTGTTCAGCGACCTGCTCGAACTCCTGCCGCGCCACGCCGTCGTCCTCGAAATCCTCGAAACCGTACCGCCGACCCCCGCCGTTATCGAGCGCTGCAAGGCGCTGAAGGCCACCGGCTTCACCCTGGCCCTCGACGACGTCATCCAGCTTGAACCGGCGTTCAGCGAACTGCTGGCGCTGGTCGAAATCGTCAAGGTCGATATCCAGCCACTGTCCCGCGTTCAGCTAATGCAGCTGACCATGAAGCTGAAGCCGATGGGCAAGCAATTGCTGGCCGAAAAGGTCGATTCGCGCGAGCAAATGGAGCAATGCCTGAAGCTCGGTTTCACCTTGTTCCAGGGGTATTATTTTGCCAAGCCGACAATCATCGCCGGCAAGAAGCTCGACCATTCGCAACTGTCGTTGATGAAGCTGATGGGTCTGCTGCTGGACGATGCGGCCACTGCCGAACTGGAAGCGGCGCTCAAGCCGGAGCCCGGCCTTACGGTCAACCTGCTGCGCATGACCAATTCCGTCGGTGCCGGCTGCACCGAGAAAATCACCTCGCTCGGCCACGCCATCACGGTGCTTGGCCGCCGCCAGCTGCAGCGCTGGCTGCAACTGCTGCTTTTCGCCGCCGGCAACCAGAATAGCAGCAGCAATCCCTTGCTGCTGCTGGCAGCCACGCGCGGCCGCCTGATGGAGCTCCTGGCCGGCGAGTTGCAGTCGGGTGACGCGGCGCTGGCCGACCAGGCCTTCATGGCCGGCATCATGTCCCTAATGCCGGCGCTGGTCGCCCAACCCATCGCGGAGATCGTCGCCCCGCTCGGCCTGACCAGCAATGTTCGCGATGCCCTGTGTGCCGGCAGCGGCATTCTGGGCGCCCTGCTGCGCATTGCCGAAAGCAGCGAGGACGGCGATATGCTTCGCCTGACCAAAGCCCTGGCCGAACTGCCAGGCCTCGGCCCGAAAGCGATCAATCGCGCCCAGACCCGGGCGCTGCAATGGGCCAACGACATCGGGATGGAGCAGCAGGGCTAGTCGTACCCGCCGTTACAAGAACACGACAGCGGCGCCACAATCCCCGAGTTGGCAGTCGACTAAAATCGTTGCCATCTCAACCTCCCAGCACAGCCATGGATCGCGATCCGCAAACCCGTTTTTTCCGGCAAGGCCCCGCCCTCGGCCAGCCGCCGCAAGGAGTTCTCGCCAAACTGCTCGCCCTCCTGCTCGGCGCGACTTTTCTTGTGCTGGCCGTCATGTTCTCGCTGCTTGCGCTGGTCGTCGTTACCGTCGGCGGTCTGGCTTTCTGGGGCTGGCTGCGCTGGAAGACGCGTTCACTGCGCAAGCCGCGGGCGCAACCGCCCGGCAGCCCGCGGGTCATCGAAGGCGAGTTCGTCCGTCATGCCAACGAGACGCCGGGAAAACCCCTGCCATAAAAAAGGCGCCTTTTCAGGCGCCCTTCGGATCACGGGAATTGACTGGCTTAGAAGCGATAGCCGACGCCAAACCCGGCGGTGATCGGATTCAGGTCAACCTTGCCGACCTTGCCCGTGCCATTCACCATCACGTCGGTAGACATCTGGATGTACTTGACGTCGAGATTCAGAGACCAGTTCTTGGTCAGCATGTAATCGGCGCCAACCTGGGCCGCCGCGCCAAAGCTGGATTTCTCGACGCTGGCCAAGCCGCCAATATCCTTGCGCGAAGAGAAGAGGGTGTAGTTCACACCAAGGCCAACATAGGGCTTGAAAGCCCCGAGCTGGGTGAAGTGGTACTGCAGCAGCAAAGAAGGCGGCAAGGCCTTGATCGAACCCAGCTTGGCACCACCGACCAGGATATCGACCTTCTGCGGGTAGGTCAGAACCAGTTCGGCAGCAATGTTCGGCGTCACGAAATAGCTGAAATCGACTTCCGGGATCCAGCGGCTGTCCGCTTCCACCTTGGCGCCCCCCAGAGAAGCCGGCAAGCCGTCCTTCTGGCCATTGTCGAAATCGACATAAACCGCACGGGCACGCACCATGAAGGCGCCATCGTCAGCTTTGACTGCGGCAGCTGACAGCAGACCGGCGCTTACCAGCGCAGCGACCAGAATTTTCTTGCACATGAAACACTCCCTCTTGTCTAGTTGAAAAGAAGGATGCTAGCGCCGCAGCAACTAGTCACATTGACGCAGGTCAACAATTAACCATTATTGAAACATGGTTAATTGTCCTCAGCGCATCTTTGGATTGAGCGAACCCCGGTTGTAATCCTTGTCGCCGGGCATCAGCGTACGCCCGAAACCGCCAAACAGCCCCCCCTGGGCTTCGAGCGGGCGGGTCTTGTTTTCCGGATAGTCGGCGGCGACCTTCTGCGCGGCAGCCGCCTTGGCGGCATCGACGAACTCCCAGCGGCCACTTGGCAAAAGACGCACTTTCTGGCCGTCGACCGTCGTGGCTTCAATCGGCGCGCGATCAAGTTCGGCGGCGAGGCCCTGCCCCGCCACCAATGCCAGAATCAGCGCGCCGGTCGCTCTCAAAGCTTGCCGTCGACCCAGGCCGCAACCGAGGCCAGTGCCGCCGGGAGGTTTTCCGGCTGGGTGCCACCGGCCTGCGCCATGTCGGGACGGCCGCCGCCCTTGCCGCCGACCTGCTGGGCGACCAGATTGACCAGTTCGCCGGCCTTGACCTTGCCGGTCAGGTCGGCGGTGACGCCGGCGATCAGCGTGACCTTGCCGTCGACCACCGAGGCCAGCACGATGGCGGCCGACTTCAGCTTGTCCTTCAGCTTGTCCATGGTTTCGCGCAGCGCCGTGACATCGGCGCCTTCCAGCGTCGCGGCGAGCACCTTGGCCCCCTTGATGTCGACGGCCTGATTGACCAGATCGTCGCCCTGGCTGGCAGCCAGCTTCGACTTCAGGCGGGCCAGCTCCTTCTCCAGCGCCCGGACGTTGTCCATGATGCCGACGAGGCGCTCGGCCATCTCGTCCGGCGTCGTCTTGAGCAGGGCGGCGATGCCGTTGACGCGGCCTTCCTGGGTTTGCACGTAGGCCAGCGCATTGGCGCCGGTAATCGCCTCGACGCGGCGCACGCCGGCGGCAACGCCGGCCTCGGAAACAATCTTGAACAGGCCGATGTCGCCGGTGCGACCAACGTGGGTGCCGCCGCACAGTTCCTTCGACGAGCCGATGGCGACGACGCGCACTTCGTCGCCGTATTTTTCGCCGAACAGCATCATGGCACCCGACTTCTGGGCGTCGTCGATGGCCATCACACGGCTATCGGTCGCGGCATTGGCCAGGATCTCGGCATTGACGATTTCCTCGACCTCGCGGATTTCCTCGGCGCTCATCGGCTGCGTGTGGGCAAAGTCGAAACGGGTCTTGTCCGGATCAACCAGCGAGCCCTTCTGCTGGACATGGCCGCCGAGCACCTGGCGCAGCGCCTTGTGCATCAGGTGGGTGACCGAGTGGTTGCGGGCCGTCGCGGCACGCGAAGCCGTATCGACCTTGGCGGCGACTTCCTGGCCGACGGCCAGCTTGCCGGTCTTCAACACGCCGTGGTGGCCGAAAACGGCGGCCTGGATCTTCAGCGTGTCCTCGACGGCGAAAATACCACCGACGCCCTTCAGTTCGCCGCGGTCGCCGACCTGGCCGCCGGATTCGGCATAGAACGGCGTGTTGTCGAGGACGACGACGCCGAGGTCGCCTTCGTTCAGTTCATTGACGGCGGCGCCGTCCTTGTACAGCGCCAGCACCTTGCCCTTGGCGTCGAGCGATTCGTAGCCGTGGAAGGCGGTTTCCTGGCCGCTGTATTCCAGCGCGGCGGCCATCTTGAACTTGCCGGCAGCGCGCGCCTGTTCCTTCTGGCGGGCCATCGCGGCATCAAAGGCGGCGCCGTCGACGGTGAAGTCGCGTTCGCGGCAGATGTCGGCGGTCAGGTCGAGCGGGAAGCCGTAGGTGTCGTGCAGCTTGAAGGCGGTTTCGCCGTTGAAGACGGTGGCGCCCTTGGCGGCCATGTCGGCCAGTTCGCCTTCGAGGATGGCCATGCCGTGCTCGATGGTGGCGAAGAAGCGGTCTTCTTCCTGCTTCAGCGTGGCGACGACCTTGGCCTGGTTGTCCTTGAGTTCCGGATAGGCCATGCCCATCTCGGCAACGAGGTCAGGCACCATCCTGTGGAAGAAGGCGGCGCGGGCGCCGAGCTTGTAGCCGTGGCGGATGGCGCGGCGGATGATGCGGCGCAGCACGTAGCCGCGGCCCTCGTTGCCCGGGATCACGCCGTCGGCGATCAGGAAGGAGCAGGCGCGGATGTGGTCGGCCAGCACCTTCAGCGACGGGCTGTTCATGTCGGCATCGCTGGTTTCGCGGGCGGCAGCCTTGATCAGGCTCTGGAAGAGGTCGATCTCGTAGTTGGCATGGACGCCCTGCAGCACGGCCGAAATGCGCTCCAGGCCCATGCCGGTGTCGACCGAGGGCTTGGGCAGCGGGTGCATGACGCCGGCTTCGTCGCGGTTGAACTGCATGAAGACGTTGTTCCAGATCTCGATGAAGCGGTCGCCGTCCTCTTCCGGCGATCCCGGGGGGCCGCCCCAGTGCTTTTCGCCGTGGTCGTAGAAAATCTCGGTGCACGGGCCGCAGGGACCGGTGTCGCCCATCATCCAGAAGTTGTCGGAAGCGTAGCGGGCGCCCTTGTTGTCGCCGATGCGGATGACCTTGTCGGCCGGCACGCCGACTTCCTTGGTCCAGATGTCGTAGGCCTCGTCGTCCTCGGCGTAGACCGTGACGGTCAGCTTGTCCTTGGGCAGCTTGTAGACCTCGGTCAGCAGTTCCCAGGCGTACTTGATCGCGTCGCGCTTGAAGTAGTCGCCGAAGCTGAAGTTGCCGAGCATCTCGAAGAAGGTGTGGTGGCGCGCGGTGTAGCCGACGTTCTCGAGATCGTTGTGCTTGCCGCCGGCGCGGACGCATTTCTGCGAAGTTGTGGCGCGCGTGTAGGGCCGCTTGTCGAAACCGAGGAAAACGTCCTTGAACTGGTTCATCCCGGCGTTGGTGAACAGCAGCGTCGGGTCCTCGTGCGGCACCAGCGAACTGGAGGAAACGATCTGGTGGCCCTTGGAGGCGAAGAAGTCGAGGAACTGCTGGCGGATTTCGGAGCTTTTCATAAGCTGGCGGCCTTCACGGCGTTGATATTCGAAGCCCGTGATTTTAAATGAAAGCTTCTATCGATGACGCAGCAATCCGGCCGTCCAAACAAAAAACCCGCCGGCCGGCGGGTCTGTGCTGCGCTCAGGGCAAATGGCTCAACGGCGGCGGTCGACGCGACCGTTATGGTTGTAATCGTGCTGGCGATCGTGCTTCTGGCGGTCGATGCGGGCGCTCTGCACATCCTGCGCCTGGTGCAGCCGGGCGCGCTCGCCCCGGGTCACCACACCGTCGGCCTTGGCGCGATTTTCCATGTTGTCCACATGCTGCTGGCCGCGTTCCAGGCGATTGGCTTCGCGCTGGGTCAGGCTGCCGGAAGCAACCCCCTGGTCAATACGCCTTTCCTGATTGGCCTGGCGCTGATCGACGCGCGGCGTATTGGCCTGGGCAAAAGCCAGGGCGGGCAGAATGAGGGCAAGGGCGGCGAAGGTCTGGGTGATTTTCATGATTTTCTCCTGAGGTCTAGGGCGAACTCCCTGGACGTCATTTGAAGGCAAAGCGGGGCAAAAATCAGCCGTGCAAATGCAAGCCTTTGTAAGCACTTGTGTCCGGAGCGAAAAGGTCGAGCCGATCGACAAAGACCGCACTGACCCCGCGAGCGAAGAGCATTTCGGCCTCTTCCGGAGCGTTGACCGTGTAGCACAGGACAGGAATGTCGTTGGCGAGCGCTTCGGCCAGCACTGCGTCGCTCAGATGCCCGGCGGCGCAATGCAGGGAAACGGCCTGCAAACCACGGGCGATGTTCAGCCAGTCGGCCGGCACCTGTTCGAAAAGCAGGCCGCGGGGAATCTGCGGGGCGACGTCGCGGGCGACTTCCAGTGCCGCCAGCGAGAACGACGAGAGCAACGGCTGAACCGCCGCCCCCTGCCAAAAACCGGAGGCCAGACGGGCAACCGTTGCCGCCGTCTGCCTTTCGAAACCAGCCGCTGGCTTGATCTCGACATTGGCCAGCAGGCCCAGCTCGCGGCACAGCAGGGCGGCTTCGGAAAAGTGCGGAATCCGCTCGCCCTGACCGGCATCGAGCGAGAAAAGGATGGAATCCGGCGTCGTGCAGACACTGCCGACACCGCTGGTAGTCCGTTCCAGGGTTTCGTCGTGGATCAGCACCGGCGTACCGTCGCCGGACAGCATGACGTCGAACTCGACGGCCTGGTAGCCCAGGCTGGCCGCCAGCCTGATGCCGCCCAGGGTGTTTTCCGGGGCGAGCGATCCGCCGCCGCGGTGGGCAATCCAGCGCGGCAGCGGCAAAGACATCAGAAGGGTTGCGCCTTCTTCAGCGCCGGCTTGGCACCGAGCAAGGCATTGCCGCGGTTGACCGAGTTATCGAGCGCCGCCTTGGCCGGCTTCTTGTCAGCCCAGACCCCCTCCAGCTCTTCATTGGCAATGATGCGCACGGGGTCGATATTGGCTACGCGCACCGCCGGCTTGCTGCCATTGCCATTGAGCGAGGCGTAGGCGATGTCCAGGGTCTTGTCGCCATCCTGCAACAGCTTGCTGCGCGCGGCTACCCGGGCGGCCGCAGTCAGCGGCAGGCCGCCATAGACGCGGACCATTTCGAGCTGCATTTCCGGCGACAGCATGAAGGAGACAAACTTGGCGACCTGCTTGTACTGGGCCGGCGACTGACCGGCACCGATCCACAGCGAGGCGCCGTCAGCCAGCGAAGACTGGCGGCCGCCATAGACGTCGTCGTGATACGGCAGTGGCGCGACGCCCAGTTCGACGCCCTTGGCATCGCGGAAATCGGTGTATTCGCGCGAATCGGTGGTGATCATCGCGCACTCGCCTTCATGGAACTTGGCGCTGGCCTCGTTGCGGCGACCGAAAAGCTTGAAGTAGTTGGCCTTGGTCCAGGTCGCCATCATGGCGATATGTTTGACCTGCGGCAGGCCGTTGAACATCAGCTGGCCCTTGTCGTTGGTCGCCGGCACGCCGGAAATGGCACTGACATTATCGACATGCACCCAGACCGGCCACGACGAGGTGTAAGGGCAGGCATAGCCGGCATCCTGCAGCTTGTCGAGCATGCCCTGCATTTCGAACCAGGTCTTCGGCGGTTGCTCCGGATCGAGCTTGGCCTTGCGGAAGGCATTTTTGTTGTAGAACAGCACCGGGGTGGAATAGAGCACCGGCAGTGCAACCAGCTTGCCCTTGGCATCGACGACACCGGCCTTGAGGTCGCCCGACAATTCGCCAAATTTCAGCGGCTGGCCGGCCTTGGCCATCACTTCGTGCAAGGGCACGAACAGCTTCGGCTGGCTCAGCACATCGCTCATGTCGTAGCGGAGCACCAGATTGATTGCTGCCGGCTTGTCACCGCGCTCCAGGCGCACCAGCTTGAGGGTGCTGCCCGTCTCTTTGTTGAAACGATCGACGATGGTCTGCAGGCGCTCTTCGCCGAGCGCACCGAGATTATGGGCAAGCTCGAATTCAACCGGCGCCGCCGGGGCCGGCGCTGGCTTGGCGGTGGACTTGACCGGCTTGGCCATTGCGGCGGAAGACGCCAGGGCCAGGGCGAGAACGATGGTGGACAGACGAATACGATGCGACATGGGCGCTCCAAACAAACCAGAAAGGTGCAAATTATAACTGCCGGCGAATCCGAAGGATGCGCCACACTTTTCGCAGATATGCGAAAATCACCATCATGATTACTCGCACTTTCCTTATCGTTGCCATGCTTGGCTTGAGCGCTTGCGATCAGGTCAACCAGAAACTGGGTCTGGAAGATCCGGCCAAGAAGGAAGCCCGCATGGAGCCGGA
Organism: uncultured Pseudomonadota bacterium; assembly: GCA_946479855.1. The sequence continues at coordinate 11,055 of CAMLHL010000057.1, forward strand.
GGCCAAGGCGGTCGGCAGTGCCTGCCGGCAATCCGGCCGGGCCATCGAGGACTGCTACTCGATCTACGCCTGGCTGCCGAAAGCGGGCATCTACGCCGGCTGGCGCGAGATGGACGAATATATGCGGGAAAACAAGCTCGAAACCGTCGCTCCGCAGTTGCCGCCACCGGAACCGCCAGGGACGCGGAAGAAGAAGAAAACAATCGAAGAGCCAGCGTCGGAAAGTGACACCAAGACGAGCGGCGAACAAAAATCCGAAAAACACTGACCCCCCGGGGTAGCCAGGCCAGCCATGAGCGGAAACCGATGAAACTTCCAGCCTTTCTCGGCGGCATCCGCGGCAAGCTGATCGCGTTGTTCGTACTGATCAAGGTCGTTCCGCTGGTACTCCTGGCGGGATTTGCCTGGCACGCCACCAGTCGCCTGGGCGAAGACATTTCCGACAAGGCCGGCAGCATGGCCGACGCCATGTTGTCGACCATCAAATCGCTGGGCAAAACCGTCACCGACGACTCGATTCGCGCCCTCGACCTGCGCTCGCGCGAAGCCATCGAATCCTTGACCACCGACGCCGCCAAGGAAATCGCCAGCTTTCTCTATGACCGGGATAGCGACATCCGGCAGGCCGCGGCGCTCGAACCCTCCGAAGCTGCCTTCCGCCGCTTTCTGGACCAGCGCCAGCGGCCCCTCTACCGGCACGGCCCGTGGAAGCTGGCTGAAGATGGCAACTCGTGGGTGCCGGAAAAACCCGTTGCCCGCGAAGCCAAAGTAACCCGCCCGGTCATGGCCGATAATGCCCGGGACTTTCACGCCCGGCCGCCGGAATATCTCGGCGAGGCCGAACAGCGTCCGCTATTCGTGGAAATGACCTATGTCGATCTCGATGGCAATGAAAAGATCAAGGTCACGACCGGCAATCTGACTGAAAATGGCCTGAAAAACGTCGTCGACCGTAGCAATACCTTTGTCCGGGCAGAAACCTATTTCCCCGAACTGAAAAAGTTGAAACCGGGCGAAATCTACGTTTCCGACGTCATCGGTGCTTATGTGCCGACCCAGGCCATCGGTCCCTATCTGCCGGCGACCCTGGAAAAGGCCGGCAAACCCTTCAAGCCCGAGGAATCGGCCTATGCCGGCACCGAGAATCCCCTCGGCAAGCGATTTCGCGGCATCGTCCGCTGGGCCATGCCAGTCGTCAAGGGCGGCCGGATCACCGGCTACGTCACGCTGGCCCTCGACCACGACCACATCCGCCAGTTTACCGACCGCCTGATACCGACCGCGGAGCGCTACACGCCGATCGCCGACGCCATCAAGGGCAATTACGCGTTCATCTGGGACTATAAGAGCCGCTCGATTTCGCATCCGCGCGACTACTTCATCACCGGCTACGATCCGAAAACCGGCCAGCCGGCCACCCCGTGGATGGATGAGGAACTGTACGCCGAATGGCAAAAGAGCGGCCGACCGTCGCCCGAATTTCTCGCCGGCATTCCCGAGTTCCGCGACCAGAACCTGAAACGCAAGCCGGCCACGGAACTGATCAAGGCCGGTACCGTCGGCCTCGACTGCCGCTATCTGAATTTCTCGCCGCAATGCGACGGCTGGAAGGCGCTCACCGAGCATGGCGGCTCAGGCTCCTTCGTCATTTTCTTCTCCGGCCTGTGGAAACTCACCACGGCCGCCGCCATTCCCTATTACACCGGCCAATACGGCAAGTCGCCGCAGGGCTTCGGTTTTGTCACCATCGGCGCCAACGTCGACGAATTCCACAAGGCGGCGACCGAAACCGCCGCTCGCATCAACACCCTGCTCAAGGAAGAGGATGTCAGCTTCAAGCACCAGCGCGGCGAGTTGCTCAAGCACATCGCGCAAAGTCTGACATCGACGGCGATCGGCCTCTGGGGGTCGACACTGCTGATGGTCATCATCGTCATCGGCATTGCCGTCTGGATCGCCGGGTTGCTGACCAGCCGCATCACCGGCATGATTACCGGCATTCACGCCTTCCAGGAGGGCGACCTGAGGCGTCGCCTGGATACCAGCTCGGCCGACGAAATAGGCGAACTCGCCAGCTCATTCAACCGGATGGCCGATTCCGTCGAGGAATCTTTCCAGCGCCTGGAAGAAGCCCGGGAAAAAGCCGAAGAAGCCAGCCGTCAGAAATCCGCCTTCCTGGCCACGATGTCGCACGAACTGCGGACCCCGCTCAACGGCATCCTCGGCTTTGCCGAACTGCTCAAGTACGAACTCGAGGAGCCCGGCCAGCAGGAATACGCCCGCGTCATCCAGCAAAGTGGCGAGCATCTCCTCAACCTGGTCAATGAAATCCTCGACCTGGCCAAGATCGAATCCGGCGAAATGCGCTTCAAGGCAGTCAGCACCCCGCTCGCCGATCTGATCGAGGAATGCACTGCGGTACATCAAGGCCGCGCCGAGGCCAAGGGACTTCACCTCACGCAGCAATTGGCCGACGATCTGCCGGCCGAATTCAAGACCGATCCGATGCGCTTGCGCCAAATCCTGAACAACCTGCTGAGCAACGCGGTCAAATTTACGGCTGTCGGCGAAATCGCCCTCCATGTTCACGGCGTCGATGACTGCATCGCCTTCAGCGTCCGCGACACCGGCCCTGGCATTCCGCCGGAATGCCAGGCGGCGATCTTCGAGAAATTCAAGCAACTGGAGCACTTCCTGGTCCGCGAGCATGGCGGCACCGGGCTTGGACTGGCCATCGTCAAGCAACTGGCTGAACATATGGGCGGCCGGGTCACGCTCGAATCGGAAGTGGGCGTCGGATCGACCTTTACCGTTTATCTCCCACGGAACACCAAGAATGACTGATCCACGCTACGCACTGGTGGTCGACGACAATTCGACCAACCGCCTGCTCGCTTCCACCCTGCTCCGCAAACTCGGCTGGACAGTGCTCGAAGCTGAGAACGGCGAAGCGGCACTGACGCAGGCCGGCCAGCAGGTTTTCCGCCTGATCCTGCTCGACATCAGCATGCCCGGCCTGTCCGGCGAAGAAACCTGCACCCGCCTGCGGGACATCCAGGCCACCCCGCCCCTGCACATCCTCGCCTACACGGCGCATGCCTTTCAGGAAGATATCGACCGCCTGCTCAGCGCCGGTTTCGACGCCGTTCTTGTCAAGCCAATCAACCGACAGCGCCTGGAAGAACTGACTGCGGACCTTTGACCCAGCGTCTTCCATTGCCACGGTCAACCATCCCCGAGGCCAATTTTCAAAAACGCCGGCCGGACATATCCGGCACCTCGCAAGCGGGGTGGCGTATAATCCCGGCCCATGTCTGAAATCAATACCTTAGCCGGCGACAGCGCTGGCACCCCCGCTGCCGAAGCAGCTCCCGAAATCACCTTTGCCGATCTCGGCCTGGCGCCCGAACTGCTGCGCGCCGTCCTCGACGAGGGCTACACCAAGCCGACGCCGATCCAGGCCCAGGCCATTCCGCTGGTCATCAGCGGCAAGGACATCATGGGCGGTGCCCAGACCGGCACCGGCAAGACGGCGGCCTTCACGCTGCCCATCCTGCAGCGCATCCTGCCCTTCGCCAGTAGCAGCCCGTCGCCGGCCAAGCACCCGGTACGCGCCCTGATCCTCGCCCCGACCCGCGAACTGGCCATGCAGGTCTTCGAGTCGGTCAAGTCCTACAGTAAACACACGCCGATCCGCGCCATGTGCGCCTACGGCGGCGTCGATATCCGGCCGCAGATCGCCGAACTGAAGAGGGGCGTCGAAATTCTCGTCGCCACGCCGGGCCGTCTGCTCGATCACGTCGAAAACAAGAGTGTCAGCTTCAATTCCGTGCAGGCGCTGGTCCTTGACGAAGCCGACCGCATGCTCGACATGGGTTTCATCCCCGATGTCACGCGCATCCTCAACATGCTGCCGCAGCAGCGCCAGAGCCTGCTCTTTTCGGCTACCTTCTCGGAAGAAATCAAGAAGCTGGCCGACACCATGCTCAAGTCGCCGGTGCTGATCGAAGTCGCCCGCCGCAACCAGGTTTCCGAAACCATCACTCACCGAGTCCATCCGGTTTCCGAATATGGCAAGCGCGGCCTGCTTACCAAGCTACTGAAGTCCGGCGAGATTCGCCAATGCATCGTCTTCATGCGCACCAAGCAGGGCTGCTCGCGCCTGACTCGCGAACTGCAGCGCGCCGGCATCAAGGCCGACGCCATCCACGGCGACAAGAGCCAGATCGACCGGATCAAGGCGCTCGAAGCCTTCAAGGGCGGCGAAACGGATGCGCTGATCGCGACCGATGTCGCAGCGCGCGGGCTGGACGTCGACGACCTGCCCTACGTCATCAACTACGAACTGCCGCACACGCCGGAAGACTACGTGCACCGCATCGGTCGCACCGGGCGCGCCGGCAAGATGGGCAATGCCATCTCGCTGGTCAGCGCCCGCGAGGTCGGCTATCTGGTCGACATCGAAAAACTGATCAAGCGCCCGATCGAGCAGGTGGAAGTCACCGGCTACGAGCCGGAGCCGGAATACGAATACCCCCCGGGCAACAAGAAAAAGCGCAGCACCCCGACGGCCTTCGCCCCGGTCGCCCAGCGCCCGGAACGTGGCGAACGCCCCGAGCGCGGAGAACGCTCCAGCCGCCCGGAACGCGTCGAACGCTCGGACCGTCGACCGCCGCGCCGCAACCCGATGATCGCCGCCGACGGCTTCGATTTCAGCAAACCCTACGAAGACAACTCGCCGCGCGGCGAAGTGCCGGATTCACCGCAGGCCCCCGCCAAGGCCGACCCGCACAAGCCGAAACGCGTGGTGGCGGCACTGCTCGGCGGTCTGGGTCGCAAATAGCAGCAGCCGCCAGCCCAAAAAAACGGCGCCCCTGAGGCGCCGTTTCTCTTGCCGTTCAATGCGCGGCTAGCCGGCCGCGCGCGGTGTGCTGCCAGGCGGCAGCTGCGGTTTTTGGGGCAAGGCGTCGACCAGCTTGATAATAGCCAGCGACAGATTGTCGCCCCCGCCCTTGGCCCGCTCTCTGGCCTTTTCAATCAACTGCTCGCAGGCCTGGCGGGCCGAGTTAGCGGCGACCAGCGCACCCAGTTCGGCGTCGTCGAAATAGGCCCACAGACCATCCGAGCAAAGCACGAAGGCGTCGCCGGCGACCAGGTCGTCGGTCGTGCAGATGGTGATTTTCGGCTCGTCCTGACCGCCGAGCGAGGCGAGCAGCACATTGCGATTGGGGTGGGTCAACGCTTGCTCGGGGGTGATCTTGCCCAGTGCGACCAGATGTTCGACGTAGGAATGATCGACGGTCCGGCCCAGTAGCTGTTTACCGCGGAACTGGTACAGGCGGCTGTCCCCGCAATATCCCCAAGTCATGCGCCCTGGCTGCAAGAGCAGCATCACGGCCGTGCTGTGGGGATCCATTTCGTTCATGAAGCGCGAGGCCTTGATCATGGTGTGCGCTTCCCGCATGCTGTTTTCCAGCATGGAATGGGCGTTCTCGTCGGACGGTGCGTAATTGTCCAGATTGTTCTTGGCGGTATGCACGACCTGTTCGGCTGCCAGGGCGCCCCCCGTATGCCCGCCCATGCCGTCGGCAACCACCGCCAGGGCCACGCCCTTTCTCCGCGGATGCGGCAAAATAGCGACGCGATCCTGCTGCTCCTTGCGATCTCCCTGGTGCTGTGCGGCACATGCATCGACTGCTATCGGCATCCTTCCTCCCCTATGCCGGAAAGGTTAGCACGAAAGCCTTTTCAATTTATATCGCCCCGGGAATCTCCCGGCAGCTTCACCATCAAATCGCCACTCCGGCGCCGAATCGTTCAAGCACGATATCGACGAATTCAGGCAGGGTATCGTCGCTGAGGCCCAGTTCAGGCAGGATATCGCCCCTGATTCGCTCCCACTCGGGATTGGCGATCCGTTGATCGCGGTAATAAATCTCAATGGCAAGCTGGATAATGGCCACCATGGTGCGCGCCTCATGCATGCCCAACTCGCCGAGGGCATGGTGATAGCGAATGGCATCGCAGATGAATTCCGGCAGGCGCCAGTGGCGAGCCACGAGATAGCCGACGACACAATGATCGGCATTGAATTTCCGGTCTTCTTCGGCAAGATCGATCCAACCGCTGCCGGTGCCGAGCTTCATTTCAGCGCAATAGATCGGAAAACGCTGCATCAGCAGCGGCACGCCGCAATCATGGAAGATCCCGGCCAGGTAGGCCTGGTCGGGAAAAATGTTACAGACGGCGATCCGTTCGTCGGCAATCAGCATGGCCAGTTGCCCGACGCTATGGGAGCGCGCCCAGAAGGCTTCGTAAACCTCCCGGTTTTTCCTGACCTCGCCGAAACCAGCCAAGGCGATGGCCTGTACCAGATTGAAGGTTTGCCGAACACCGACGGCATGGAGAATTTCTTCAACCGAATTGAAGGGCTGATGCTGCCGGTAGGCCGAATTGCCCACTACCCTGAACAACATCGCCGTCAGTCCCGGATCCTGATTGATGACCCGGGCCAGCAAGCGCACGTCCAGCTCGCTGCGCAGCATGTGTTTGCGCAATTCCTCGATGATGCGTGGCTGCGGGGGAATCTTGACGCCGCCTTCGAGCAGGCGCTTGATCCGCTCACCATCGTTGGCGCCGAGCGATTTGGTGATTTCAAAAACAGATGCTGCCGCGCCACTCATTCAGAAAACCTCGTCAATCAATTCAATCCAGTGGCGGACCGGCAACGGCGATCCGGCCTGCAGATGGGTCAGGCAGCCAATATTGGCGGTTGCCACCAGCGCCGGACCTCCGGCATTGAGGGCAGCCAGCTTGTTGTCGCGCAGCCGGCCCGAGAGTTCCGGCTGCAAAACCGAATAGGTCCCGGCCGAGCCGCAGCACAGGTGGCTGTCGGCCACCGGGGTCAATTCGTAGCCGACGGCAAGCAGCGTTTCCTCGATCAAGCCGCGGATCTTCAGGCCGTGTTGCAGAGTACAGGGCGAATGAAAGGCCAGCTTGCCCCGCGGCGCGGCATGCGCAGCGAGCAAGGGCTGCAGGTTGTCCTTTTCGGCAGCGAGAATTTCTGATGGATCGCAGCAAAGCAGGCTGATTTTTGCTGCTTTTTCAGCGTAGACCGCATCATCGGCCAGGATATGGCCGTACTCCCTGACCTGGACACCGCAGCCGGAAGCCGTGACAACGATCGCCTCGATGCCGGCCTCGACATGTGGCCACCAGGCATCGATATTGCGGCGCATGTCGTCCTTGCCGGCGTCCTGGTCGTTCAGATGGAAGCGGACAGCACCGCAACAACCAGCCTTCGCCGCCTCGTAGAGTTCGATACCGAGCCGGTCGAGCAGGCGAGCGGTCGCCGCGTTGATGTTCGGCGCCAGCGCCGGTTGTACGCAACCGGCAAGGGCCAGCATGCGGCGCGAAGCCCCGCCCCGGGCAGGCCACGGCCGGCTTTCGGCCGGCGCCGGCGGCAACTTATCGGCCAGCGCCGAGGGCAACAGGGGGCGCAAGGCGCGGCCAAGGCTGACCGCCGCCCCGAACAGTGCCGGACGCGGCAGCACCGCCTTGAGCAGCGCCCGTGGCAGGGCGTCGCCAAGCTTACGCGGCAGGCGGTCCTCGACGACCTGGCGCCCGACATCGAGCAGATGACTGTACTTGACGCCCGACGGACAGGTCGTTTCGCAGGAGCGGCAAGTCAGACAGCGATCGAGATGAGTGCGCGTCTTCTCGGTGACCGGCTTGCCTTCGAGCACCTGCTTGATCAGGTAGA
>CAMLHL010000058.1 GCA_946479855.1 uncultured Pseudomonadota bacterium
TCAACGCCGAACTCGACCGCCTCGGCCGCGTGCCGGTCGGCACCATCTGCAACGGTGTCATCGACACGCTGAAGATGGCCAAGGAGTTGCACCCTGGCAAGCGGAACAGCCTCGACGCGCTGTGCGAACGCTACGAGATCGACAATTCCAGCCGCACCCTGCACGGCGCCCTGCTCGACACCGAACTGCTGGCCGACGTCTTCCTGGCCATGACCCGCGGCCAGAACAGCCTGATGATCGAACCCGACGCCGCGCCACGCCCCAATATCGGTGCCGATGGGCAAGTCCGCCAGCGCAAGCCGCTGATCGTCCGGCCGGCCTCACCGGAAGAACTGGCCGAACACGAGCGCGTGCTGAAGGCCATCGACAAGGAATCGAAAGGCGCCTGCCTCTGGCTGCCCAAGCCCGAAGCCGAAGCGGCCTGAGCGGCATGGTTCCCGTTTCGTTGCTCATCTGGATCGCGCTGGAGATCAGCGGCTATCTTTACATCGGCCGCCACTTCCTGAACCTCGACTGGCCGCTGGCCAGCGTCGGCGCCATCATCGGCGTGCTCGCTCTGCGTTTCTGGATGAACGCCGTGACCTGGTACTACGGTCTCCGATACGCCTCGCCGGCGCCCCCGCTCGGTTGGATAAAACGCCTGCGGATCATGGCCGGCGAATACGCCGCCTTCCTGCTCAATTTCCTGCTGATCCTCCCCTTCGAGCGCCTGTGGATGCCGAAAGACCAGTTGCGCCCCGGCCCGCGCCCGGTCCTGCTCGTCCATGGCTACGGCGTCAGTCGCGGCCTCTGGTGGCTACTCCGCCGGCGCCTGGAAGCGGCGGGACACACGGTCGCCACCGTCAGCCTGGTGCCGCCCTACACCAGCCTGGGCAAGCTGGTGCCACTGCTCAACCAGCGCATCGAAGAAGTCTGCGCCGTCACCGGCAGCCGGCAGGTAACCCTGGTCGCACACAGCATGGGCGGCCTGGTCTGCCGCTCCTATCTCGCCCGCCATGGCAGCGAGCGGGTCGACCGGCTGTTGACGCTGGCTACGCCGCACCAGGGCACGGCGCTAGCCAGGATCGGCATCGGCCAGAATGCCCGGGAGATGGAACCGGGGTCCCTGTGGCTGCGCGACATGGACGCCGAAGCACCGGGCATTCCGCTAATCAGCCTGCGCAATGCCTACGACAACTACGCCATGCCGCAGGACAACCAGCGCCTGCCCGGCGCCCGCGATGTCGAACTTCCGGCAACCGGGCATCTGGCCATGCTTTATGATCGCCATGTTGCCGATCTGTTACTCGAACTGCTGAAACAGAAAACACCATGAACATCCCCGATACTGCCCGCGCCCAGGCCCGGGACCTGCTCGACTTCATCGATGCCAGCCCGAGTCCGTGGCATGCCGTACACACCTGCGAAAGCCGCCTGCAGGCGGCCGGTTTTTGCCGTCTGGAGGAGGTCGACCGTTGGACGCTGGCAGCCGCTGGCCGCTACTACGTCGTACGCGGCGGTTCGGCCATCATCGCCTTCATCGTCGGCAGCCAACCGGCAACCGAAACCGGCCTGCACCTGATCGGCGCCCATACCGATTCACCGGGCCTGCGCCTCAAGCCGAAGCCGGCCGACGGCGTCGCCGGCATGGTCCGCCTCGGGGTCGAGATCTATGGCGGCCCGATCCTGGCCACCTTCGCCGACCGCGACCTGTCGCTGGCCGGCCGCGTCAATGTCCGCGTTCCCGGCGGTTTCGAAACCCGGCTGCTACGCTTCACCGAACCGCTGCTGCGCCTGCCCAACCTCGCCATCCACATGAACCGCGAGGTCAACGAGAACGGCCTGAAATTCAACAAGCAAACCGAACTGCCGCTGCTGCTCGGCATCTCCGAGGACGGTACGCAAGCCGAGGCACGCTTTCGCCAGCCGATCGCCGAGCAGCTCGGCGTCGAAGCGGACGACCTGCTGACCTGGGAACTGAACGCCTACGACACGCAAAAAGGGGCCTTCTGGGGTGTCGACCGCGAGTTCATCGCCAACAGCCAGCTCGACAACCTCGCCTCCTGCCACGCTGCGCTGAGCGCCCTGCTCGCGACCCAGGAACCGGCGGCGACCTGCCTGTGCGCCTTCTTCGACCACGAGGAAGTCGGCAGCGAAAGCGCCAGCGGCGCCGGTGGCAGCTTCGTTCAGGATGTCATCAGCCGCTTGGCGGCCGGCGCCGGACTGGATGGCGAAGACCAGCGGCGCATGCTGGCGCAAAGCTTCTTCATCAGCGCCGATATGGCCCACGCCTGGCACCCGAACTTCCCGGCCGCCTACGAACCCGGCCACCACGCACTGGTCAATGCCGGCCCGGTGATCAAGAGCAACGCCAACCAGCGCTACAGCACCAGCGCCAATACGGCAGCCCGCTTCATGGCGCTCTGCGACCAGGCCGGCGTCCCCTGCCAGCAATACGCGCACCGCACCGATCTCGGCTGCGGCAGCACCATCGGCCCCATCGTCGCCGCCCGGCTGGGCATCTCCAGCGTCGATGTCGGCTCGCCGATGTGGGCCATGCACAGCATTCGCGAAAGCGCCGGCGTGCTCGACCATGCCTACATGATCGCCGCTCTGGAGGCCGCCTACCATGGTTGAATTTCTTTCCGATCCAGCCGCCTTTGCCGCCGGTTCGGCGGGGCTGGGCTGGCTGTCGCGCAAACCCCTGCGCCAGCCGGGCAGCCACGGCTTCTACCGTTTTTTCGCCTGGGAAGCCATCCTCGGCCTGGTCGTGCTGAATCGCCGCGTCTGGGGCGCGGATCCAACGTCGCCGCACCAGATGGCCGCATCGCTGTTACTGCTGGTCAGTATCCTGCTCGCCCTGGCCGGTCTGCTGACGCTGCGTCGCCACGGCCAGCCGGACACCCAGCGCGACAACGGGTCCTTTTATGAGTTCGAGAAAACCACCCGCCTGGTATCGAGCGGTATTTTCGGCTACATCCGCCACCCGATGTACGCTTCGCTGCTGGCCCTGGCCTGGGGCGGCTACCTGCAGGACCCGAGTCTGCTTGGCGTAGCGGTGGCCGGGCTGGCCACGGGTTTCCTGTGGCTGACCGCGACGACCGACGAGCGGGAATGCCTGGCCTACTTCGGCCCGTCCTACGCCGACTACATGCAGCGAACCAAGCGCTTCATCCCTTTCCTACTCTGAGGGTTGCTGCGTTCCCATCATCTCGTTGCAGGTCGCCCGGCCAAAGGCTTCGGCCTTTTTCGGGCTGGAAATCTGCGGTTCCTCGTAGATGCGCCGGATAATGTGATTGGTAATGCGGGCCCCGTCGCCGCCATCCTCGACGAACAATTTCATCGGCTGGCCGCGTTCGCGGTTGTAGAACGCCTGCAGGGCATGGTCGCGAACGCGTTCGCAGAAGCGGATTTTCTGGGCATCCGGCATGCTGTCGTCCACCGGCGCCGGGTGACTGTGCGCCCATGCAGCGGAAACGGCCAGCAGGCCAAGGGGGATCAGACCGAGACGTTTCATTCCTTGGGCTCCTGGAGCGAAGTGAGATAGGCCAGGATATCCTGGATATCCTGCGCCTTGAGCGCATTCAGCACGCCGACCGTGCCTTCTTCGTCATGCGGCCGGTCGCCCTTGAGAAAAGCATCCACTTGGCGTTGCAGATAGTTGGTGTATTGCCCGACGAGCATCGGGAACATGCCGCGCCCCTTGCCGGCCTTGCCATGACAGGCGGCGCACTGCTTCTGGAAAATCTTTTCGCCATTGGCCAGATCGCCTTCGACGCGCGGTACGATCATCACCCGGTCGGCCATCTGCAATTTGGTCAGCGCATCCTCGTTGCCGGTGAAGGTCGGCATCTTGGTATCGAGGACGATGCCTGACAGATAGCCGGCGATATCCTTGATGTCCTCGTCGGAGAGCTCCCGCTCCTGGGTGTAAGGGAACATCGGAATATTGACCCTGGTCCGCGCCCGGAAATTCTTCAACTGGCTTTCGATGTATTTAACCTGCTGACCGGCAATGCGCGGATATTCGCCACGCTTGCCCCCTTGACCGTTGTCGCTGTGGCAGGCCGCGCAGGTACCGTTGATTTCCTTGCCTTTTTCGAGGTCGACCGCAGCAACCGGGTGGCTGGCCACCAGAACGACCGCAAAAAGGGAAAAACGCAGGCGATTCAACATTCGGGACAACTCCGCAAAAGAATGCGACGAATTGTCGCATCTCTCAAGGCGCTGAAAATTGACCCAAATCACGCATAATCCGCCCTATGGTGCCCATTCCCTGCACGACTGCCAACGCCGACCACCTGGCCAACCTGCGCCGTCTCGTCGCCAGCCGCTGGATTGTCCTCGTGGCGATCGCCCTGCTGGTGATGTTCGGCCCGAGGCTGCTCGACATCCCGGTGCCGCAGGCTCCACTCCTCGGCATCCTCGCCATTGCCGCGCTCTTCAACGCCCTGACCCGGTGGCGACTGCTCGATGCCGCCACGGCAACGGCCGGTGAACTGTTCAGCCACCTGCTGTTCGACATCGGGGTGCTGAGCGCCGTCGTTTTCTTCAGCGGCGGCGCGGCCAACCCACTGGTTTCCCTGCTCCTGCCACCAGTCGCCATTGCCGCCCTGACCCTGCCGGCGAGTTGCGTCGCGATCGTCACCGCCAGCGCCATCGGCACCTATTCGCTGCTGATGGTCTATTACCTGCCGCTGCCGATGCCGGACGCCAGCCGCGCCACCCGTCTGCACCTGGGCGGCATGTGGCTGATCTTCGTCATTTCGGCGGCGATGCTCGGCTGGCTCATCGTCCGCATGACGAGTCTGATCCGCCAGCGTGATGCCGAACTGGCCGCGGCCCGCGAACAGGCGCTACGCGACGAGCGGGTGATGGCCATGGGCACACTGGCCGCTGGCGCCGCCCACGAACTCGGCACGCCGCTCGGCACCATGGCGCTGCTGGCCGGCGAACTGGTCAATGACCCTAGCCTGAGCGCACCGGTGCGTGAAGACATTGCCTTGCTCCGCCAACAAATCGGCATCTGCAAGGAAATCATCACCGGACTATCGCGCCGGGCCGGCGCCGAGCGCCTGGAAAACGCTGAACTGCAGCCCGCCGACCGCTGGCTGGACAGCCTGCGCCAGCACTGGCATGCCGCCCGACCGCAGGCGAGCAGCCGGCTGATCATTGCCAGCGACGGGCCGGCCCCCAACATCGTCGCCGACCCGCGACTCGAACAGGCCGTACTCAACCTGCTGAACAATGCAGCCAACGCCACGGTGAGCCCGCTCGAAATCCGTCTCGGCTGGTGCACCGACACGGTCGGTATCGACATCCGGGACCGCGGTCCCGGCTTCCCGCCCAAGGTCCTCGCCCAGGGCGGCCAGACCAGTTTCCCGGCGCACGAACGGGGCAGCGGTGTTGGCCTGATGCTGACCCGTGCCGCCATCGAACAACTCGGCGGCACGCTGAGCCTGAGCAACCCCGACGACGGCGGCGCCCTCGCCCGGGTCGAACTGCCAAGAAGCAAACCATGAACGAACTGATGCTGATCATCGACGACGACCCGAGTTTCAACGCAATTCTCGTCCGCACGCTGGAACGCCGTGGTCACCCGGCCCGCGGGGTCCACGATGCAGCGGCGGCGCTGACCATGGCGCAGGAAACGCTGGCCGGGCGCATCGTCCTCGACCTCAACCTGAACGGCACTTCCGGTCTGGCCCTGATTCCGCAACTGCTAGCCATCAACCCGGCTTGCCGCATCGTCGTGCTGACTGGCTACGCCAGCATCGCCACCGCCGTCGACGCAGTCAAGCTGGGGGCCATCCAGTACCTCGCCAAGCCGGTCGAAATCGAGGCCATCCTCTCCGCCTTCGAGGACGACGACGGGCCGGACTTCGACCTGCCCGCCTCCGACGAACCGCTGTCGGTCGACCGTCTGGAATGGGAGCATATCCAGCGGGTCCTCAACGAGAACGAGGGCAACATCTCGGCCACGGCACGGGCGCTGAAAATGCACCGGCGCACCCTGCAGCGCAAACTGTCGAAACGGCCGGTCAAGACCTGATGGCAAAAAGCCCTTGACCGGCACCGGCCAAGGGCTTTGGGGGCAAGCGCGCCTGAACGAGCTTATTTGACCGATAGCAGATAGGCGATGACGTCAGCCCGTGCCGCGGCATCGTCGAGACCGTCGTACTTCATCTTGCCGGCCGGTACGACCTTGCGGGGATGCGTGATATAGGCGTCGACCTTCTCCGGACTCCAGGCGATGCCGCTCTGCTTCATCGCGTCGGAATAACCGGAAAAATCAGCCAGCGAGCCAGCCTTGCGGCTAAAGACGCCGTTCAGACTCGGCCCCTTCTTGTTCTTGCCGGCGACGGTGCTATGACAATCGCCGCACTCTTCGGCGAAAACATCGGCCCCCTTCTTGGCGTCGCCGCCGGCCCAGGCTGCGGAACCGGCCAACATTGCCAGCAGGCCGCAAACAAAAGCGATTTTCTGTTTGTTCACAAAACTCTCCTAAACCCTAGATCGACGTCCACAGGAACAGCATGGTCGTGTTGTTGTCGCTGGCCCGGCGGTTGTTGCCATCGCCGTCGATATAGCTGGAACCGCCCATGAAGCGGGTATAACCGGTGTACTGGATGCCGAGGCGGACATTGGCCCACGGCGCTGCCCAGGAACCTTCCTTGCCCCACGGCGTCCAGTCGGCCTGCAAGATGTAGCCGGCGGTGTTCGGGCGACCCGACAGCGAATCGGGATTGAGCGTGGCGTTCGCCTTGCCACGACTGTCGAACCAGCCGACGGTGGCGCCCCAGGTCTGGTCGTAGTGATAGGAACCAGCAGCCCGGAACTGTTCCAGCGAGTTATGCGTATCGCCGCCAGCCAGGGTGTAGTCCAGACGCTGCCATTCCTTCACGTAGCTCGCGTTGGCCGCAAAGATGTGCTTGCGGTTGCCGAGGTACTGGTAGGAGGCGTCGATGCCGAGATCGCGGTATTTGTCGGCGACGCCCAGGTCGGTGCGATCCGGCTGGATGTCGGCAGTGAAACCGAACATGCCGATCGAGAAATTGTCGCGCTTGCGATCCTTGAAATAGGCGACACGGCCGTAGGTGCCGACGCCCTTGAACTTGCCGACGTCGTCGGTATTGAAGATGCTCAGGGCCTTCTTGGACAGGTTGTCGTAGAGACCGAGTTCGGCATAGATGCTGTTGTCGTAGAAGGCGTAGGCGTTGGCCCCCATGACGCCGCCCGCCAGGTTTTCGACCATCGGCGACGGCCCGAAACCGGCATTGAAGTCCGAGGCGGTATAAGGGAAGCGCCACTGGCCGAGCGTATTGAACGGATCGGTCAGGGTCGGGTTGGTATTCAGCGACAGGCCCACCGTCATTTCCTTGTCGCCCAGTTTCAGGCTGCGGGCGTAACGCACGTCGGCCTGGTCGAGCAACATCACCCGGTCGACGCCGGAGTAAGTGACCTGCACGAAGGAACCGATGTTGTCGGCCAGGCGGCCAGCAACGAACAGCGAGGCCTCCTGCATGGCGACGTTGTCGTTACGACTGAAATTGTCGACCTTGTCGGCGGCCGGTGCATCCTTGGCAGTATGCGTGGCATTGAGCACCATCATCGCCGACAGCGGCACCTTGCCGTCCTGACCGTCACTATCGGTATAGCCGTTGATCTTGAACTTGATGCCATAGGGCGTCATTTGCGGGCCGTAACCGCCGACGTGGCAGGCCGCGCATTCCGAGCCGGTCTGCCGGGCATAGCTGGGCACCGCCTGGGCGCTCGGCATTGACGCCGCCAACGCAAGACCTGCGCCGGCCAGGACGGCGAGATGCCGCAGGATTTTTCTTCGAATTGCAGTCAGGGTACTCATTTCTTTCCTCACCTTTTGATCAAGATGGGCCGATTCTCGGTCGGGAAAGCTTGCGAATGCCTGACGAATAAAAAAGTCGTCAGGCATTCGCAAGCTTGGGATTGCGATGATCCGTTCCATTCATTCCATGGAGCACGACATGAGCAAATCGGATGGTTCGCATAGCAAGGCAAAATCGCTCTTCAGCCTCGGTGCCTTTGCCCTGCTGCTGGTTGGCGGCATCGTTTTTGCTGGCGGCAAGGTCGCCATCGACCAGACCAATACGGTTGAATTCTGTATTTCCTGCCACGAAATGAAGGACAATAACTTCGAGGAATACAAGGACACTATCCACGCCAAGAACCGGACCGGCGTCAAGGCCATCTGCTCGGACTGCCACGTACCGCATGATTTCATTGGTACGACGATCCGCAAGATCAAGGCGGCCAATGATGTCTTTCACCATGTCGTCGGCACCGTGGACACCAAGGAAAAATTCGAAGCCCATCGTCTCGAACTGGCCAAACGGGTCTGGCAACGCATGAAGGACACCGACTCCCAGGAATGCAGGCACTGCCACGACACCAAGGCCATGGATCCGGAAAAACAGGGAAAAACCGCCCAGAAACAACACCAGAAACTGCTCTCGGGCGAACGGACCTGCATCGACTGCCATTTCGGCATCGCCCACAAGGAACCCGAAGGCGGGGTGGAACCTCGCGATGTCGTCCAGAACTAGGACTCGGTCTGCTGCACTGATAACCTCGAACTCGTATGCGGATATTGATTGTTGAAGATGACAACCTCGTGGCCCAAGGCCTCAAGCAGGGGCTCCAGCAGCAGGGTTACACCGTCGACGTCGCCGGGAGCGCCGAAGAGGCGGCGGTCTGCATACAGACCGAGGCTTTCGATATCGCCCTGGTCGATATCGGGCTGCCCAAGGCCGACGGCCTGCACTTCATCCGGCAGCTCAGGGCTCGTGGCAATCACCTGCCAGCCCTGATCCTGACCGCCAGCGACAGCATGGACGACACGATCCGCGGCCTAGACGCCGGCGCCGACGATTACATGACCAAGCCCTACCGCCTGCCGGAAGTGGCGGCCCGGATACGAGCCCTGATCCGTCGCTCGAACGCCATGGCCGACGCCTGCCTGCGCCATGATGGCCTGTGCCTCGACACCCGCTCGCGGACGGCGACGCTGAACGAGGAAACCCTGGAGTTGACCAAGCGCGAATGGTCGATCCTCGAAATGCTGTTGATGGCCTCGCCGGCCGTGTTGAGCAAGGACAAGCTGGTGCAGGGGCTGGCCGGCTGGGATAAGGACATTACGCCGAACGCCATCGAGGTCCATGTTTCGCGCTTGCGGCAAAAGCTGGCCCCTGGCGCCATCGTCATCCGGACGATCCGCGGCATTGGATACCGTGTCGATGCCCCGCAAAACTGAAAGCCCGGCCCGGCGCGCACCGCTGTCCCTCCGCCAGCGCCTGATCCTGGCGCTGCTGACGCCGATGATCGCAATCCTCGCGATTTCATCCTTTTTCGACTATCGGCTGGCGAAAAAAACGGTGAACGATGCGCATGACCAGGCGCTCACCGACAACGTCCTCGACCTGGAAGCGCACATCAAGAGCCACAACACTTCCGTCGAAATCGACCTCAGCGAAGAAACCGAGGCCATGCTCAGGAGCAACGCGCCCGATACGCTTTATTTTTCGGTGACCGATCCCTCGGGCAAAATCATTGCCGGCGACCACAACCTTCCGGCCTTCACGCTCCTCAAGGACGAGAAAATTGCACTGCTCGACAGCACCTACCAAGGCCGGCCGGTGCGCGTTGCCACGCATCGTTTGACGGTGGACAACAGCGAATTCAAGATCGTCGTCCTCGAAACCACCGAGAAACGCAAGGCGGCCAATCTGCGCATCCTGACCGCGATGATCGTTCCCAATCTGGCCGTCATCCTGGCAACCCTGCTGACCATCGTCCTCGGCGTCCGGCAAGGTCTCCTGCCGCTGCAGGTGGTCGAAAACGACATCGCCGCCCGCTCGGCCAACGATCTCCATGAAATCGAACTGACCGGCACGCCGGCCGAAATCCGCCCGATGCTCAGCCGCCTGAACCAACTGTTTTCGCTGCTGCGCGATTCGCTCGAAATCCAGCAACGCTTCATTGCCGATGCCGCCCACCAGTTGCGCACGCCGCTGGCCGGCTTGCAGACCCAGCTTGACCTGGCCACGGTCGAAGGCGCCTTCAGCAACAATGCTGATCGCCTGCAGTCGATCGAGGAAGCGACCAGCCGCATCGGCCACTTGCTCAGCCAGTTGCTGGCCTACGCCCGGGCAGAGACGTCGAATCCGGTCAAAGACAGCGTCGAACCGGTAGCGCTCGACCGCCTGGTTGAGAATTCCGCCTCGATCTTCCTCGATGCCGCCCTGCTGAAAGAAATCGATCTCGGCTTCGATATCGCCCCGGCAACCGTCTCGGGATACCCGTGGATGCTGCAGGAAGCCTTATCCAACCTGATCGACAACGCCATTCGCTACACGCCGGCCGGTGGCATCATCACCGTTCGTTGCGGCATCGCCGATGGCCAGGCCTTCATCGAAGTCGAGGACAGCGGCCCGGGCATCCCGGAAGCAGAGCGAAAGCGGGTATTCGAGCGTTTCTATCGCATCCCCGGATCGCCCGGCAATGGCTGCGGGCTCGGCTTTCCCATCGTCAGCGAAATTGCCCAACTGCACGGCGCTACGGTAGAACTGGCCACCGCCCGTCAGGACAGCGGCCTGAGCGCCCGCATTCTCTTCGCGAAAAATGCCACTGTGCCGCCAGCGCCGGTCACTTCGTGAAACACCGGCCGCCGGCCCCCGGCTGAAAATCGGCATTTTCCAGCGTTGACCGTAGCAGGAAGGCGACTCGCCCCGGGTTCCCGGGATCTGGCAAACATCGCCTGCCCCGCCGGGGCTGCCAAGGCAGCAGCGCCGCAGCGGCAATTCCTCAGGGGAGCCGGCCGGCCCAAAGCTCGCAGCCCTGGCGAACGACTTCTTCCAGCGAGCCTTCGCGGGCATAGGCATTGCGAACTTCGCTGGCGCCGTTACGGCCTTGCAGGACTTCGGTACGCAGCAGATTGAGCGCTTCGGTCGAACCGAGATCATAGGCATGGACTTCTATGACCGCCATGGTGCGCAGGATGTCGTCGCGAATCAGCCGCTGCTCGGCGCCGCCAGGAATGACCACTCTGCCGTCATAGCCGAAACGGCAGGCCTGGAAGCGGTTGAAGGTATACACCAGGTAATCGTCTTCGTGCGGTTCAACCGGCTTTTCTTCCAGCAGGTAACGCGCCAAAGCCTGGGCATAGGCAGCGATCTGCGCCGCCCGGTCGACGGTCAACGGCGTATCCATGACGCGCAGTTCAATGGTGCCGAATTCGGGTTTGGGCCGGATGTCCCAGTAAAAATCCTTCATGCTCTTGACGACGCCAGTGGCGATCATCTTGCGGTAGTAAGCGGCAAAGTCATCCCAGCACAGCACGAACGGGGCGCGCCCGCTAAGCGGGAAGGCAAAGACCGAATTGAGACGGGCCGACTGGAAGCCGGTGTCGATCCCCTGCACGAACGGCGATGCCGCCGACAGCGCGATCAGATGTGGAATATAGCGATTGAAGGCATGCAGCAACCAGAGCGCCTTGTCCGGGCAGGCGCAGCCGATATGGACATGCTGGCCGAAAATAGTGAATTGCTTGGCCAGATAGCCATAGAGTTGCGACAGGTGATGAAAGCGTGGCGCATCGAAAATGGCTTGCCGCCCCCAGTGCTGGAAGGGGTGGGTGCCGCCGCCAGAAAGCAAAATGCCGAGGCGGTCCGCCTGATGGACAAGGACATTGCGGATACTGCGCAACTGGCCAAGGGCATCGTTGTAATCGACACAGATCCCGGTCGACAACTCGATCATTGAATCGGTAATTTCCGGTTTGACATCACCCGGATGTTCGCGGTTAGTCATCTCGCGCAGCAAATCGGGCGCCGCCCCGAGCAGATCGTAGTCCTGGCTGCTGACAATCTGCAATTCGAGTTCGATGCCCAGGGTCAGCGCCGCAGACTGCGAGAATTTCCCCAGTTCGTATTCGGTATCGTCACCCACGATGCTCTCCGCTCCATTTTAGGCACAGCGCGACGATGACCGGGCCCAGCAGTTCCATGATCGCTGCGGCGCTCATCGCGACCGGTACCAGGGTTCCTTGCAGCTCTGGATAGAATCGACCGACATCGGCTGCCGCCACCATCACCGGTCCGGCCGTCGGCGACAGGGCCAGACCGAGCAACAGCCCCTGACGCCAACTGATTCCGGCCGGCCGTGCGAGCATCAGCACACCGCACAGCTTGGCCAGACTGCGCGCCCCGATTAGTACCAGAGCGAGGATGCCCCCGGTCAGGAGATGCTCGATCTTGATCTGCATGCCGACCACCAGGAAGAGCATGACCACCAGCACCCCGCCGACTGAGCCGAAATGCCGGGGAAAGACCCAGGCCCGGGACGTGCCGTTACGCAGGACGAGGCCGGCGAAAAGCATGCACAGCGTGACCGGCAAGCGCAGCGCCTCGATCAGGCCAATTGTCATCAGCACCAGGCCAAGGAGAACGATGGAGGCGTATTCGTCGCGCATTTTTTTCAGCCAGCGATCCACACCGCTGATCGCCTCGGCCAGCAATTTACCGACCAGCAGTCCGGCGCCGAGCAAATAGAGCGGATGCGAGATCGCCAGCGCCCAGTCGCCGCTATAGTGCTGGTGCAGCCCCCCGGTCACCAGGTGGACCGTGACCACGGCATAGATGGTGTTCAATGCCGTCAACACCAGCAGGCGGGTGCTGACCTGCCCCTGTGCCTTGCTTTCGGCCACCACCCGCATGATTACGGCGGGCGATGAGGCCATGCCGATCGCACCGAGCAGCACGGCCGGCACGGTGCTCAAGCCCAGATAGCGGCTGACGGCGAAAACCGCGCCCAGGGCGGCCAGCGATTCGCAGAGGCTGGTCAGCAACAGCCAGCGATTGTGCCGCAGCCAGCGCAGATCAACCCGGCTCCCCAGCTCGAGCAGGAGGATGGCCAGTGCGACGTTCAACCCCCAGCGCAACCATTCGCTGTGTTCGGCGATCAAGGGGTCACCGGCCAGCGCAGCGACCAGCATGCCGACTACCGGGTAAGCCGTTATCCGGGGCAACCCCAGATGCTGCCTGACCCATTCACCGGCCAAGGCTGCCCCGACGACTGCCAGAGCGATCCACAGCAGCGGGCTGAAGCTCGGTGGCCAGTCGGGCAGGAAGAAAGCAGCGTTTTCCATCTCAGGCTCCCCCAGGGTTGCCGCCCCCGGCCGAGAGGCAGAGAATGGGGCTGTTGACATACTGCCCTATTCCGGGCCGGAGGTTCATCATGAAACGTACGCTCAAGATCGGCTTGTCGGCTCGCCTGTTGCACCCGCGGCCAGGCGGGACAGGCATGGAAAGCAAGACGCTCCAGTACCTCGAACAATCGGTTGCGCAGTGGATCATGGCCCGGGACGTGCTGGTCTTCATGATTCCCTCCATTACTCAGGACGGCATGCTGAATCGTAGCGCAATTCGTTTGAGCGATTATGCCAAGAATCTCGATGGACTGGTTCTCCAGGGTGGCACCGATATCAATCCGGCCGCCTACGGCGAAGTGGAAATGCGCCCGGAATGGGCGGGCGACCGGACCCGCGACATGTATGAGATGGAATTGCTGCATGAATTCCTCGAAATCGGCAAGCCGGTCTTCGGGATTTGCCGTGGCGCCCAGTTGATCAACGTTGCCATGGGCGGCTCGCTCTATCAGGATATTGCGTCGCAGATTCCGGAATCCATTGTCCATCTCGCCGAGGCCTATGACCGGCATGCCCATGAGATCACCTTTGAGCCGGGCGGCTTACTGGAAAAACGTTTGGGAAACGCCGAGCAACGGAAGATCATCTCGATTCACCATCAGGGCATCCGCACTGTCGGCCGTGACTTGGCCGTCGAAGCGCGGGCGGCCGGCGACGGCATGATCGAGGCGATTCGCGGCACCGGTCGTAATTTCCTGCTGGGCGTGCAGTGGCACCCGGAATTCCGGCGACCCAGCGACGAGGACGTGCTCGACTGCCTGCCCTTGCTCGAGGCTTTTCTCGATGCCACTCGCAACCGGCGCTGGTTATAGCAGGAGGGATGCGGAATCGCCGCACCAGCCCTGCCTGCAACCTAGCTAGAGCACCAGGAAGGCGACGATCGCCACTGCGGTCGGCGGCAAGGCCGCGAGCGCCAGACCGAGTGGACTGACCGACTCATCGGCAAAGCTCGACTTCAAGATGGCGAGGCCGGCCGGATTCGGCGCGTTGGCAATGATGGTCAGGCCGCCCCCCGCCACGGCGCCGGCGACGATGGCATATTGGAAGGCCGGCGTCACCCCCTGGACCAGCGAGGCGAGATAGGTCAGCGCGGCATTGTCGGTAATCGCCGTCAACCCGAGGGCCATGAAAAACAGCAGGGTCGGCTCGACACCGAGCAGCACCTTCTGCAACCACCATTGCTGCAGGCCACCGAGCACCACCAGACCGGCCAGGAAAAAGGCGACAAGCAGCCCCTCGCGGAGGATCAGGCGATCCTGATGGCGCTCATAGGCTTCGGTATATCCGAGAAAAAACAGGAAGAGCCCCATGAACACCGCCGGGTGATGCGCAAAGACTACAACGGCGACGAGAAAGGCGAGGTGTATCAGAACGACGACGAATGGCACCGCCGTCCGTGCGCCGTTTGCGCCAGCATCAAGCGGTGCAGACAGTTCGCGGCGGAAAATGGCGGTGAGCGCCGTGGCATTGATCAACACGGCCAGCACCGCTTTCCAGCCGAAGGTGGAGAACATGAACAGGGTGTCCCACTGCCAGGTCGATGCCACCATAAGCACCGGCGGCGCCCCAAAACTGGTCAGCGTGCCGCCGATCGAGACATTGACGAAGAGCACGCCGATCGTCGCATACATCAGGCGAGGCGACAGGCCGCCGGCGAAATAGCGGTCGCGCAGCATCAAGGCCGCCAGCGTCATCGCTGCCGGCTCGGTGATGAAGGAGCCAAGCAGCGGAATGCCCGAGAGGCACAGGAAGAACACCGCCAGTTCCCGACGCGCCGGCAGCAACGCCGCCAGCCCGCGAACGGCCATGGCGCAGAACTCCAGGATCGGCCGGCTCGCCGCGATGACCATGATCACGAAGACGAACATCGGCTCGGTGAAATTGCGGCTTTCCATGTAGTCGACCGCATCGGTCTTGTCGGTCAGGCCGAACAGCGCAACGACCAGCACGAAGGCCCAGAAGCCGAACACCACCTCGACTTCCGCCAGCAGGTGCCACAAGCCGGCGTGGCTGGGCTGCGCATGCGCGAGCCGGGCAAACAACTTGGTGGAGAAGGTATGCAGTACGGCCAGCCCGAAAATAACGGCGGCAACTATCTCAGGGGAGGAAATGATCTCGGCGGTCACAACGGCAACGGTGAATGGGCTTGGCCGCAAGCGTAACACAGGCCGCCACCGGCCATTGCCGGCCCCTCCCTGCGCCGGCTGGCGAGCCATCGCCCCGCTTCCGCGAATGCAGCGGACGGGCACCGCCGATCATCCTGACGCCGAGGCGTCGACCGCCGATAGCGACGGTCGACGGCAAAAAATCCGATTTTTAGTGCTTGTTTTCCATCGCTGGCGCTCCCGCGGCCATCGGCCGGACCACCTTGGCGTCGACCTGCTTGCTGCTGCCATCATCGAAGGTCAGCGTGATCAGCACCACATCGCCTTCCTTCATCGGCGCCTTGAGGTCGATCATCATGACATGCAGGCCACCCGGCTTGAGTACGGCCTCGCCCTTGGCCTTGATGTCGATGGCCGTAACCGGCCGCATTTTCATGACGCCGCCTTCGTTGAGATGGGTATGCAACTCGGTCGCCCGGGAAACCGGGTTGTCGGCCTTGACGACCTTGACGTCCTTGTCGCCATTATTCTTGATCACCATGAAGGCGCCGGTGGCTGGCGCATTGGGGGGCGCCAGGCGAACGTAGGGATCCTGCACGGAAACGTTGTCGGCGGCACCGGCAAAAACGCCGACCGAGAACAGCAGGCTGGCTGCGAACAGTGACAATTGCTTCATGGCTTCAGGCTCCTTCAGGGGTGATTCAAGTATTTGCGTATCGCGACGACGACCTGGTCCGGTGGCGTGGCATGGGCGATCTTGCCGACCAGTTGCCCGTCCGGCCCGACGATGAGGGTATCCGACGAATGATCGACGACATAGCCGCCTCCGGCCGTGGCGATCTTCTGTTCGGCATAGAACACACCATAGCGCTTGGCGACTTCGGCAATGGTTTCCGGCGCGCCGGTGACCCCGACGATGGCGGGATGGAAGAATTCGACATATTCCTTCAGGCGTGCCGGCGTATCGCGTTTCGGGTCGACCGAAACAAAGATCATCGCAACTTTGGCAAGCTCCTCGGAGCTCAACTGTTTCAGACCTTCGGCGGTTGCGGCCAGCGAAGTCGGACAGATGTCGGGACAATAGGTGTACCCGAAATACACCAGCACCAGCTTGCCGCGGTAATCCTTCAACGATACCGGCCCGGCCGCCGATTGCAGCGTGAAATCGCCGCCGGCTGCGATGGCGGCCCGGGGCAGCGGACGTTCCGGCATTTCCGGTTGCCAGAACAGCGCAACTCCCGCCACGGCCAGCGCCAGCAAACCGGCAATTGCCATCAGAATTCGTTCGGACATCAGTCGTGGCTCCCCGCGCTGAAGCGATAAGGAATCGCAATGCGTTCGCTGCCGGTCTCGACAATCACTGTCGCCTGCCAATCCATGTGGCCGGTGATACAAACCGGCAGGGTCGCTTCGCCGACAAAGCGGCCGGCGCCGCGCGGCGCCAGTTGCGGCCGGTTGTAGCCCATGTTCATGTCGATGCCGGTGAAATCGACATCGACCCGCCGTGGCGAAAAACCGCTTGTCGCGACCTGCAACGCAAACGGCTTGACCAGCGGAATCGGTCGCGGGTCCATGAGCAGCTCGACCTTGCCGCCATTGGGCAGCGTCACCGCACAAGCCTGCTGCTGCAGATTGCAGACGGGATCGGGCTGGACGGTGACATCAGCCTTGGGCAGCAGCAGCGGCGAAAACTTGTAGCCGACCACGACCACCAGCGCAATCAGCTCAATGCCAATCAAATCAATCAGAATTTTCTTATTCACAAGCCAGGATCGGGGATGCACGCTATTTGGGATGCCCTATTCTCGCCGAAGATGCATTTTCAAATTTAACAAGAATCAATTTTTTCATGGCCGGCGAAGCATAAAGTGTGCGGCAAATTGTCGCAGAGGCTATAGGTCGCAAGCGGTGATGGGGGAATGGAAGTTCTTACTTCTGGTATTTTTGGGAGAAATCAATATGAATAAATTTGCAGTGAAATCCACCGCGCTGTTGCTGGCTGCCGGTTTCGCAGCTGCGGCGTGGTCCGCCGAATCGCTGCAGGACGTGATGAAGCGTCGCGGTCTCAGCCAGCAGGATCTGCTGGCTGCGTCCAAGACCTACGTTCCGACCGGCAAGCGTGACGAATTCGTGGTCTTTGCCTCCGGTGGCCAGTCCGGTCAGGTGATCGTGTATGGCATTCCGTCCATGCGCATCCTGAAGTACATCGGCGTGTTCACGCCGGAACCGTGGCAAGGCTACGGTTTTGACGAAAACTCCAAGGCCGTGCTGCGCCAGGGCAACATCGACGGCAAGGAAATCAACTGGGGCGATACGCACCACCCGGCCATCTCGGAAACCCAGGGCAAGTATGACGGTCAGTTCCTGTTCATCAACGACAAGGCCAATCCGCGCCTCGCCGTGATCGACCTGCGCGACTTCGAAACCAAGCAGATCGTCGTCAATCCGATCTACAAGTCCGAGCACGGTGGCGCCTTCGTCACGCCGAACACCGAGTATGTCATCGAAGCCGCCCAATACGCCGCTCCGCTGGAAAACCGGAAGTTCTTCCCGCTCGAAGAGTTCAACGAGAAATATCGCGGTGGCGTGACCTACTGGAAGTTCGACCGCAAGGAAGGCCGTATCGAACCGAAGGAATCCTTCTCCCTCGAACTGCCGCCCTACTCGCAGGACTTGTCCGATGCCGGTAAAGGTCCGTCCGATGGCTGGTCGTTCACCAATTCCTTCTGTTCCGAGCGTTATGTCGGCGGTATCGAAAAGGGCCGTCCGCCGTATGAAGCCGGTTGCTCCGCCAAGGACACCGACTACCTGCACGTGATCAACTGGAAGAAAGCCGCCGAACTGGTGGCCGCTGGCAAGGCCAAGACCATCAACGGTCACAAGGTCCTGCCGATGGACGTCTCGATCAAGGAAGGCATCCTCTTCCTCGTTCCGGAACCGAAGTCCCCGCACGGCGTTGACGTGACCCCGGACGGCAAGTTCCTGACCGTCTCCGGCAAGCTCGACACCCACG
>CAMLHL010000059.1 GCA_946479855.1 uncultured Pseudomonadota bacterium
TGGCGGTTTCGGCGACCGAGGTCTGGCGGACCATGGCCATCGGGTATTCGACCGGGTCTTCGAGGGTCATGATGTGGATGCCCTCGCTGTTGATGTGGTTCAACACCGAGTAGAGCGTTGTCGTCTTGCCACTGCCGGTCGGGCCGGTGACCAGGATGATGCCTTCCGGCCGCGCGATCATCAGTTTCAACTGGTGCAGGTGTTCTTCGGCGAGGCCGAGGCCCTCCAGCGGGACGATGCCCTTTTGCCGGTCGAGGATGCGCAGGACGATGTTTTCGCCGTGGATGGTCGGCTGGCTGGCGACGCGGAAGTCGATCGGCCGGCCAGAGACGGTCAGGCCGATGCGGCCGTCCTGCGGGGCGCGCATTTCGGCGATGTTCATGCCGGCCAGCACCTTGATGCGCACGGTCATCGCCGGCCAGTAGGATTTGTGCAGGGCGCGGATCTGGCGCAGCATGCCGTCGATGCGGTAACGGATGCGCAGGAAGTTGGCTTCCGGCTCGAAGTGGATGTCCGAGGCCTCGCGCTTGACGGCGTCGGTCAGGATCGAGTCGATCAGGCGGACGACCGGCTGGCTGTATTCGTCGTTGGTGGTCGCCAGGCTCTGCCAGTCGATTTCGCCGGTTTCGATCTCGTGCAGGATGCCGTCGATCGACAGTTCGTGGCCGTAATACTGGTCGATGGCGTGGTCGATTTCCGATTCGCCGGCGAGCAGCGTTTCGATCTCGGTGCCTTCTTCCAGCTGGGCGCGCACGCGGTCGAGACCGACGATGTCGTTGATGTCCGAAATGGCCAGCGCCAGTCGCCGGTTCGGGCGATCGTAGTCGAGCGGCAGCAGGTGGTGGCGCTTGGCCAGCTCGCGCGGCACCAGCTTCAGCGCTTGCGGGTCGATCACCGCGTGCGACAGGTCGATGCTCTGCTTGCCGAGATTTTCCGACAGCGCCTGACGCAGCGTGGCTTCGGTGACGAAGCCGAGCGACACCAGCAATTTGCCAATCGGCTGGTTCTGCTTCATCTGCTCGAGCAGCGCGATGCGCAACTGGTCTTCCGAGAGAATGCCTTCGGAGATCAGGATCTGCCCGAGCGGGCGGTGCTGGAGGGCGACGGTGCTCATGGCGGTCAGCGCGATTCCGGATCGAGTTCGCCCAGTCGCTTCGCGACCTTGTCGCGGTCGAAGGCGGCCGGGCGTTTGGCTGCCGCTTCGAGGGCCAGCCGGTAATGCTGGGCGGCGAGGCGGGGCTGGCGCAGGTGATCGAGACTGACCGCCAGATTGAACAGGTAGTCGGGATTATCGCCGTCGGCGGCGAGGGCGTTGAAATAGACCTGCTGCGCCTCCGCCCAGCGGCTCTGGCGGGAATACAGGTTGCCCAGCGCGAAGTTGAGCTGGGGGGATTCGGGCTGGCTGGAGAGCAAGGTTTTCAGGCGGCTTTCGGCGGTCTGGGGATCGGCCTCCGCCGCTGCGCCGCTCAGCGCCGCGGCCTGGACCGCCGGATCGCTCGGGTTGGCGATCAACGCTCGCTGGCGCCAGCCTTCGGCGTCGGCCGTGCGGCCCTGACGCTGGGCGATGGCGGCGAGAGCGAGCAGGGCATCGGTATTGTTCGGGTCGCGCTGCAGCACTTGTTCGAATTCGCGGCGCGCCAGTTCCGTCTCGCCGCGCTCCAGTACGGCGTGGCCGCGGACGAGATTGGCGTCCAGTTCCGGGCGGGTGCGGGTGAGATGAATCGGCGCTGTGGCTGGCCTGTCGCTATCGGCCGTCGCTCCGCGGTAGGGGGGGGCTTCCCGGCGTTGGGCAAACAGTGATGGGTCACCGGAGGGGGGAGCGGCTCCCACGGTCGACGGCCCGGTAGGGGCAAAAACCGCAGGTGGGGTAAGCGGTGCCGGAGGTGGCGGTGCCGGAAGATGGGCGGCGGGTGGCGACGAAGACGCCGGGGAGAGTGCCGTCAGCGTGCTCCGGTTGAGGGCGTTCATCTGGTACCAGACGTAACCGCCGATGGTGATGCCGGCCATGCCGAGTGTGCCCAATGCCACCCAGAGCGGCAGTCGTGAGGGCGGCGCGCTATTCAGCTTGGCGGCAAAGGCGTTGCGCACCGCCGCGCGTTGCTCCGGTGGCGCGGCGGTCGAGGGCCGGCTCGGCGCTGCGGCCGGCCGCGCCGAACTGGCCAGTTCGGCGTCGACGGCATCGAGGTGGGTGGCGAGGTCGGGCAGGGGATTGGCTGCGCCCTTCGCCGGCTCGCCGGCCAGCGGTTCGAGGCTCAGCAGATCGCCGGCCGCCACCTCGGGAGCGCCTGAGTGGGTGCGAGCGGCTTCCTGCTTGCTCGTTTCCGCCCGCTTCAGGGCATCCATCAACAAGCTCATGCGCGTTCCTCAGCGAACGGGGGTGACGTTGAAGGGCTGGGCTTCATTCGGCTGGCGGAAGAAGTTCTCGCCGGGCAGGAAGCCGCGCATGGCGGCAAAATCGCCGTCGAGGCTGGCGTCCTTGACGACGACCGGGCGGAGGAAAATGACCAGTTCCGTTTTTTGCGCTGCGTTGTTGCGGTTGTTGACCAGTTCGCCGGCCAGCGGAATCTGGCTGAGCAGCGGTACGCGCTGGGTCTGGTAGTCCACCTTGTCTTCCATCAGGCCGCCGAGAATGGCGATATTGCCGCTGGCGACGCGCATGACCGATTCGATCTCGCGGGTCCGGATGACGGGAACGAGGTTGCTGATGTCGTTTTTCTTGAGG
The DNA here is from genome assembly GCA_946479855.1 of uncultured Pseudomonadota bacterium. The sequence goes on from CAMLHL010000059.1 coordinate 2,723, forward strand.
TCTGGGTTGGGGTCCTGCACTTCGCGGGCAACGCTGGTAATTGTCGGACGGACATTCAGGGTCACCGCGTCACCGTCGCTGATCTGCGGCGTCACACTGACGACGAGGCCGACCGAAACGGATTGCGGCGTAGTCGTGTAGACCGTGTTCGTGCCGACATTGGCGGTTGTCGTCGTATCGGCCTTGACGCTGAAATAGACATAATTTTCGACCACCTTCAGCAACGCCGTCTGGTTGTTCAGGACCGAGAGGCGGGGGCTGGAGAGGACCTTGGTCGTGCCGAAGGTGTCGAGCAGGGTGATCAGCGCATCCGGATTGCCACCTTTGGTATAGGTCAGGTTGGCAGCATTCTTGGACAGTGCGTTGCCAACAAAGCTCACCGTGCCGCCACTGGCCAGTTGAGTCCAGTTAATCCCCTGCTGATAGCCATCCTTCAACGTTACCTCGACGATGGTCGCTTCGATCAGCACCTGGCGTCGCGCCGAGTTGACCACCCGGTCGAGGAACTCCTGAATCCGTTCATGCTGGCGCTGGGTGGCGCGAACCGTGATGACGCCGCTTTCGGCATTCATGATGACCGATGCGGCCTCGCGGAAGGTGCTGCGGCGAACGATCGAGTTGCCGGCCACCTGGCTGGCGGAATTTGGGGAAGGGTTGGCTTGCAGGGCGTTGGCGACGGCCTGCACGGCCCGCTGGCCAACTCCCTGCGGCAGGGCAGCGGCGCCAGTCGCGGTTTGGGCGCTGGTCTGCTCGACGACGGTTTCGCTCGATCCTTCGGGCAGAATTTTGTCGGTTTCGCGCAGCAGATCCTTGATGTTCTTTTCCAGCGACTCCCAGAACTGGTTATGCGAGGTGTTGTCGATCCGGGTGTTGGAAATGTTGCCGGCGGCGCCGCCGGCCACGCTGCCTGCCGCGCCGCCGCTTGGCGTGCCGGTGGCAATCTGGGTATTGGTCGAGACGGTGCCGGTGACATTACGTGCCATGTTGACGTAGTCGACCTTGTAGTGCTTGAGGAAGGGCGAATCCGGCATGACGGCGAGGTTCGGTCCGTCCAGTTCGAAGCGCATGTCGACCTGCTTGGCGATGCGGGTCAGCAATTGTGGCAGGGTCTGGTCAATGGCATTCAGGGTAACATTGCCGGTGATGCCGGGGTGGATGTCCACATTGACCTTGGCATCACGGGCCAGCGCAAACAGCAGGTCGCGAACTGGAACGTTGTTGACGACGACGCTGTAGGTTTCGGCCTTGCGGGCGGCCTGGGGCTTGGGGAGTGCCAGGGTTTGCTGGACCGGGGCCGGGATGTCGCCGGCAGTGGCCGGTGTCGAATTTTCCGCGTTCAGGTGGCCCTTCAATGGCTCGCGTGGAGTTGGGGCGGCACAAGCGGCCAGCAACAAAGAAGCGACAGTCGCAGTTATGAAACCGATTTTCATCCGGTTTGGCCTTGTTTGAGCGGTGTTTTGGCGGTTATCAGAGGATCGATATGATGCTAGCACGTTAATCGGCAGCTCGGCGCGCTTGGCCCCGGCGCGGATGATCAGTGCAACTTGCTGACTTGTCGGGGAAATGGCTGGGCTGCCTTGATCGATTCCGGCAGGGCCAGCATGGCGGCGGCGGCTTCTTCCCGGGTCTCGTAATCGCCGAAAATCACGCCGACCCGATCGCTGCCGGAAAGGCTGGAACGATAGGCACGCAGTTGTGCGGGGTCCAGTGCTTCGATCGCCCGGGCCAGAAAACCCTCGATCCGACCGGTTTGCATCGCATCGGCGGCCAGTAGCTGGATGAAATAATGGTTGCGTGGTGCGCTGGCGATCCATTCCTCGTACTGGGCAAGGTGTTGGCGGGTCAGGGGGCCGAAGCGGATTTCTTTGTGCGGAGCCGTCTCCCCCGCTGCCGGCTGAGGCGGCAGGCGCTTGCCCGCCAGCGCTGGCGGCGGCTTGGGTGGAGGAACGGCAGCACTGCCCAGCGGAGTATTGGGCGCCGGGCGCGGGCCCAGGTTGACGGCAAGCCCGATGATCAGGGCGGCCATGACGGCCCCGCCGATACCCCATCCCAGCGATTGCAGGTTGAAGGGGGTTTTGGGTTGCAGCGGCGAGAAACGGGCGTCCTGGGCGGCAATCCTGATTTCGCCGCAGTCGATCTTGTGGCGGCCACTGGCATAGGCGGCGAGCAGCGCCTTGTCGGCGAGAATATTGATGCGGCGCGACAGCCCTTCGGAAATCCTGGTCACCATTTCGATGGCGTCGTCGGTAAAGGGATTCGGGCCGTGATAGCCGGCGGCACGCAGACGGAATTCCAGGTAAGCGGCGACGTCGTCCTTCTTGAGCGGAGTCAGGTTGAAGTGCTGGGTGATCCGTTCGCGCAGTTGGCGCATGTCGGTGGCGGCCAGGCGCTCATCCAGTTCCGGTTGGGCAAAGAGGGCAATCTGCAGCAGCTTGGCAGCTTTCGATTCCAGGTTCGAGAGCAGCCGGATTTCTTCCAGCGACTCGGCGGGCATGGCGTGCGCCTCGTCGATCAGCAGGACCACGCGTTTGCCCTGGGCGTAACGTTCGATCAGCGCATCCTGCAGGGCGCGGGTCAGCGAGTGGGTAGCCTTGCCATCGGTTGGAACGCCGAGTTCGTCCGCGATGGCGCCGACGATTTCCTGCCGGGAGAGGGATGGGTTGGCCAGATAGAGGGTTTCAACATTGTCCGGCAGGCGTTCGAGCAGCATTCGGCAGAGCATGGTCTTGCCGCTGCCAACTTCGCCCGTGACTTTGACTATGCCTTCGTCCTGGGTGATGGCATAGATCAGCGCATCCAGCGTCGGGCCGCGATTGGCCCCGGTAAAGAAAAAGTCGGTGTGCGGTGTGATCCGGAAGGGCGGTTCGCGCAGTCCAAAGTGTTGTAAGTACAGACTCATCGACGGTTCCAGCTTTCCATGCGGTTGTAGAGTGTCGTCCGGTTGAGGCCAAGGCGGCGTGCCGCCTGGCTCATGTTGCCGGCGCTCAGTTCGATGGCGGCTTCAATATAGCCGCGTTGCCACAGCTCAAGGGTCGAATCCAGATTGATACCGGGCGATTTTTCGAGGTGCTGGCGCGCCGCTGTTTTGACAGTTTCCAGGTCGCCGGTGACGAGAGGCGCGTCCGGCGGCGCGTCCGGCGGGATGTCCGGGTAGTCAAATTCGGCTCGCAATTGCTCGGCGCTAATGCTCTGCCCGGCATGGCGGGCGGTCAGACGAATGACGATGTTGCGCAGTTCGCGCACGTTGCCGGGAAAGCCATAGTCCAGCCATAGCGAGCGGGCAGCAGGGGCGAGCTGGAAAGGGCTGGCGCGCACCTGCTCGGCGTAGGTGCGGCGGAAGTGTTCGAGCAGCAGCAGGCGATCGTCGCCGGTTTCGCGCAATGGCGGAACGGTGACGGTAAATACTGAGAGTCGGTGAAAAAGATCTGCTCGGAAGCGCCCGGCCCGTATTTCCTGGCGCAGGTCGCGATTGGTGGCGGCGACGATGCGGGCGGTTGAAACCCGGGTCTGGGTCTCGCCCACCCGTTGGTATTCTCCGTTTTCCAGCACGCGCAGCAATTTGGGTTGCAGGTCGGGGGGGAGTTCGCCGATTTCGTCGAGGAACAGCGTTCCTCCATCGGCGTCTTCGAAATAACCTGTTTTGGTATTCGTTGCACCGGTAAAGGCGCCTTTGACGTAACCGAACAGTGTAGGTTCGAGCAGGCTGGGGGAGATGGCCGCACAGTTCAAGGCCAGGAAGGGTTTGTCGCGGCGTTCGGTCAGGCGGTGCAGATAGTGACTGGCGACGATGTCCTTGCCGCTGCCCGACTCGCCTTCGATCAGTACCGGAAAGGCAAGGTTGGCGTACTGTCCGAGCTGCAAGCGGAGGCGTTGTATCGGCAGGCTTTCGCCAATCAGCCCGTCGGCGGGCAGGGCAGCGGGAGGGGGGCTGAACTGCAGAGCCTGCCGGAAAAGTTCGCGCAGGCGGCCGGGATCGCAGGGTTTGCCGACAAACTCGACGGCGCCCAGAGTGCGGGCATGGCGGGCATTGTCTTCGTCGTTCTGGCCGGAGAGGACGAGGATTTTCATTTCCGGCGCCCGTGCCAGAAGGTCGCCGATCAGCGCAAACCCTTCATCAGGGCGATGCGGCAGTGGTGGCAGGCCGAGGTCGATCAGCGCCAGTTGCGGCGGCAAGCGGAGTTGACGCAGCAAAGCCAGGGCGTCGGCGCGCGAATGGCTGGTAAGAACGTCATACTCCTGCGCGAAGGCAAAAGCGAGCGATTCGCTGATCAGCGAATCGTCATCGACAATGAGCAGAAGCGGCTTGGCGGATGGCAAGTGCGCGGCATTCCTTGTGAAATTTGTTCGATTATAGCCTTGTCGTTTCCCGGCGACGGCGGGCGATTCTGATAAAATCGGCCGACTTTTTTCAGGAAATGCGCTTTGTCCGACGACATCCTTGTCGATATCGAGGACCTCCAGTTTGGTTATGACGACAGGCCTGTGCTGCAGGGGATCAACATGAAGATTCCGCGCGGCAAGGTGGTCGCCATCATGGGAGGATCCGGTTGTGGAAAAACCACGCTGCTGCGTTGCATCGGTGGCCAGTTGCGGCCGACCGGCGGTCGCGTCCGCCTGGAAAAGCACCAGGTGTGCGGGATGTCGCAGACCGAGCTATATGCCTTGCGGCGGCGGATGGGCATGCTGTTCCAGTTTGGCGCCTTGTTTACCGACATGACGGTTTTCGAGAACGTCGCCTTTCCGATGCGCGAGCACACTGATCTGTCGGAAGAAATGATCCGCGATCTGGTGCTTATGAAGCTGGAAGCGGTGGGGCTGCGCGGTGCGCACAAATTGATGCCGGGGGAATTGTCCGGCGGCATGGCCCGGCGGGTCGCGCTGGCGCGGGCGCTGGCGCTTGACCCGATGCTGGTGATGTACGACGAGCCATTTACCGGTCTTGATCCGATCGCCCTGGGGGTCATCGGCCAGATGATCCGCAAGTTGAACGATGCCCTGGGGGCGACCTCGATCATGGTCACCCACGATATCCACGAGTCGCTGCTCATTGTCGATTACATCTATTTCATGAACGGCGGCCGGGTCGTTGCCCAAGGGACGCCGGACGAAATTCGCGCCTCGAAGGATCCGTTCGTCCATCAGTTTGTTTATGCCGAGGTCGAGGGGCCGGTGCACTTCGACTATCCGGCACCGTCGGTACGCCAGGAGTTCCTGAGCGGGGTGGCGCATGGCTAGCTGGCTCGATCCGCTCCGGAAGCTCGGGCATGCGACGGTCGACCGCGTCTGGCGGCTCGGTTTCGCCACCCGCTTCTTCTGGGCGGTGCTGATGCATTCGGGATCGTCCTTCCGGCGTCTGCCTCTGACGCTACGCGAAATTTATTTCAGCGGTGTCCTGTCGTTGCTGATCATCCTGGTATCCGGGCTGTTTGTCGGCCTGGTGCTTGGCCTGCAGGGTTACGAGACGCTGCAGCGCTACGGCTCGACCGAGGCGCTGGGCATTCTGGTTGCCTTGTCGCTGACCCGCGAGTTGGGGCCGGTGGTGGCCGGACTGCTCTTTGCTTCCCGGGCGGGGTCCTCGGTGACGGCTGAAATCGGCCTGATGAAGGCGACCGAGCAGTTGAAGGCGATGGATATGATGGCGGTCAACCCGATCGCCCGGGTCGTCGCGCCGCGCTTCTGGGGGGGCGTCATTTCGATGCCGCTGCTCGCCGCGCTTTTTTCCGCGATGGGGGTCCTGGGTGGCTGGCTGATCGGTGTTGTATTCATCGGCGTCGACGACGGGGCGTTCTGGTCGCAGATGCAGGCTGGCGTCGATTGGCGCTATGACGTCTGGAATGGCGTCATCAAGAGTTTTGTTTTTGGCATCGCGGTATCGCTGATCGCCGTTTTCGAAGGCTACGATTCCGTACCGACCGCCGAGGGGGTGTCGCGGGCGATTACGCGCACCGTTGTGACCTCGGCGCTGGCGATACTCGCTCTGGATTTCGTTCTGACTTCGTTCATGTTTCGGGGAACTTCATGAACCGTACCGTACTCGACCTCTGGGTCGGCTTTTTCGTGGCCATCGGCATCGCAGCACTGTTGTTTCTGGCCCTCAAGGTTGGCAACCTTTCGTCGGCGCACTTGTCCGAGACCTACGTGCTGCAGGCCAAGTTTGATAACATTGGTGGCCTGAAGGTACGTGGCCCGGTGAAAAGTGCCGGTGTGGTGGTCGGCCGGGTGGCCGACATCAGGTTCGATCCGGCAACCTATGAGGCCGTGGTCAGCATGACGATCGATGGTCGCTACCACTTCCCGAAGGATACGTTCGCGTCGATCTATACGGCGGGGCTGCTCGGTGAGCAGTACGTCGGGTTCGACGTCGGTGGTGAAGAAAAGATGTTGCAGGCGGGGGATACGATTGCCAAGACTCAATCGGCGGTCGTTCTTGAAAAATTAATCAGCCAGTTTTTGTTTAGCAAGGCAGCGGACGGACAGGACAAGAAATGACGAAAAGTCTCGGCTTATCTGGAGTGCAGACGGGATGCCGCTGGGCTGTGACCGGGCTGGTGGTGATAGCGCTTGCCGGCCATGCGCTGGCTGAAGAGAATCCGCACGATCCCTATGAGACATTCAATCGTTCGATGTTTGCAGTTAATGAAGTCATCGACAAATACGCCGCCAAGCCGGTCGCCCAGGTGTACGACAATGTCGCGCCGCTACCGGTCAAGGCCGGCGTCGGCAATTTTTTCGGCAACGTCGGCGATCTCTGGATCGGCCTCAATAGCGCCCTGCAGGGCAAGATGGGCGATGCCGGTATCGATCTCGGCCGCCTGCTGATCAATTCGACTGTCGGCATCTTCGGCCTTTTCGACGTGGCCAGCGAACTCGGCCTGGAAAAGCATGACGAGGATTTCGGGCAGACACTGGCGGTCTGGGGCGTCGATGGTGGCGGCTATCTGTTCTGGCCGGTCATCGGCCCGCGCAATGTGCGCGATACTGCGGGCTGGGGCGTGGATTCCTTCGCCGATCCGGTATGGCGCGTCACTGACGTGCCGGTGCGTAACAGCATGGTGGCCGTGCGCTTCGTCGATGTGCGTGCCAGCCTGTTGCCGGCCGACAAGGTAGTCGAGGAAGGGGCGCTCGATAAATACGCCTATATTCGCGATGCCTACCTGCAGCGTCGCCGTAACCAGATTTTCGATGGCCGTCCGCCGCGGCTGGATGATTGATGTTTGACAATTCCATGATGCAAAAGCTATTCACCCTGTTTTTCGCCTGTTTTTTAGCTGGTGCCGCATTTGCCCAAGAGGCCCCTGATGCGCTGGTGCAGCGTGTCACCGATGATGTTCTGGAAATCATCCGCAAGGACAAGGATATTCAGAATGGCGATACCCACAAGGTCATCGAACTGGTCGACAAGAAGGTCCTGCCGAACTTCAACTTTACCCACATGACCGCACTGGCGCTGGGCAAGGATTGGCGCAAGGCCAGTCCGCAGCAGCAGCAGCAGCTGACGGCCGAGTTCAAGACCCTGCTCGTGCGGACCTATTCCAATGCCCTGACCGGCTACAAGAACCAGAAGGTCGTTTACAAGCCGTTCAAGATGGCGGAGAGCGATGTCGATGTCCTGGTCCGGACCGAAGTTCATCAGCCGGGCGGGAAGCCGGTGCAGCTCGATTACAGTCTGGAAAAGCAGGATGCCAGCTGGAAGGTTTACGATGTCGTGGTTGCCGGGATCAGCCTGGTCACCAATTACCGTGACCAGTTCGGCCAGGAGGTGCGCAATGGCGGCATTGATGGCCTGATTGCCATGATCGCTGCCAAGAACAAATCCCTGGAAGCCAATCAGAAGAAATGATCGAAATTGCAGCGGGGCGCCTGCTGGTCAAGGTGCCCCTGACCATGGCCAATGCGCGCGGCCTGCTCGAAGCAGGCCGTGCTGCTTTGCAGCCCGGCGAACAGGTGTTCGATTTTTCGGCAGTGACGGAAGCTGATTCGTCGGCCATTGCCGTCATGCTTGGCTGGCTGCGGGCGGCCGAGGCGCTACGGTCGACCATCAAATTTGCCCATATTCCGACGGGGGTCCAGGCACTGGCCGAACTCTACGGCGTGACCGAACTGCTGCCCCTGGCCTGAAGGGCACACCATGGTTCCTGCCGTTTCCATCGTCGATGTCGTCAAGCATTTTGGTTCGCTGCAAGCGCTGGCCGGGGTGTCGCTCGATATCGAGCAGGGCGAGTTCTTCGGCCTGCTCGGCCCGAATGGTGCCGGCAAGACGACGCTAATTTCGTCGCTGGCCGGGTTGATCCGGCCGGATTCGGGAACGCTCAGCGTACTTGGCTACGATGTGGTCGGCGATTTCCGCGAGGCGCGTCGCCGACTTGGGGTCGTGCCGCAGGAACTGGTTTTTGATCCTTTTTTTAATGTGCGCGAAACCTTGCGGATCCAGTCCGGTTATTTCGGCATCCGCAACAACGACGACTGGATCGACGAAATCCTTGAAAACCTCGATCTGACGAGCAAGGCCAACGTCAATATGCGCCGTTTGTCGGGCGGCATGAAGCGTCGCGTGCTGGTCGCCCAGGCGCTGGTGCACAAGCCGCCGGTCATTGTGCTCGACGAGCCGACGGCCGGGGTCGATGTCGAATTGCGGCAGGGGTTGTGGCAGTTCATCCGTCGCCTGAACGGCGAGGGCCATACGATCATCCTGACCACGCATTATCTCGAAGAGGCCGAGGCGCTGTGCAGCCGCATCGCGCTGATGAAGCAGGGGCGCATCGTTGCGCTTGATACGACGGCCAACCTGATGGCGACGCATCCCGGCGGCACGCTGGAAGACGTTTTTGTGCGGACAATGAACCAGTGATCGGTTTCCTGACCCTGTTCGAGAAGGAATTCCTGCGCTTCTGGAAGGTCAGCTTTCAGACGGTTGCCGCGCCGGTACTGACCGCGCTGCTTTACCTGCTGATCTTCGGCCATGTGCTCGACGAGCATGTGCTGGTGCATGGCGTGCGCTACACCAGCTTTCTGATTCCCGGCCTGGTGATGATGCAGGTGCTGCAGAATGCCTTTGCCAATTCATCGTCGAGCCTGATTCAGGCCAAGATTACCGGCTCCATCGTTTTCGTGCTGTTGCCGCCGATTCCCTACGGCGCCTTTTTTGCCGCCTATGTCCTGGCGGCGATGGTGCGTGGCCTGCTGGTGGGGGTCGGGGTGTTGCTGGCGACCCTCTGGTTTGCCGAACTGCGGGTCGTGGCGCCACTGTGGATACTGGTTTTTGCCGTGCTGGGTGGCGCCTTGTTCGGGGCGCTCGGCATGATTGCCGGCATCTGGTCCGAGAAATTCGACCAGCTGGCCGCCTTCCAGAATTTCCTGATCATGCCGCTGACCATGTTGTCCGGCGTCTTCTACTCGATTTACACATTGCCCCCGTTCTGGCAGCGGGTATCGCATTACAATCCTGTTTTTTACATGATCGACGGCTTTCGCTACGGCTTTTTCGGGGTTTCCGATGTGGCGCCCGAAACGAGTCTGGTCGTCGTCGTAGCCTGCTTCGCCGCCGTGTCCGTATTGACACTGAGCCTGCTGAAGCGGGGCTGGAAGCTAAGAGGCTGAACATGATGCATCCCGAACAGATCAAGCAACTCATTCTCGCCGGCATGGCCTGCGAATACCTGTCGCTCAACGGCGATGGGCAGCATTTCGAGGCAATCGTGGTGAGCGATGAATTCGTCGGCAAGAGCCGCGTGCAGCGACAGCAGCGCGTCTATCAAACCTTGAAGGAAAAGCTGGATACCGGGGAGTTGCATGCCCTTTCCTTCAAAACCCTGACCCCGGAAGAATGGAGCGCGCAGCGTGGATAAGTTGTTGATTGAGGGAGGCCGCGTACTCTCGGGTGAAGTAGCCATATCGGGCGCCAAGAATGCTGCCTTGCCGATTCTTTGCGCCTCGTTGCTGACTGCCGAGCCGGTGCATTTCACCAACGTGCCACATTTGAACGACATTTCGACGATGCTGCGCCTGCTGGGCGACATGGGGGTCGGTGTGACGATGGACGGCGTTGATGGCTTGGTGCTCAACGGCGGCGGCCTGAACAACCCGGTCGCCTCCTACGAGATGGTCAAGACCATGCGCGCGTCGATTCTCGTGCTCGGCCCGCTGGTCGCCCGCGGCGGCGAGGCGCGGGTGTCGCTGCCTGGCGGCTGCGCCATCGGCGCGCGGCCGGTCGACCAGCACATCAAGGGGCTGCAGGCGATGGGGGCGGAGGTTAAGGTCGAACAGGGTTACGTGCATGCCAAGGCAACCCGTCTCAAGGGCGCCCGGATCTGCACCGACATGGTCACCGTGACCGGTACCGAGAACCTGATGATGGCCGCCTGTCTGGCCGAGGGCGAAACCATCATCGAAAATGCCGCACGCGAGCCGGAGGTGGTCGATCTGGCCAACTGCCTGGTTTCGATGGGGGCCCGCATTTCCGGTGCTGGCACTGACGTCATCCGCATTCAGGGGGTCGACAAACTACACGGCGCGACGCACGCCATCATGCCGGACCGCATCGAGACCGGTACCTACCTGTGCGCAGCGGCGATTACCGGCGGTGATATCCGTCTGCTGAAAACCTCGGCGGCCTATCTCGATACCGTGGTTGACAAGCTGATGGACGCCGGTTGCGACATCACCGTCGAACGCGACGCCATCCGTCTCGTCGCGCCGAAGCGCCTGCAGGCGGTCAGCCTGCGGACCGCGCCGTATCCTGCCTTTCCGACCGACATGCAGGCGCAATTCATGGCTATCAACTGCGTGGCCGACGGCGTGGCGACCATTCGCGAAACGATTTTCGAAAACCGCTTCATGCACGTCAACGAACTGATGCGTCTTGGCGCCAACATCCAGATCGAGGGCAACAATGCCATCGTCCGCGGCGTCGATCGTCTCGAAGGAGCCGCGGTGATGGCGACCGACCTGCGTGCTTCGGCCTCGCTGGTGATTGCCGCGCTGGTGGCGCAGGGCGAGACGGTGATCGACCGTATTTATCATCTGGATCGCGGCTACGAGCGGATAGAAGAAAAGCTGGCCCGCCTGGGGGCATCGGTTCGGCGCGTTCATTGACCGGGTGCCGCTTCGGCCTTGAATTCGGTTTTTTTTTGAGATTGGCTGTAGAAAGATGCAAATAGTGCTTGGCGTAATTGAAAAGCTGGCCCATACTCGTGGCTCGGGATTTCCAGGCAGTGTTTTGTTCCTGCGCCGATATTCGGTTTGTCAGTTCCTCGGTCTTGATTCTCGTATTTTTTGGGCGTAAGCCCGTCAAACTTTTCCAAGGAAGCAAAAAATGGCAAACGGTACCGTTAAGTGGTTCAACGACTCCAAGGGTTTCGGTTTCATCTCCCCGGCTGAAGGTGGTGAAGACCTCTTCGCTCACTTCTCTGCAATTCAAGGCAACGGTTTCAAGACCCTGGCCGAAAACCAGAAGGTGACCTTCGACGTCGTCAATGGCCCGAAGGGCAAGCAGGCTGCCAACATCCGCCCGGCTGAATAAGTCCGCGGATTCGCCTGTATCAAGAAAGCCCGGCTTGCCGGGCTTTTTGCTTTTCTGCCCGGCTGTTTTCCGGCTTTGCGGTAAAATCATCTTTTTGCCACGAGAAAAACCGTGACCGGCATCACCATCGCACTCTCCAAGGGCCGCATTTTCGATGAAACCCTGCCGCTGCTTGCCGCAGCCGGCATCGTGCCGACCGAAAACCCGGAAACTTCCCGCAAGCTGATCATCGAGACCAACAATCCGGATGTCCGCGTCGTCATCGTTCGCGCCACTGACGTTCCAACCTACGTTCAGTACGGCGCCGCCGACCTCGGCGTGGCCGGCAAGGATGTGCTGATCGAGCATGGTGGCGAAGGCCTCTACGCGCCGCTCGACCTGAAGATTGCCAAGTGCCGGATGATGGTCGCCATTCCCGAAGGCTTTGATTACGCCCGTGCCGTGCGACAGGGCAATCGCCTGAAGGTGGCGAGCAAGTACACCAAAACGGCGCGTGAGCATTTTGCCGCCAAGGGGGTCCATATCGACCTGATCAAGCTCTACGGCTCGATGGAACTGGCGCCGCTGGCCGGCCTGGCCGATGCGATTGTCGACCTGGTGTCGACCGGCGGCACGCTGAAGGCCAACAAGCTGGTCGCCTGCGAGCACATCATGGATATTTCGTCGCGCCTGGTGGTCAACCAGGCCTCGCTGAAGGTCAAGCGCGAAACCCTGCAACCGATCATCGACGCCTTCGCACAGGCGGTGGAGAAATAGCATGACTGTCGCGATCAAGCGCCTTGCTACGGTCGACGCCGATTTCAAGGCAAAAATGGATGCGCTGCTGGCTTTCGAGGCGGCGCAGGATGAGGGCATCGAACGCACGGTCATCGGTATCCTGGCCGACGTCAAGACGCGCGGCGACGCTGCCGTCGTTGAATACAGCAATCGCTTCGACCGGCTGAGCGCCGGCAGCATGGCTGACCTGGAGCTGTCCAAGGCCGAGATGCAGAAGGCGCTCGACAGTCTGCCCGCTGATCAACGCCTGGCGCTGGAAGCGGCGGCGCAGCGCGTGCGCGTCTATCACGAGAAACAGCGGCTGGACGGCTGGTCCTATACCGAAGCCGACGGCACCCTGCTCGGCCAGATGATCACCCCGCTCGACCGCGTCGGCCTCTATGTGCCGGGCGGCAAGGCGGCTTACCCGTCGTCGGTGCTGATGAATGCGATTCCGGCCAAGGTCGCCGGCGTCAAGGAACTGATCATGGTCGTCCCGACGCCGGGCGGCGAGCACAACGCGCTGGTCCTGGCGGCAGCTTGTCTGGCCGGCGTCGATCGCGTGTTTGCCATCGGCGGGGCGCAGGCGGTTGGCGCGCTGGCCTATGGCACGCAGAGCGTGCCGCAGGTGGACAAGATCGTCGGTCCTGGCAATGCCTATGTCGCCTGTGCCAAGCGCCGGGTGTTCGGCATCGTCGGCATCGACATGGTGGCCGGCCCCTCGGAGATCCTCGTTGTTGCCGATGGCAGCAGCGATCCGGACTGGGTGGCGATGGATCTTTTCTCGCAGGCCGAACACGACGAGCTGGCGCAATCGATCCTCATTTGCACCGATGCCGCCTACATCGACCGCGTCCAGGCCAGCATAGACAAGCTGCTGCCGACCATGCCGCGTCGCGAAGTGATCGAAACCTCGCTGACCAATCGCGGGGCGCTGATTCTCGTACGCGACCTTGAAGAAGCCTGTGCCATCGCCAACCGCGTCGCGCCAGAGCATCTTGAGCTGGCCTTGGCCGATCCCGATCCCTGGGTCGAGAAAATTCACCATGCCGGCGCCATCTTCATCGGCCACTACACCTCCGAGTCCCTTGGCGATTACTGCGCCGGTCCGAACCACGTGCTGCCGACCTCCGGCAGCGCCCGCTTCTCGTCGCCGCTCGGCGTCTATGATTTCCAGAAGCGGACCAGCCTGATCAAGGTCTCGAAAGCCGGCGCCCAGACGCTGGGCCGCATCGCCTCGACACTGGCACATGGTGAAGGACTGCCGGCCCACGCCAAGTCGGCCGAGTTCCGTCTCGAAAATTGATCCGGAAACGACGTTGACCGTAGCCAGCGAACGACAACAAAGCCGCCCGGACCTCCGGGCGCTTTTTTTGGGGTTTTCCTCGGTTGGCCTGTCCGGTTTCGGGGGCGTGTTGCCTTTTGCCCGGCGAATGCTGGTCGACGAGCGCCGCTGGATGACGGCCGACGAATTCAATGCCCAGCTCGGTCTTTGCCAGTTCCTGCCCGGGCCGAATGTGATCAACTTGGCGGTGGTGGTCGGCAAGCGTTACCAGGGGCTGCCAGGCGCCGTCGTTGCCCCGCTCGGACTGCTCGCCGGGCCATTTGCCATCGTCTTGTTGCTGGCCCTGTTCTATGACCGCTACGGTAGTCTGCCGCTGGCGCAGAGCATGTTGCGCGGCATCGCTGCGGTTGGCGTCGGTTTGCTGTTCGCCATGGCCTGGCGAATGGGTCTGGCGATCAAGAACAAGCCGCTTTTCCTGCCTTTCACGGTGTTGACCGTCGCGGCCATTGCCGCGCTGCGCTGGCCGATGCCCATCGTCATGGTGGTCGGTTTATTGTTGTCCGGCGGCGTGGCTTACTGGAAACTGGGCCGGAAATGATCGTCATCGCGCTTTTCCTCGAATTCGCCCTGCTTTCCTGTGTGGCATTCGGCGGCGCCACGGCCCTGCTGCCGGAAATGCATCGTGTGGTTGTCGATAACTACCACTGGCTCGACGACACCGCCTTCACGCATCTCTACGCCATTGCCCAGGCCGCGCCGGGGCCGAACGTACTGGTCGTCACACTGATCGGCTGGGAGGTCGCCGGCCTGCCCGGTGCGCTGGCTACGACACTCGCCATGTGCCTGCCGATGAGCATCCTGATCTACCTGCTGATCGACCGCTGGGAAAGTTTCTCCGGCCAGCGCTGGCAAAAGGCGATCAGCATCGGCGTGGCCCCGCTGGCTGTCGGCCTGATTTTTTCCGGCGCCACGCTGATCGCGCAGGCCGCTGCTTTCGCTTGGGCGACCTGGCTGCTAGTTGCCGCGACGGTCGTCGCCAATCTGCGCTTGAAACTGCATCCGTTGTGGTTCATCGGCTTCGGCGCCGTACTCGGGCTGCTCAGCCTGGTCTGACTTTTACCCAGTGGGGCAGTGGACCGAAGTCTTGGTCGCGAAGCGGTCGGAGTCCCCGATATTTCGTTGATGACGGAACAATCTGGAGACATCGCCTGTCATTTC
>CAMLHL010000060.1 GCA_946479855.1 uncultured Pseudomonadota bacterium
CGCTGCTGTTTGCATTCTTTGTCGTGATGTATGCCATTTCCTCGGTCAATGAGGGTAAGTACAAGGTACTCTCTAATTCGCTGACTAACGCTTTCAAGAATGTCACTGGCGAGCCGGGCGGACAACCTATCGCGGTGCTGCAGGGAGCGCCCCTGCTAGCGGTGAAACCGATTGCCAAACCGGAAAAGTTGCCAGAACCGCGGAAGGTTGAAGATAAGAAATTCGAGCAGCGGCAGAAAATGAAAAATGTCGCCAGCGACATCATGAAAGCATTGCAACCCCTCGTTGCTCAGGGAAAGGTCAGATTGCTTGAGACTAGTCGCGGGGTGACCATCGAAATCAACGACAGCATTCTGTTTCCGGCCGGACAATCGCGGCTGCAGCCGGCATCAATCAGTGCGATGTTGGCCATCGCCCAAGTCTTGGCAGCGTCTGATTTTCCAATCACGATCGAGGGTCATACCGACAACGTGCCGATTTCGACGCCACAGTTCCCATCTAACTGGGAGCTTTCGGCCATGCGGGCGACTACCGTGCTGCGTCTGTTCAATGAGGGAGGGGTTGGAGCCGAACGTCTGACGGCGATTGGCTATGGTGAAACACGACCGCTGGAAACCAACACGACACCTGAAGGTCGGGCACGAAATCGCCGGGTCAGTATTCTGATAGATTCAAATCGACCGGAGGAGCCGACCGAACTCAAGGAATCTCGTCGATCCGGGCAATAAGGGGACGCTTGTTCAGGCCGAATCGACGATGCGGCTGCCGGTGGCGGGTAAGCTCTGACCGCTGGCGCCATAGAGAGCCGGTTTGTCGGCAGGCTGGGTCAGAATGCCGAGAAGCTCGTTGGTGTTTTTAAGATGCATGGCAATCAACCGGCCATTCAATTCGTGCAGGGTCTTGGCCTCACCGGCCAGAATGAGCAGTTTTTGCCAGTCGACCGATATTTTTGTGTCACTGGTCCGTTGTGCCAGCCAGTTCTCCATGGCGGACCGCGTGCTCGGCTTGCCGGGTAGTCCGATTGCCGCCATGCGCTCGCCTTCGAGGGCGTTCAATTGTGCGACTAAGGTACCCTTGGTCGCACTGATCGCAGGGAGCGCTGCTGCATTCCCCTGCTTCAGGTATTCCTGCTCTTCGCTCAATACCGTGATGAATTGGGAAATCAGCTCGATTTCCCGTCCAATGATTCCGGAAATCTCGGGCATCAGGCCTGACGCTTGCCGCTGCTGTTAAGCAGATCACGAGCCGATTCAATCAGACGATCGGCAATCGCTTCCGGGTTGATCTTGAAACGACCTTCCGAAATGGCCTGCTTGATTTCCTGGATACGTGCGGTATTGACCGGCGGCTTTTCGCTTGTCTGCAAACTGCCGGCAACCTGGCTAAGGCTAACGGCCTCCTGGGCGGCGACGGGCGTTGCTGTCTGGGCCGGCGCAGGTTTGCTGGTTACGCCTGCGGCGGCTGGTTTGAAATTACTGTCGATCTTCATGGTGATCTTCCCAAAACTTTTTACTCGATCTTAATAACGACCGCTCCAGCCTGAACTTTAGCTTAAAACGAAATTTCCACACTACCATCGGCTTTAGCAATGCCGCTGACGGTTTGCCCGGAATTCATCCTGATCTGTGCCAACTGGCCTTCCGCCGCATTGTTCATGGCCCTGCCTTCTGAACTGACAGCAAAACCCGGGCCTGTCGAGATGACTCGCACTGTCTGCCCCTGGCGAATGACGAGTGGCGCGAGGAGTTGATCGCTGCGCAAGGGTTGTCCGGTACCGATCGAGTTACGCAGTGTTTTACCAATGGCTGCCTGAGGATCGGAAATCACTCCGGTAGGCAGCGTCGAAAGGTCGCCGGTAACAAGGGCGATATCGGTCGCCGTGATGGGCTGCCCGGCGACCAACGGGCGCGTCGTGGTGATGTAGTTGCCGGTGATGGATATTTGAACCGGAACCAGGACACTCCAGACGTTCGGGCCGAGGCAGCGCACTCCGACGTGGGTCTTGCCGCTCAAGCGTGTACCTGGCGGTGAAAAGGCTTCGAGCGCCGTACATGCCGGCAGTCGGCTGACGTCGAGTTTTCCCATGCTGATCTGCACTTTACCGGGAATGCCCTGAGTTTGCAGGCGGATATGGCGTTCGGCGGTATCGATGACGACGTCGGTTTCAGCGGCCTTGAGCAGGGTGGAAAAAACAAGCAGGACGAGCAACAGGGCAATTCGGATCGACATCCGTACATTTTGCCTCAGAGGAACAGTCATGGGGAGAATTCCGGCAAAGTTTGCCGAGACGATTGCCGGATTGCCTGGGGTTTTATGAAAAAAGCCATGGCATGGATTGTGCACAGAGGTGGCGAGTTATTTGGAGCGAATGATGGCAAGTCTCGATCAACACCTAGCGGTACTCAGTCAGGCGATGAATCTGCGCACTCAGCGTCATCAAATGCTGGCCTCCAACATCGCCAACGCCGATACACCCAACTACAAGGCAAGGGATTTCAGCTTTGAATCGGCGATGCAGAATGCCTTGGCCGGGCGCACAAATGGGGTTGCGTTGGCGCGAACGGCGGCTGGGCATATTACGGGGAGCGCGACCGGCAACCCGACCGAAATTCAGTTTCGGAAGGAAACCCAGTCAGCGGTGGATGGAAATACAGTGGACATGGATGTCGAGCGTAGCCAGATTGCCGAGAATGCCCTGCAATATCAGATTCTTACCCAGCTGATCAGCGAAAAATTCAAGGGTGTGCGCAGCGCCTTGTCGACTACATCCGGCTAAGGAGTCATGGATGAGCCTCTTTAACGTCTTTCAGGTTTCTTCTAGTGCGATGACGGCGCAGTCGATGCGTCTTAACACCGTGGCTTCCAATCTGGCCAATGCTGACAGCGTGATTTCGTCGGATGGCAAGCCATATCGCTCTAAGCAGGTCGTATTCGAGGCAACGCCGATGGGCGGGGCTGGCGAGATATCGAAAGGGGTTCGTGTTCGGCAAGTCGTTGAAGATGCCTCGCCGCCGCGCCTGGTTTACGACCCGAAGAATCCGGCCGCTGACGAAAAGGGCTATGTGGCCTTTCCCAATGTGAATGTGGTCGAGGAAATGACCAACATGATTTCGGCTTCGCGTTCCTATCAAACGAACGTCGAAGTGATGAACACCGCCAAGACCATGATGCTGCGCACCTTGCAGATCGGGCAGGGCTAACTGACTGGAGATGAGCATGGCTAGCGTAACCAATACTTCCTCGACGAGCGCCGCGGATATCTTTGCTTCGATCAACGGTAGCAGCGGCACTTCCTCGTCCACCAGCACGACGGCGAGCACGGAAAACCGTTTTCTGACCCTGTTGATGACGCAGATCAAGAATCAGGATCCGCTCAATCCGCTCGATAACGCGCAGGTGACGACGCAACTGGCCCAGTTGAATACCGTCAATGGCATCGAGAAGCTCAACGCCACCCTGGCTGACCTTTTGTCAGGTTATAACGAGGCTCAGGGGGTCCAGGCGGCAGGCCTCATCGGCAAAAATGTCATGGTAGCCGGCAACGCATTGCCGCTTGCCAATGGCAGCGCTTATGGCGGCGCCTTGCTCGCCAGTGCTGCAGATTCGGTGACGCTGAATATCAAGGATTCGACCGGCAAGGTCGTGCAGACCGAAAACCTGGGCGCCAAGGAGGCCGGCAGCTTCTATTTCTCGTGGGATGGCAAGGATGCGAGTGGCAATACGCTGGCCGATGGGAATTACACCTTCACCGTCGATGCTACTGCAGGCAGCAGCGCAGTCACCGCGACGGCAATGAAAATTGGCACGGTTTCTGCTGTTGCTAGAAGCGGTACGGGCTTCGTTCTTGATCTTGGGGCGCTTGGTGATGTCGCCTTCAAGGACGTCCAACAAATTCTGTGAGGGTTTAGAAAATGGCATTCCAGCAAGCATTGAGTGGTTTGAATGGCGCTTCCAAGGCAATTGATGCGACCAGCAACAATATCGCCAACGCCAGTACCGTTGGCTACAAGTCTTCCGTTGCCCACTTTGGCGATGTCTATGCCTCTTCGCTGGCCGGTGCCGGTTCGAGCCAGATTGGTATTGGTGTCAATCTGGCGGCGATCCAGCAGCAATTTACCCAAGGCAACATTACCTCGACCAGCAACCCGCTGGATATTTCGATCAACGGCGCCGGTTTCTTCCGCATGGATCAGAACGGGGCGGTGACCTATACCCGTAACGGCCAGTTCCATCTCGATAAAAACGGTTACGTGATCAACGATCAGGGCATGAAGCTGACCGGCTATGCCGCCAAGTCGGGGATCGTGATCCCTTCCACGCCGTCGCCGATAGTGATTTCCGCATCGGACCTATCGCCCCAGGCAACCGGGATGAATTCCAGCAGCACTTTTAACGGCATCAAGGCCGGCTTGAATCTTGACTCCCGCAAAACGATGCCGACCGCCACTTTGAACGATGGCGTCGCGGCTGGCGGAACCACGGCTTTTGCACCGGACCCGCTGAGCTACAATTACTCGACGGCACTGTCCATTTACGACACGCTGGGTAACGCGCACACCCAGACCTTCTATTTCCGCAAGACAGCCAATGCCGGCGAATGGGCGGTTTACTCGAATGTGGATGGTACGACCAATCAGAATGTGTCGTCGCCGACGCAAACGACTGCAGGCCAAGGTCCGATCGGTCTGCTCAAGTTCGATGCCTACGGCAAACTGACATCCGGCCCGATCACGGTGACCGTGGACATGCTGAATGTCATGAAGAGCAGCGGCCAACCACTGGGTAACGGCTCACTATCGCCGCAGACCTATGCGATCGACTTTACCGGGACCACCCAGTTCGGCAGCGCCTTTGGGACCAATCGTCTGGAGCAGGATGGTTACGCCGCCGGCCACCTTGTTGGCCTCTCGGTTGGGGCGGATGGGATTGTGCAAGGGCGTTACAGCAATGGCCAGACCTTCGCCCAGGGCCAGGTCGTCCTGGCCAACTTTACCGACCCCAATGGTTTGCAGGCACTGGGCAACAATCAGTGGAGCGAAACTTCGACTTCCGGCCCGGCCTTGGTTGGCGCGCCCAATACTTCGAATTTGGGCGTTTTGACCTCGTCGACCGTCGAGGAGTCCAATGTGGATCTGACGGCTGAACTGGTTAACCTGATCACCCAGCAGCGCAACTACCAGGCCAATGCACAGTCGATCAAGACGCAGGACCAGATCATGCAGACCTTGGTCAACCTCCGTTAATTGACTGGCTGAGTCGCTGACATGGATCGTCTGATCTACACCGCAATGACCGGCGCCAAGCATGTGTTCATGCAGCAGGCCGGTACCGCGAACAACCTTGCCAATGCCAGCACCATCGGCTTCAAGGCACAGGAGCACCGTTTCCGGGCCGTGCCTGTGCTGGGCGAGGGGATGCCGACGCGTTCGTTCGTGGTCGATGCTTCGGTCAGCGATGTGATGGACGAAGGCCCGTTGATGTTTACCGGGCGTAATCTGGATGTGGCGGTGAACGGCAAGGGCTGGATCGCCGTCCAGATGCCGGATGGCAGCGAAGCCTATACCCGGGCCGGCAGCCTGGATGTCGATGTCACCGGCCTGCTGCAAACAAAGAGCGGCCTGACGGTGGCGGGTGACGGTGGCCCGATCAATATCCCGCCCGACAACAATATCGAGATCGCGCCAGACGGTACGGTTTCGGTCATCCCCAAGTTCGGCACGCCGAACAATGTCAATGCGCTTGGCCGCATCAAGATGGTCAATCCACCTGAGGCCGATATGGTGCGCGGCGCCGATGGCTTGTTCCGCATGCGCGACAACCAACCGGCGCCGGGCGATCAGAATGTGAAATTGACATCCGGCACCCTGGAAGGCAGCAACGTCAATGTGACGGATGCGATGGTCAATCTGATCAGCCTCTCCCGTCAGTTCGAAATGCAGATAAAGATGTTACAGACAGCCGATACCAACGCCCAGCGCGCGGATCAACTGCTCTCCCTGAGTGCCTGATAGGACCTGAATCATGATTCGTTCCCTGTGGATTGCCCGTACTGGCCTGGATGCCCAACAGACCCAGCTTGATGTCATTTCCAACAACCTGGCCAATGTCAGCACTAATGGTTTCAAGCGCTCACGTGCCGTCTTCGAGGATCTGCTTTACCAGAACCTCCGCCAGCCCGGTGCTCAGTCCTCGCAACAGACGCAACTGCCA
This sequence comes from uncultured Pseudomonadota bacterium, assembly GCA_946479855.1. The sequence goes on from CAMLHL010000060.1 coordinate 6,211, forward strand.
ACCGGCCTGCAGCTGGGTACCGGTGTCCGGCCGGTAGCGACCGCACACGTTTTTACCCAAGGCAATTTACAAAAGACCGATAACGCGCTCGACCTCGCCGCGCAGGGAAGCGGTTTTTTCCAGATTCTGTTGCCGGACGGGACGACCGCCTATACCCGGGACGGCTCCTTCCAGAAGGACAATCAGGGGCAGATTGTCACCTCGGAGGGCTATCCGCTGCAGCCCAACATCACCATTCCGGCGACGGCCTTGTCGGTCAGCATCGCTTCGGATGGCACGGTTTCCGTGACCCAGCCCGGTACTGCCGCTGCGACCCAAATCGGCAGCATTCAGCTGGCGACCTTCATCAATCCGGCTGGCCTGCAAAGCATCGGCCAGAACCTCTTTCTCGAAACTGCGGCCAGTGGCACGCCAACGCCGAATACCCCGGGAACCAACGGCGCCGGCACGGTGAATCAAGGGTACGTCGAAACCTCCAACGTCAATGTGGCGGAGGAATTGGTCACCATGATCCAGACCCAGCGCGCCTACGAGCTGAATTCCAAGGTGATTTCCACTTCGGATGCCATGCTGGGTCGGCTGACGCAATTGTGAGGTGAAGCCATGAAATTGGTTTTTATGCTTTTTTTCCTGTTGACCACAGGATGCGCGACGGTGCCGCCGACCAATGTCCATCAGCCAATGACCGCCCGTCCATCACCGCGTTTTGACTTGCCGGCCGGCAATGGCGCCATTTTCCAGGCGGCCAACAGCCGGCCCTTGTTCGAAGATCGCCGGGCGCGTTATGTCGGTGACACGATTACCGTCAAGATCACCGAAAGCACGACGGCATCGACAAAATCCAACAACAAGCTGGATAAATCGAACAGCGCGACTGCTTCAGTCTCCAGTCTGAACGGCTTGCCGGGCAAAGGCCTGGTCGGTCTCGATCTCAACGCAAAAAGTGCCAATGCCTTCAGCGGCAAGGGGGAGGCGGCCAACAACAACGTCTTCACCGGCAACATGACGGTGACCGTAATCGATGTCATGAGCAACGGCAATTTGCTGGTTTCCGGAGAAAAGCAGGTAGCAATCGGGAGTGAGCAAGAATTCGTCCGCATCTCGGGCGTCGTCAATCCCAGCTATGTGGATGCCTACAATATCGTCGAATCCTCGAAGATTGCCGATGCCCGGATCGAATACAAATCCTCCGGCCAGGTTAGCGACGGTCAGGTCATGGGCTGGCTGGCACGCTTCTTCCTTAATGTGATGCCGTTCTAGGGGAATTCTCGCGGAGGCGCACCATGAAGACGAAAAGCGGCAAACTGTTCCGGCAGACGGCAATTCTGGCCGCCTGCATCCTCCCGCTGTGGAGCCAGCCGGTGCTGGCCGAGCGCATCAAGGATCTGGCCAGTATTCAGGGGGTGCGCAACAACCAGTTGATTGGTTACGGCCTCGTCGTCGGCCTCGACAACACGGGTGACCAAACCACGCAAACACCATTCACGACGCAAGCCATCGGCAACATGTTGTCGCAGATGGGACTCAATCTGACGCCGGAGCAAGCCCAGAAGCTGCAGTTGAAAAACGTCGCAGCCGTCATGATTACGGCCAATCTCCCCGCGTATTCGCGGCCGGGGCAGCCGATCGATGTCACGGTCTCGTCGATGGGCAATGCCAAGAGCCTGCGAGGCGGAACTTTGTTAATGACGCAGTTGAAGGGCGCTGACGGTCAGGTTTATGCAATGGCCCAAGGTAACGTGCTGGTAGGTGGGGCTGGCGCCTCCTCCGGGGGCTCCAAAGTAACGGTCAACCATCTTTCCGCCGGCCGAATCCCCGGTGGTGCAACGGTGGAACGCGCCGTGCCGACTTCGGTCGGGCAGGGCGGTATCGTTTATTACGAATTGGGCGCTACCGATTACGGCACTGCCCAGAAATTGGTGGATGCAATCAACAAAACTGCCGGGCCGGGTACGGCGCAGGCTATCGATGGCCGGCGTATTTCGGTTCGTGTTCCGGAGGATGCGGATGCTCGCGTCGCTTTTCTTGGGCGCATCGATAATCTCGATGTCCAACCGGTGGCGGGCATGGCGAAAGTCATCGTCAATCCGCGGACCGGCTCGGTGGTCATGAATCAGAAAGTGACGCTGGAGTCCTGTGCGGTTGCCCATGGCAACCTTTCCGTGGTGGTTGAAGGCGCTCAGCCGCAATTCGGGCAGGGAGCGGATATCCAGGTCAAACAGGATAACGGCAGCCTGATGAACGTAAAAGCCGGTGCCAATCTTGCCGATGTGGTTAAGGCGCTTAATGCTCTGGGCGCCAATCCCATGGACTTGCTGGCCATCCTGCAGGCGATGAAGGCCGCAGGTGCCCTGCGCGCCGAACTCGAAATCATCTAACGCCCGATATGTCGATTCAGATTCAGAATCAGCCGAACCGGGCTGCATTTGACGTCAAGTCTGCACAGGATTTGCGTAGCGAGTTGGCCAAGAATCCGCAGGAAGGCCTGAAGGCGGCTGCACAGCAGTTCGAAACCCTGTTCCTTCAACAGGTGCTCAAAAGCATGCGTGATACCGTACCGCAAGACGGCATGCTCAACAGCGACCAGTCACGTTTCTACACCTCGCTGCTTGACCAGCAGATGGCCCAGAATATGGCGAGCAGCGGAAAGGGCGTCGGTTTTGCAAGATTGATTGAGCAGCAATTGGGGCGATCAGTCGGAGCAGCCCAGGGGGAGGCGGCTTCGAGCGGTGCGGCAAACCCTGCCGGCGGCACATTGCCGCTTGCCGCATCTGATGCACGTCACCTCCAATATCAGGCGGTTATGAGCAGCCTGCCGAGCTCAGGGGCCTACCAGAAGCTGGATGTAAATCGCCCGGTAAATAACACAACGGAAGCGCCGGCCACCTCGAAAGAGTTTGTCGAACGTGTCTGGCCGCATGCCGTTGAGGCCTCACGGTCAACCGGCATTCCGCCCCAATTTCTGGTGGGGCATTCAGCACTGGAAAGTGGCTGGGGCAAGAGCGAGATCAAGCGGGCCGACGGTTCCAGCAGCCACAACCTGTTCGGCATCAAGGCGGGCAAGAACTGGACCGGTCAGACCGTGGATGCAATGACGACTGAGTACACCGATGGCCAGCCCCGGCAAGTGCTTGAGCGCTTCCGCGCTTACCGTTCGTATGAAGAAGGTTTCCAAGATTACGCCAGTCTATTGCGCAACAATTCACGCTACAGCGCGGTAATTGGCTCGCAGGATGGCACGGAGTTTGCGAAACGTTTGCAGCAGGCGGGCTATGCCACCGATCCGATGTACGCAGACAAGCTGTCGCGCATCATCAATGGCCCAACTATGCGGCAAGCACTGATTGGTTGATTTTCCTAAACTTTGAGGTTAACTGGTCGTTAACCTCAATGAGGTGAATGATGAGCACAGGAATTTACAGTATCGGCGTGAGTGGTATCGCTGCGGCCCAGTTGAATTTGCTGGCGACGGAGCATAACGTCACCAATGCCAGTACGCCGGGTTATAGCCGCCAGCGTGCGGTACTGGCCACCAATATCGCAGTGAATACTGGTTCCGGGTCGATCGGCCAAGGCGTCCATGTACAGACTATCGAGCGCATGTACGACCGCTATCTGACCGGCCAGGTAAGCTCTGCTCAGTCGACCTTGAGCGGTGTTGACGCCTATTATGGCGAAATCAAGCAGATCGACAATTTGCTGGCCGATCCAACCGCTGGCCTCACTCCCGCCTTGCAGGAATTTTTTAGCGGCGTTCAGCAGGTGGCGTCTAATCCCTCGCTGTTGTCGGCGCGCGAATTGATGATTTCGTCGGCAACGACCTTGGTGAATCGCTTCCAGTCGCTGGATTCCCGCCTGGATGAACTGTCTGACGAGGTTAACGGCAAGATTCAGGATGCGGTGAAGAGCATCAATGCCTATGCCGGGCAAATTGCAGATTTGAATCAGCGCATTATTGTTTCCGAGTCGTCCTACGGCCAACCGGCAAACGACTTGCTGGATCAACGCGATAACCTGATTAACGAACTCAATAAATTGATCAAGGTGTCCACCAATACCAATAGCGATGGCTCCTTCAACGTTTTTATCGGGTCGGGGCAGCAATTGGTCGTTGGGAACCAGACTATGACGATGACAGCCCTTGCTGCCAGCGGCGATCCTTCACGTATCGCGGTGGGTGTGGAAACGATGCTTGGAAATTCGATGGAATTGCCCGAGCAACTCATTTCCGGCGGTGAATTGGGGGGGCTGGTTTCTTTCCGCAATGAGACCCTTGATAAGGTCAGCAATGAATTGGGGCGGGTTGCTGCCTCCGTGGCGCTGACATTCAATGCCCAGCATGCGCTGGGGATGGATTTGCTGGGTAATGCCAAAGGTGATGGCGCTGCGTTCAATGCCGATTTTTTTGACGTGGCGAATTTGACCCCATCGGTCAGTCCCAATAGCCACAATACCGGCAATCTTGTCGTTTCGGCGCAGTTGACCAACCCGCCTCCCTACGGGCCGGAGGTGAGCAACGGCAATTTTTATACAAACCTGACCACGAGCGATTATCGGCTGACTTACGCCGGCAAGAACGCGTCTAACGTTGATCTCTATACGTTGAACCGATTGTCCGATAACAAGGCATGGTCAGCGGATACGCTGGCAAATCTGACAGCGACAGTGCAAAAAACCGAAGGGTTTGGACTATCGGTCGGTAGCGGTGCAGCCAACGTAGGTGACAGCTTCCTTATTCAGCCGACCCGCAATGCCGCGCAAAACATCTCAGTCAATCCCGTGATTTTGTCTGACTCCAGAACGGTTGCCGCCGGAGTCGCATTCCGCACGAGTGCGACGAGCACAAATAAGGGAACCGGGGCCATTTCAGCCGGTACATCGGTCCCGGGATTCAATGTGAGTTTGCTCCGGGCGAACGATATTACCGTTACCTATAACTCGGCTTCGCCAACCCAACTCAGCTTTACCGGATTGGCTGCCAGCGACAAGCTCACTATCAAGTTGCCAGGCATGGCCGAAGGCGCACCGGTTTCCCCTCCCGTTGCCTACACGCAAGGGATGACCATCTCGGTGGCCGGCATGAGTTTTACGCTGAGCGGCCAGCCTAACGATGGCGATACCTTTAAGCTTTCATTGAATTCGGCAGGCACGGCCGATGGTCGAAATGCGCTCGCCTTGGGGCAGCTACAGACCAAAAGTACGATGGCTGGCGCTTCTGCCACTTTTCAGGGAGCCTACGCCGAACTGGTTGCCGGCAATGGGATCAAGACACGTGAGTTGAAAATAACGGGAACGGCCCAGCAAGCCGTGCTCGATCAGGCTCAGGCGGCTCGTGATTCACTGTCTGGCGTCAATCTGGACGAAGAGGCGGCCAACATGATCCGTTTTCAACAGGCTTATCAGGCATCGTCGAAGTTGCTTGAGATTGGCAAAACCCTGTTCGACACGATTCTGCAAATTGGGTAACGGAGTACGCCATGCGAATAAGTACCTCTCAGATTTTCGACTCGGGCGCTCGCGGGATCAGTGGCAACCAGTTTGATCTCTTCAAGTTGCAGAACCAGTTATCCACCGGGCGTAAGGTTTTGACACCGGAGGATGATCCAATCGCTTCCGCACAGGTTTTGGTCCTCTCGCAATCATCAGCCGTTACAGAACAGTTCTTGAAAAACCAGAGCGATGCTCAAGGCAAGCTGAATATTGTCGAGTCACAAGTGAGCTCAGTGAATGACTTGCTGCAGAGCGTTCGTGACAATCTTGTCCAGGCGGGCAGCACCACCCTGCAAAATAGCGATCGGTCCTACATTACCACGCAGCTTGAGGCGCGCTTTTCGGAATTGCTGGGTATCGCCAATTCGCAGGATGGTGAGGGAAACTATCTGTTTTCCGGCTATCAAGGCGCAGTCAAGCCTTTTAGTGAGACTACGACCGGCGTGAACTATCTCGGCGACGATGGTCAGCGTTTGTTGCAAGTCGGTGTTTCCCGCCAGATGGCCACCAATGTTTCAGGAAGAGCGTTGTTCGAGTCGGTACGAAACGGGAATGGTCGTTTTGTGACATCGGCGGCGACAACGGCCACCGGCGCCCCGGTCAATACCGGATCAGGTGTGATCGACCCCGGTTCTGTTTCCGATCCGGTGAAATGGTCGTCGGCTATTGCCAATCACTCCGGGATTCAAATCAAGTTTTCAGTATCTGGTAGCACAACGACTTATCAACTTTTTGATTCCACGGGTACAACAGCCTATACAGCAGTTCAGCCCTATACGGCCGGGCAGGCCATCAAACTGGAAGATACGCAAACCGCAACGCCTGCAGATTTTGGTGCGACGGTCGTGGTGAGTGGCCAACCGGCCAACGGTGATGCATTTACCATTACACCGAGTACAAACCAAAGCATTTTCACCAGCTTGCGCAATGCGATCAATACGATGCGTACGGGCATTGGTGGCGCCTATACCTCGACGGAATTCTCCAATCGAATCGCCGAGAGCTTGAGTGACATCGATCAGGCGTTGGAAAACGTCAATAAAGTTCGGTCGACCGTAGGGTCGAACCTGAAGGAGCTTGATTCTCTTGGTGCCTCTGGCGAGGATTTGAAACTCCAGTATGCGACCTCGATTTCTTCCTTGCAGGATCTCGATTACACGCAAGCCATCACGGATGTTTCCCAGAAAAAAATGCAGCTTGAGGCCGCTCAATTGTCTTTCAAACAAATCAGTCAGCTCAGCCTGTTCAGCATCCTATGAGAATCAGGATATTTTTTATTGCTGCGCTGATCCTGGTAAGCGGTTGCAGTTCGACTGGTTCATCGGGATCTTCGTCGATTATCCCGAACAAGTCGATCCAGTTGGCGGCAAATACCTCGATATCTCTGGCCAATCTGGCGGGAGCAGCAGTGGTGGCTGCAGCGATTTACCTCGTCTATGACCCGCTGGCACCAAACTGGGAAATCGAAGAGTCTCGTTTGAACGATGAGACCTATCGTTTTTCCATGAAAATGAAACGCTATCACACCGGTGGTGCCGGAGAATCCATCCAGATACTCAAGCGCCGAGCTAGCCAGTTGCAGTACGAACAAGGTTTTGGCAGCTATCAGATTATCGAGTACACCGAAGGCATCGATTCGCAAACGATTGGTGCTCGCCGCGTTGCCGAGGGGGTTGTCCGCTTGGTGCAACGCCAGCAAGCAGATTCTTTCCTGCAAAACTAAATAGGCGAGCGGGCCTATTTCCCCGGTAGGGCAAAGCCCAGCATCGCACTCATCCCCAATTCAAAAATCGATTGTAACGGCGCCGACAGATAGTTCAGGCTGACCGCCAGTCCAAAAAAACCCCCGATCAACGTCAAGGGAAAGCCAAGCGCAAAGATGTTCAGTTGCGGGGCTGCGCGCGTCAGTACGGCGAGGGCGATATTGGTGATCATTAGTGCAACAACGATAGGGAGCGCCAATAACAAGCCGGCTGAAAATATTTTGCCTCCCAATTCTGCCAAATTTAGCCATGAACCAGATGCAAGCGACGTGGCACTGACAGGTATCGCCGAGAAACTTTGCGCTAGCGTGGCCAGATATAGCAAATGACCATTCATGGACAAAAACAGCAGCAAGGCTATCAAGTTGATAAATTCCGAAATCACCGGTGTTTGTGACGAGTTCAACGGATCGTAGAAGGTTGCGAAACCCAGCCCCATTTGGGCGCCAATAAATTCGCCGGCCAGGTCAAATGCGGTAAAAACGATTTTTGCGGCGAAACCCATGCCGATGCCGATCAACATCTGCAGCACCATGATCCATAGTCCGGTTAGCGAGGCGGGCTGAACGACCGGCATCGGGGGCAGGCTTGGCGTAATGGCGACTGCGATGGCAATGGCCAGAATCAGCCGGGTGCGTCGGGGAACGCCAGCACTGCTCCAGAGCGGTGCGGTGGCGATAAACGCAAGAATACGTGTCAAAGGAAAAATGAAGGCGGCAATCCACGCATCAATCTGAGCGGATTCAATGCTGAACATGCTAGCCGATCAATTGGGGGATGCTGCCAAAGAGGCGCTGGATGTAATCGATCATGTATTGGAGCATCCATGGGCCTGTCAGAAGCAAGACGACAAACATGGCCACCAGTTTGGGTACGAACTGCAAGGTGGATTCGTTTATCTGCGTGGCGGCCTGAAAGATACTGATGATTAAGCCGACAACCAGCGCAGTGATCAGCATGGGGGCGGAAATCAGCAATGTGACCTCAATGGCCTGCCGGCCAATTTCCATGACGGTGCCGGGCGTCATGGCGTGAAGCTTTGCACCAGCGAGCCAATGACCAAATGCCAGCCATCGACCAGAACGAATAACATGAGCTTGAACGGCAAGGCGACCATGACCGGCGACATCATCATCATCCCCATCGACATCAACATGCTGGCGACCACCATGTCGATAACGAGAAAGGGAATGAAAATAATGAAACCAATTTGGAAGGCGGTTTTCAATTCGCTGATTACGAAAGCGGGAACCAGAATACGGAGCGGGGTATCTTCCGGTTTTTCAATCTTGTCGACCTTTGCGATGCCGGCAAATAGTGCCAGATCTGACTCACGCGTCTGTTTGAGCATGAAGTCGCGCATCGGAATGGCTGCCCGGTCTGCCGCTTGCATGATGTTGATCCGATTTTCAGAGAGCGGAACGTAGGCTTCCGTATAGACCTTCTCGAGAACCGGGCTCATGACAAAGAAAGTAAGAAAGAGTGACAAGCCGATCACGACCTGATTCGGAGGCGCTGTCTGCGTTCCCATGGCATGTCGCAACAGCGAAAGCACAATAACGATTCGCGTAAAGCCGGTCATCATCAGCGCGATTGCGGGAATGAAAGTCAGCGCTGTCATCAGCAACAGCGTCTGGATCGTCAGCGAGTAAGTCGTTCCCCCGCCGGAGGCCGGCGTGCTGGTGATGGCGGGCAATCCACCCGTACTTGTTTGCGCAAGCGCTATCCCGAAAGGGAGCAGGAGAGCGAGCAAAACCGCCCAGTGTTTATTCATGGCTACGTCGTTCAGCAATGGTACTCAACCATTGCGTAAAAGGCTTGTCGGTAGGTGTGGTCAGTGGGCCATTTGGCAGCGAGCCTTTTTCCAGGCGGTGCAGGGTCCGAATTTGTCCTGGGACAATACCAATCACCAGCCATTCGTTACCGATTTCCAGCAGGACAATTCTCTCGCGAGGGCCGAGGGCAACGCCTCCTACAATCTTCAGGCCGCTTTGCCCAAACCCTTTACCGCCGGATACTTTACGCGCCAGCCAGGTCGTTCCGGCCAGAAGACTGACAATGAAGGCCAAGGCCAAGGCTGCCTGCACATAGGTCCCGGTTGAAATACCCGTTGGCACTGATTCGGCGGCGTGTACAGCAAACGGAATGAACAGCAGAATGAAGCGTAGCAAGACGGGCCCTGGGTGCGTAGATATCAGGCCGATATCTTAATGCAAACCGTGCGAGGCGTTAGCGATTGAGTTTGCGCATTCGCTCGGAGGGCGTGATGATGTCGGTCAAACGAATGCCGAATTTGTCGTTGACCACGACAACTTCGCCTTGGGCAATCAAGGTTCCGTTGACCATGACATCCATCGGTTCGCCGGCCATTGCATCCAGTTCAACCACCGAACCATGGGCCAGTTGCAGCAGGTTTTTGATGGTGATTTTTGTGCGGCCAAGTTCAACAGTGATCTGGACAGGAATATCCAGAATCATGTCGAGCTCATTCATCATGCCGGCATTACCAGCATTGCCCCCGAATGATGGAAAGATATCCGCCGGTTGGGCTGATTGTGCCACCGAAGGCTCGGTGATCGCTTGCTCGGCCATCGCTGCTGCCCAATCATCCTCGCTGATTTGAGCTTCATCAGCCGCATTGTTCTCGATGTTTTCCATTTCATCAGCCATTTTTTTCTCCGGGTGCAGGCTCGGCGTGTGCTATTTCAGTGGTGGCAGCGATAAAACGCTCAACCTTCAGTGCATATTGACCACTCTGTTGGCCGTAGGTGCATTCCATCAGGGGAACGCTGTCGACCATCGCTTCGATTTTCTCCGGAATATGCAGTGGAATTACATCGCCCACTTTCAGCTTCAATATCTGTCCAAGTGTAATTTTCCCTGAGCCGAGCTGAGCAACGATTTCAACTTCTGCACCTTGTAACTGCTTGCGCAAAGTGCCAATCCAGCGCTTGTCCGATGATAGTTGATCGCTCTGCATTGTGCTGTAAAGCAGATCGCGGATCGGCTCAAGCATCGAATAGGGAAAGCAAATATGCATGTCAGCCGTCGCTCCGCCAAACTCCAATGTGAAGGTTGTCGACACCACGATTTCTGAGGGCGTGGCGATATTGGCAAACTGTGAATTCATCTCGGAGCGGATGTATTCGAAATTGATGGCGTAAACCGGTTTCCAGGATTTGCTGTATTCAGTAAATACGACATTCAGCAACCCCTGGATGATGCGCTGTTCGGTAGGCGTGAAGTCGCGTCCTTCGACCCGGGTATGGAAGCGCCCGTCACCGCCAAACATGTTGTCTACGACCAGAAATACCAGATTGGGATCAAAGACAAATAAGGCCGTGCCCCGCAAGGGTTTGGCGACCACCAGATTCAGATTGGTTGGAACAACCAGATTGCGAATGAATTCGCTATATTTTTGCACACGGATCGGCCCAACGGAAATCTCCGCATTTCTGTGCATGTAGTTGAAAAGCCCAATGCGCAGATAGCGCGCAAATCGTTCATTGACCAACTCCAGGGTTGGCATTCGTCCACGGACGATGCGTTCCTGCGTGCCAATATTGTAGGCACGGACACCACCACCTTCGCCGTCACTCTCTTCAGGTTCGTCGGCTTCGCCGGTGACCCCCTTGAGAAGGGCGTCGACCTCGTCCTGAGAGAGAAAGTCGCCTGCCATGGCTCCTTACTGAATAAT
>CAMLHL010000061.1 GCA_946479855.1 uncultured Pseudomonadota bacterium
AGCTGTTGCCCCACCAGGTGTCGTTCATCGGGTCGCCGTCGCCGATGATGGTGACCGGCCACAGGTTGCTGCGGAAGCTGTTGTTGATGGCGATGTGACCGCCCTTGGCGCCATAGAAGTAGATGCCGGTGACGTTGTGGGCGATCAGGTTGTCGACGAAGACGATGCGGTTGAGCGGGTTCATCGGTGAGTCGGCCATGATCCCGTGGGCGCAATGAACGATCTCGTTGCCCTGGACCAGGGCCGCCGAGGTTTCCTTGAGCGCGATGCCGGCGCCGGAGGCGTCCATGGCGTGCAGGATGCGGTTGTTGCGGATGATCAGGCCATCGGAATTCAGGGCGATGATGCCGGTAGAATTTTTCTCCAGACGGTTGCGCTCGATCAGGCTGCGGTGCGAGAACAGGAAATTGAAGGCACGCCGACTGTCGCGGATGGTATTGCCGGTGTAACGGTTGTGTGGCGAATTGCTGACCGTAACGTCGCGGATCTGGGCGATGTCGTTGTCTTCGATGCGATTGCCGGTGCTGTACCAGAGGCGCAGACCGTCACCGCGCTCGGCCGAGTCGACGGGCCGCGAGCGGATGCGGTTGCGGCGCACCACGCTGTCGTTTGTCCGGTGCAGCGCGATGCCGAACAGCACGTCCTCGATGCGGTTGTTTTCGATCAGCAGTTCCTTGCCTTCGCTGACCATGATGCCGCTGTCGATGGCGTCGTGCGAGTCGCCGCTGTTGCGCAGTATCAGGCCGCGGATCGTCACATGATCGGCCTTGATGGTCAGTACGGTGCCTTTGCCGCCACCATCGATGATCACCTTGCCGTTGCCCTCCAGCGTCAGGGGCTTGTTGAGTACGGCTGGGCCGCGATAGGTGCCGGGCGGCAGCCGCAAGACGCTGCCCGGCAGGGCGGTGTCGAGCCAGGCTTGCAGGGATTGATCGGCGTCGGCGCTGAGCGAGAGGCCCAGGCAGAACAAGGCGAGGAAGAAACGAACGGTCATTGGACCGGAATTAAGCCATCAGGGAGGGGTTTCCGCCTCGACCTGCATCAATTTTTGCTGATGAGCACTATTCCCAGTACTCGGTCACTTCGCTGGCCCAGGCGGTGGCGGCGAGCAGGGCGCGATTGACGGTGTGCGGATCGACACCGGCGGCCAGGGCCGTGCTTTGCATGCGCGGCAAATCGAAATCCTCGCTGGCTTCGGCCACGGCAAGCAGCGGCGCGTAGGGGCCGCGGCGCTCGAGCAGCGCCTGGCGGATTTCGTCGGCGATCGGCAGGTCGTTCAACGTTTCGGCCAGCGGGCGGCGCAGCAGGCGATCGAGGCAGGAGAAGATGCCGGTCAGGAATAGCGGGTCATTCGATTGGCCGGGCATCATCTGCTCACCGAGCGATTCCATCAGCCGGCCACGCGTCAGTGCGTTCTCGACCAGCAGCCAGTCGCCAAACTGCGGTTCGCGCACGGAAAAGAGGAGGACGGCCAGCCAGCGGGTCAGACGTTGGCGGCCAAGCAGGACCAGTGCCTGAGCGAGCGATTCGATGCGATGGCTCAGGCCGAGCGCCGGAGAATTGAGGTAGCGCAGGATGCGGAAACTGAGGAGCGGATCGAGCTTCAGCGCCTCGGCGATCTCGGCGGTTTCGGCATCGCCCTGGACTAGGCGCATCAGATTGAGCAATTGCGCCTTGTGCGGGTCGCCGGTTTGTTCCTGGTAGAGGCTTGGGGCCGATTCGGCGAACTTGCCATGAAAGTTGTCGAAGTACCACTGGTGGCAGAAAAGATGGTCGTCGAAGGTTTCGACATTGCAGGCCAACAGGCGGACCGGGCGGCTTCGCTCGCCGGCGCGGACGGCGGCGGAAAAATCGCGGATCGCGTTGGCTTCGTTGCCACCGACATCGACAGCGGCGTAATCGACCTGCTGGATGACCTTGGCGAAGGCGCGATGCCGGGGCTGGCGGAAAACACCGACCTGCAGGCCGCGCTGGTGCAGCTGCCCGATCATTTCGCAGACCCGGTCGCCGTCGGCGTCGGGGGCCAGCTGGATGAGCAGGACGATATTTGCCGTTTTCAGGCGGTCGACCGCAGGCAGGTCGAGACTGGATGAACTGAGCGGGATGAATGTCTGGCTGGTATTCCAGGCATCGGGGCTGGCATTCAGGGTGTCGAGCAGGATCTGGTCGAAATCGCGTTGGTGGCCGTCGCTGGCATCGGCCAGCACGCTCGATTGCTGGAGATGAAAGAGGTGGCCGGAAAGGCGGTTGTCACGGTCAAAAACGGCTTCCCGGCGAAGGAAGGCCGAGGTCATGGCCGGCTCGGCTTGCGGCGGCGGGCTGACGATGGTGACGGCGCTCGAGGCCTCTGTTTGGCCGGCCTTTTTGCCAAACAGCTTTTTCAGGTTGTTGAACACGCGCGTCCCCTCAAAGAAAATGCCCACCGCAGGGTGGGCATTGGGTCCACCCTGCGGTGGCATTTTCGCATGCTGAGGCAGGGTTTAGTTGACCTTGGCCTTGTTGCGCAGTTCCTTGACCAGATTCTCGACCTGTTGCTGGCCGGCGCGCTGTTGCAGTTGCGGCTTGACCTGGTCGAACGGCGGCGGGGTCATCGGACGGGAATCGTCGAGCTGGATCACGTGGTAGCCGAAATCGGAGTGCACCGGCACCTTGGTGTATTCGCCCTTCTTCAGCTTGCCCAGTGCCTCGCCGAACGGCTTGACGTAGGCGTTCGGCGAGCTCCAGCCGAGTTCGCCGCCCTTGTCCTTGGAGCCGGGGTCCTTCGATTGCTTGGCCAGGTCGGCGAACTTCTCGCCCTTGTCGAGCTTGGCGATGATCGCCTTGGCGTCTTCTTCCTTTTCGACCAGCACGTGGCGGGCCTTGTATTCGGTGCTGCCGAGGTTGTTCTTGATCAGTTCGTATTCGGCCTTGAGTTGGGCTTCGCTGATCGGATGGGCCTTGACATAGTCGGACAGGTAGGCGCGGATCAACACGGCCTGCTTGGCGAGTTCGATCTGGCCCTGGATGTTGGCGTTCTTGTCCAGGCCCTTCTTCTTGGCTTCCTGGGCGATGACTTCGCGGCGGATCAGCTCTTCCTTGACGGCGCTTTGCAGTTCAGGAGAGTCGGCGTTGCCCTGGGCCTTTTGCTCGGCGACGAAGGCGTCGTAGACGCCCTGGGAAATCGGCTGGCCATTGACGGTGGCAACGGCCTTGCCCTTGTCGGCGGCGAAAATCGGGGCGGAAACAATGGCGCCGGCGACAAGCAGGGCGGCCAGGCGAGAGAGTTTGAGCATTTATCTATCCTTGGGTGGAGGGAATAACAGAAAATTATACGTCGCCGGGGGCTTCGGCGCGAATGCTGAGCGCATGAATCCGGCCGCGCATCAGGTCACCGGCAGCATCATAAATCATGCGATGACGGGCAACGGTGTTTTTTCCGGCAAAGGCGCGGGCGATTATGGTGACTTCGTAGTGGCCGCCGTCCCGGGCGCCGGCATGGCCGGCATGCCGCTGGGAATCGTCGTGAATGGTCAGGGCGTCCGGTTCCAGTACAGCCAGCCGCTGGCGCAGCAGCTCGATGGTTTCGACGCTCACGCCGGCAACACCTGCTTGAAGGGCTTGACGGTGACTTTTTCGTAAACCCCGGCCGCGATGTAGGGATCGGCATCCGCCCAGGCCTGGGCGACGGCGAGCGAGGCGAACTCGGCGACGATGACGCTGCCGGTGAAGCCGGCCGGGCCGGGATCGGGCGAGTCGATGGCCGGACAGGGGCCGGCGACGACCAGTCGGGCCTCGTCCTGCAGGGCCTGCAGGCGTTCGAGATGGGCGGCGCGGGCGGCAAGGCGTTGGGCTAGCGTGCCGGCCCGGTCTTCACCGATGATGACGTAGAGCATTACTTGTCTTCCTCAACGTATTTGGACAGCAGCAGGCCCTGACCGAGCACGAAAACGAGCATCAGACCCATGCCGCCGAACAGTTTGAAATTGACCCAGATGTCGGTCGGGAAATTGAAGGCGACGATCAGATTGAGCGCCCCCATGAATGTGAAAAAGGCGATCCATGACAGGTTGACCTTGCCCCAGATCGGCTCGGGCAGTTTCATCTGCTCGCCGAGCATGGCCTTGATCGGGTTTTTCTTGAGGACCAGGGCGCTGAACGCCATGCTGCCGGCGAATACCCAGTAGAGGATGGTCGGCTTCCACTTGATGAAGGCTTCGTTCTGGAAGGCCAGGGTCAGTCCGCCGAAAACGACGACGAGTCCGAGGCTGACCCAGAGCATCTTGTCCACCTTGCCGTGCCGGAAATGCACCCAGATGATCTGGGCGACGGTGGCGACGATGACCACGACTGTGGCCAGCAGGATCGGCGCCACCTTGACGTCGACCGCCGAGCCAAGCAGTGTGCCGACCCAGCTGGCGGCGAGTTCGGGATTCTTTTCCGAGTATTTGAAGCTGGCAAAAAAGAGGATGACGGGGAAGAGGTCGAAGAGTAGTTTCATGGCGGGGCATTATATACTGCCGAAAACCTCTGACCCGCAAGCACGAAGGCCCTATGCACAACGTCCTGATCATCGATGACAGCGAGATCAACCTGACCCTGATCAAGGCGCTGGTCCTCAAGCTCGGCGACTGCGGCCCGGTTCTTTTCGACAATCCGGTGAAGGCGCTGGCGTGGTGCCGCAGCAACGTGCCGGATCTGGTCATCGTCGACTACATGATGCCGGACATGGACGGTCTGAGATTCATCAGCGCCTTCCGGGCGCTGGACGGGCACAATGAAATTCCGGTGCTGATGATCACTGCCAACGACCAGAAGGATGTCCGTTACGACGCCTTGCTCGGCGGCGCCAACGATTTCCTGACCAAGCCGATCGACCGCATCGAGTTCTCGGCCCGTGTCCGCAACATGCTGGCGCTGCGCACCGGACAGAAGTTTCTGGCCGATCGTGCCGAACATCTGATGGCGCTGGTCGACGAAAGAACCGAGGAAATTCGCGAGCGCGAGAAGGAACTGATTTTCCGCATTTCGCGCGCCGCCGAATTCCGCGATCCGGAAACCGGCGCCCATATCCAGCGCATGGCGCATTACTCGCAGATCATCGCCCGGGAGATGGCGCTCAGCCCGGGCCAGCAGAACCTGATTCTCGAAGTGGCGCCGATGCACGATGTTGGCAAGATCGGCATTCCCGACCACATCCTGCTCAAGCCGGGCCGGCTGACGCCGGAAGAGTTCGAGGTCATGAAAGGGCATGCGCGGATCGGCTACGAGCTGCTCAAGGACAGCCATTCCGAGATCATGCGGGTCGGTGCCGAAGTGGCGATTTCGCATCACGAGAGATACGACGGGACGGGCTATCCGCACGGCCTGGCGGGCGGCGATATTCCGCTGTTCGGGCGGATCGTCGCCGTCGCCGATGTTTTCGACGCCCTGACCTCGGAACGGCCATACAAGCAGGCATGGTCGATGGAGGATGCCCGCCAGTTCCTCGTGGACGGACGAGGCAGCCATTTCGATCCGCTGTGCATTGAGGCCTTTCTGGCCGCCTGGGACGAGGTGCTGGAAATTCGCCAGCGCTTCAGCGACGTCGAAGTACCGCAGATTTGAACATGATCGGCGATGGCGCTTGGTGCCGCCGGGACCGAATAAGGAAAGAAGAAATATGGCTGGAGCTTTTGTGCTGGACCGCGGGTTGATTCTCGATCGACTGGGCGGTGACGAAGAGATTTACGCGATGATGGTCGACATGTATGTCCAGGACGTCGAGAACAACTGCACCGCCATCGCGGCGGCTTTCGCACAGGGTGACGCTGCGGCGTTGCGCCGCGAAGCGCATACCATCAAGGGCTTGCTGGCCACGTTTTCGGACGATGCCGGCGCTGCCGAAGCGGCGGAAATCGAGCATCAGGCGCGGCTGGGTGAAGTGGCGGCGCTTGGTGATGCCGTCATCGGCCTCCAGCAGCGGCTGCGCGAAGTGGCCGGGGTATTAGCCGGGTAAACGCAGGAAAGCGGCAGCGCCGCTGCTGTCGCCGTTCGGCCGGTGCGGCACGACGCCGAGCAGCGGCGCCGGCAGCAGGGCTTCCAGTGTTTGCCGGTTTTCGTCGTAGCGCGCCATCGCCGGATCGATGCGGTTGGCGACCCAGCCAGCCAGCCTGAGGCCGCGGGCAGCAATGGCCTCCGCTGTCAGCAGCGCATGGTTGATGCAGCCGAGGCGCAGGCCGACAACCAGGATCACCGGCAGGCCGAGGGCTACCGCCAGATCGGCGGTGCTGCGGTCGACCCCGAGCGGAACGCAAAAACCGCCGACGCCTTCGACGATGAGCAGATCGGTCTGTTGCCGGGCCTGCTCGCAGGCGGCCGTGATTGGCCCGAACTCGATGGCGATTCCTGCCTCGGCGGCCGCGATGTGCGGCGCGATGGCCGGGCCGAAACAATACGGATTGACGATTTCACGCGGCAGCTCGACATTACCGGCGGCGCGGATGGCCTCGACGTCATCGTTCAGTCCGGCGGCATCGGTGCCGGCGGCAATCGGCTTGAGGCCGGCGGCTTTCAGGCCAGCGAGCCGGGCGCGCTGGAGCAGGGCGCAGGTAATGAAGGTCTTGCCGATTTCGGTATCGGTGCCGGTCAGGAAATAGGCGGAACTCATTGGCGGGCGCTCATTTTCGGGCATAAAGGGTGATCACGTCGTAGGTCAGCGGCAGGCCGGCCGGCGTGCGCAGTTGTTCGGCGGCTGCTTCGGCGCGCTGGAAGGCGGCACGGCTCATCAGGCCGGGACGGCGGTCGGCGCCGAGCTGGTTGGCGCCGATCGCCTTGACGGCGCGGAGCAGGGTCTTGAAATTGGCGAAATGCTCGGTTTTTGCCTCGTTTTGCACGTCGACCGTAGCAAAGCCGGCGGCGTCCGCCATTTGCCGGATTTCGCCGGCGCTGTGGAAGGGCAGGGTGTGCCGGTAGGCGTCGACGCCGGCGAAGGCGTGGCGCAGTTCCTTGAACGTTTCCGGGCCGAGGCTGGCCAGCGCGACGAAGCCGTCCGGGCGCAGCGTGCGCCGGGCTTCGCCCAGCACGGTGGGCAGATCGCACCACTGCACGGCCAGGCTGCTCCAGTAAAGGTCAAGGCTGGCATCGGCCAGCGGCAGGTGTTCGAGATCGCCGGCGAGGCGGTCGCACGGCCGGCTGACACGGTGCAGCATGGCCGGCGAGAGGTCGAGGGCGATGGCCTGGGCGGCCGGGAAGCGCTGCTGCAGGTCGGCCAGCGCGTAGCCGGTGCCGCAGCCGGCATCGAGCAGACGGATCGGCATCATGGCCGGCAGGCCGGCGAGCAGCTGCCGGCAGATCTGGCGCTGCATGGCGGCGGCGCTGTCGTAGGTCGGCGCGGCGCGCTCGAAGGACTGACGGATGCGGGCCTTGGCGGGGCGGGGGCTAGTCATGCAGAAAGGTGCGTGCCGTGGCGAGGAAATCGTCCGGCCGGGAGAGGAAGGGGGCGTGGGCGCAGTCGGCGAACACGGCAAGTTCGGCGCCGTGAATCAGCGCGGCCAGAGCCTCGGCGGCGGCGAGCGGCATCAGCGGGTCGGCCGCACCGTGAATGAGCAGGGTCGGCGCCTGGACCTGCGGCGCGCAGTCGCGCAGGTCGACGTCGCGCAACCAGGCGAGGCCGGTCGCCAGTGCCTCGGCGGCGGGACGGGGGTCGGCCAGCTTGAGCAGACTGACGGTGACCGCCTTGGCCCGGGCGTCGCCGCGGTTGAAACCGCCGACGAAGCGCGGCAGCACGGCTTCGACATCGGCCGCGACACTGGCGGCGAATTCGGCGAGTACGGCCGGCGGCATGGCCTGCGGCCAGCCCTCGCGCTGGATGAAGGAGGCGGTGCCGGCGACCAGCAGCAGCTTGCCGACCTTGGCCGGGTGACGGGCGGCGACCGCCAGCGCCAGTTGGGCGCCGAGCGACCAGCCGGCCAGCGTCGTGCCGGGCGTCAGGCGGGCGGCGATGGCATCGGCCGCCGCATTGAAGTCGCCGATCAACGGCGTCTGGCCGTAGCCCGGCAGGTCGAGAATCTGCCCGTTCAGGGCGTCGACCATCGCCTTCAGCGGACCGCGGCCGAGGCACCAGCCGGGTAGGAAAACCAGCGGCGCGTTCATGCCAGTTCCTGCAGCGCAGCGGTCAGTTGCCCGATATCGGCGGCGGTGTGGGCGGCCGAGAGCGAAATGCGCAGCCGCGCCGTGCCCTTCGGCACTGTCGGCGGGCGGATCGCCGGCACCCACAGGCCGCGTTCCCACAAGGCCTTCGATAGGGCGATGGCGGCCTCGTTGTCGCCGACGATCAGCGGCTGGATGGCGGTCGGCGACGGCAACAACTGGAGCGGCAGGCCGGTCAGATCGTCGCGCAGTTGGCCGATACGGGCCATCAGGTTGGTCCGCAGGGCATCGCCGTCTTCGATCAGTTGCAGGCTTTTCGACAAGGCACAGGCAATGGCCGGCGGCGCGGCGGTGGTGAAGATGTAGGCGCGGCCTTTTTGCAGCAGGTATTCGATGGCCGTCGCCGAGCCGGCGACGAAGGCGCCGCCGACGCCGGCCGCCTTGCCCAGCGTGCCCATGAGCAGGATGCGCGGCGCGGCTGGCAGGTTGAAGTGGGCCAGGCTGCCCCGGCCGTGCGGGCCGAGGACGCCGAAGCCATGCGCGTCGTCGATGACCAGCCAGGCGTCGTAACGCTCGGCGAGCGCGAACAGCAGCGGCAGCGGCGCGAGGTCGCCGTCCATGCTGAAGACGGCGTCGGTGACGATCAGCTTGTTCGGAGCGGGGCTGGCGGCGAGCAGCTTTTCCAGCGCCGCCATGTCGTTGTGCGGATAGCGCTGGACCTCGGCGCCGTTGGCCTTGGCCAGCTGCATGGCATCGATCAGCGAAGCGTGGTTCAGCTTGTCGGCGAACACCGCGTCGCCGCGGCCAGCCAGCGTCGGCGTCACTGCCAGGTTGGCCAGATAGCCGGTCGAGAAGGTCAGGGCGCGGGGAAAACCGGTGAAGGCGGCGATCTCCTTCTCCAGCGCCTCGTGCGGTGCCAGGTGGCCGCTGACCAGGTGCGAGGCGCCGCTACCGGCACCCCAGCGCAGCGCGCCGTCGGCCAGCGCGCGGGCGATCTCGGCATGGTCGGCCAACCCGAGGTAATCGTTGCTGGCGAAATTCAGCACATTTTTGCCGTCGACCGTGGCATTCCGGCCACAAGGCGTTTCCAGTACGCGCCGGCGGCGGGTCAGGCCGGCGGCGGCGATTTCGGCGAGTTGCGACTGCAGACGGTCTTCAAGCATGGCGGACTTCCGGCCGGCTGGCGGCAAGCGGGCGACCCGGCGCCGGGGCCGTGCTGAGCTGATTGAGGCGGGTAGGGGGCACTGGATCGATCTTGGAATGAATCCGCCCAGTATACCTTGATGACTGTCCGACCCGAGCCATGGCGCCCCGGGCGGACGCTTACGCTTCGGGCACGGCCGACCGGCGGCGCCGCTGGACTATCCATTCGCTGAAGCTGTCGAGATAGAGGTAGATCACCGGCGTGATGTACAGCGTCAGGAACTGCGAAAAGACCAGCCCGCCGACCACGGCCAGGCCCAGCGATTGCCGCGCGCTGCCGCTGGCGCCGAGGGCGAGCGCGATCGGCAGGGTGCCGAGCAGGGCGGCCATGGTGGTCATCATGATCGGCCGGAAGCGGACCAGGCAGGCCTCGTAGATCGCCGCATGCGGCGACTGGTTGCGGGTGCGCCGGGCTTCGATGGCGAAGTCGACCATCATGATGGCGTTTTTCTTGACGATGCCGAGCAGCATGATGATGCCGACGTAGGCGTAGATATCCAGCTCGCGATGGAACAGGGCGAGGGTGGCCAGCGCCCCCAGCCCGGCCGTCGGCAGGCCGGAGAGGATGGTCAGCGGATGGATGTAACTTTCGTAGAGGATGCCGAGCACGATGTAGATGACGAACACCGCCATGGCGAGCAGCAGCCCCATGCCGGCCACCGACGACTGGAAGGCCTGGGCGGTGCCCTGGAAACTGCCGGTCAGCGTTGCCGGCACGCCCATTTCGGTTTGCGCTTTCTCGATCGCGGCGATCGCCGTCGACAGTGAGACATCGGGTCGCAGGTTGAAGGAAATCGTCACCGCCGGCACCTGTCCCTGGTGATTAACGGTCAGCGGCGAGACGCCCGTCGCTAGGCGGGTCACCGAGTCGAGGGGCACCAGCGTGCCGTTCGACGAACGCACATGGAGCAGCGACAGGGCGCTCGGGTCGGCCTGGAATTGCGGCTCGACTTCGAGCACCACCCAGTATTCGTTGGTCGGCGCGTAGATCGTCGATACCTGGCGCTGGCCGTAGGCGGTATACAGCGCGTCCTCGATCTGTGCCGGCGTGACGCCGAGCGCCGCCGCCTTGTCACGGTCGATTTGCACGGCGACCTTGGGATTGGCCACCTGCAGGTCGCTGGTCACGTCCTGCAGGCCGGGAATGGCGCGCAGCTTGGCTTCGATCAGCGGCGCCCAGTGGAACAGTTCCCCGGTGTCGGCCTCCTGCAAGGTGTACTGGTACTGGCTCTTGGTCAGGCGGCCGCCGATGCGGATCGTCGGCAGGTTCTGCAGGAAGACTTTCATGCCCGGGATCGCCGTCAGTTTCGGGCGCAGTTCCTGGATGATCCGGTCGGCGTCGACGCGCTGGTCGCGCGGCTTGAGGAGGATGAACATGCGGCCGAGGTTGAGCGTCTGGCTCGAACCGCTGGCGCCGATGAAGGACATCACTGCGGCGATATTGGGATCGGCCCGGACAATGGCGGCCGCCTGGCGCTGCTTGTCGACCATGCTCTCGTACGAAATGTCCTGGGCGGCCTCGGTGAAGGCGAACAACTGGCCGGTGTCCTCGCTCGGCAGGAACCCCTTGGGCATGGCGACGAACATCCAGCCGGTGGCGACGACGACGAGCAGGAAGGCGAGCATGGCCGACCGCCGGTGGCGAAGAACCCAGGTCAGGCTGCGGTCGTAGGCGTTCTTCCAGGCATCGAAGAAGGTTTCGCCGAGTCGATACAGGAGGCCGTGCTCGGCGTGTTCCCACGGCGTCAGGATGCGCGAGCAGAGCAAGGGCGTCAGGGTCAGGGAAACGAAGCCGGAAACCAGCACGGCCACCATGATGGTGACGGCGAATTCGTGCAGCAGCCGGCCGAGAATGCCGCCCATGAAGAAGATCGGGATGAAGACGGCGACCAGCGAAATCGTCATCGAGACGACGGTGAAGCCGATTTCCCGGGCGCCGGACAGGGTGGCCTGCAGCGCATTTTCGCCCTGCGCCATGTGGCGGGCGATGTTCTCCAGCACGACGATCGCGTCGTCGACGACGAAGCCGACGCACAGCGTCAGCGCCATCAGCGAAATGTTGTCCAGGCTGAAGCCGAGCAGGTACATCACGGAAAAGGTGCCGATGATCGACATCGGCAGGGCGAGGCTGGGGATGATGGTCGCCGTTCCGTTGCGCAGGAACAGGAAAATGACCATGACGACCAGCGCCAGTGCCAGCACCAGCGTTAGCTTGACCTCGGAAACCGATTCGCGGATCGATTGCGAGCGGTCGTACATCACGTTGATCTCGATGCCCGGCGGCACCTGGGCGCGGAAGGTGGGCAGCAACTTGCGCAGGGTATCGACCAGTTCCACCGTGTTGGTGCCCGGCTGGCGCTGGATCGCCAGCACGATGGCCCGTTCGTCGTTGTACCAGGCGGCGACCTTGTCGTTCTGCACGCCGTCGACGACGCTGCCGAGCTGTGCCAGGCGGACCGGCGCGCCGTTGCGGTAGGCGACGATGAGCGGCCGGTAGGCGGCGGCATCGTTGAGCTGGCCGTTGGCCTCGACCGTATAGGCGCGCTCTTTTCCGTAGAGGGTGCCGGTCGGTTTGTTGACGTTCTGGCTGGCGATGGCCTGTTGCACCTCGTCGATGCCGATGCCGCGGCTGGCCAGCGCGTTGGGGTCGACCCGGACGCGCACGGCGTACTTCTGCGAGCCATAGACGAGCACCTGGGCGACCCCGCTGACCGTCGAGATGCGTTGCGCCATCAGCGTTTCGGCGTATTCGTCCACGGCCGACAGGGGCAGGGTCGGCGAGGTCAGGGTCAGGTAGAAGACCGGCGATCCGGCCGGATTGACCTTGCTGAACGAGGGCGGCGTGGTCATCTCGGGCGGCAGTTGGCGCAGGGCCGTGGCGATGGCCGACTGGACGTCCTGCGCCGCCGCATCGATATTGCGGTCGAGCGAGAATTGCAGGGTGATCTGGGTCGTTCCCTGGGCGCTGGTCGAAGTCATCGAATCCAGCGCCGCGATGGTCGAGAACTGCTTTTCGAGCGGCGTGGCGACGGCCGAGGCCATCGTTTCGGCGCTGGCGCCGGGCAGGCTGGCGCTGACCGAAATGGTCGGGAAATCGACGTTGGGCAGGTCGGAGACCGGCAGCAGGCGATAGGCGATGAGTCCGAAAACCAGGATCGACAGCATGACTAGGCCGGTCATCACCGGCCGCCGGACGAAGGGGTCGGAAATGTTCATCGGCTGCCGCTACCGGCGGATTTGATGGTCACGCTGCTGCCCGGCAGCAGCCGCGACTGGCCGTCGACCACCACCTTTTCGCCGACATCAAGGCCCTTGGCGACCAGTGTTTCGCGGTCGGTCGTCCGGTCGACGACGATCTTGCGCATTTGTGCATGCAAGCCGGCGTCGACCGTGAAGACAAAGGGACCTTCGGGGCCGACCTGCACGGCTACGGACGGTACGACCAGGGCGTCGGTGCTTTCGCCGAGCGTGACCGAAGCCGTGACGAACTGCCCGGGCCATAGCGTCGCCTCCTGGTTGGCGACGCTGGCGCGCAACTTGATCGTACCGGTGGCAACGTCGACGGTGTTGTCGGCGAAGGCGAGTTTGCCGTCGATCCGCGTGATCGTGCCGTCGGCACCCTGGGCGCTGATGGTGACGACAGACTGGCCGCCGGCGAGCGCCGTGCGGATTTGCGGCAGATACTGCTCGGCGACGGCAAAGCTGACGTAGATCGGCGAAATCTGGTTGATGACGACCAGCGGGTTGCTGTCGTTGGCTTTCACCAGGTTGCCTTCGGGAATCATGATCCGTCCGACCCGGCCCTCGATCGGCGCGCGGATGGTGGCGAACTCGACTTGCAGGCGGGCGTTCTCGACGGCGGCGCGGTCCGCATCGACATTGGCGCTGGCGCTGTCGAGATTGGCCTTGTACTGCGCATAGCCGTCCGGCGAAATGAATTTCTTCTGCAGCAGGTCCTGGTAGCGCCGCTCCTGATCCGCGGCATGCTGCTGTTGCGCCAGGTCGCTGGCCAGTTTCGCCTGGGCCTGGCTCAACTGGGCGAGGGCCGGTCGCGGGTCGATTTCAAAGAGAATCTGCCCGCGAGTGACGCGGGCGCCGTCGCGGAAATGCACTTTGACAATCTGGCCATCGACCCGTGCCTTGACGGCGACTGCGCTGGGCGATTCGACATTGCCGACGCCCTGGGCCCGCAACGGCACCGTCTTGCGGGCCGTCTCGGCCACCACGACCGGAATGCTGGGCGGCGCTGCCTTCGCTTCCGGTGCGTGATCGGCCGAACAGGCGCCGAGCAGGCTGGCGCCGATAATGACGACAGCCAGGTCCGCAAGGGCGCGGTGGCGTCGAAATGATTGGATGACTGTCATGATGGCCTTCAGCCTCCCCGGGATGCGCTCCGCCCGCGGTTGAGCAGTGTGGCGCGGTGCGATGATTCCCCGTCGAGGCATTTTTCGAGTTGTCGATGCGCCTAGGGAGCGGCCTGATTGTTGGCGGCCGCCAGCGCGACGCAAGATTACGGTTTCCCCGTGCAAAAAGGAAGTGAATTGCGGCCAAGGGGCCGGTCGGCGGCATTCCGGCGATGGCGGGCTGGCGTCCGGGTAGAATCTGGGATTTTCGCCGACGCTTCCATGTTCCGCTCGATCGCCGCCATGGCCGGAATCTCCGTGGTCATGATGCTCATTGCCCTGGACCAGACGGTGGTCGGCACGGCGTTGCCGCGAATGGTGGCCGAGCTGCAGGGTTTTGGCCTGTATCCCTGGGTGGCGTCGGCCTACTTGCTGACCAATGCGATTCTGATCCCGGTGACTGGCCGGCTGGGTGATCTGCACGGGCGTAAACCCTATTTGCTGGCCGCCGTTTTCCTGTTCACGTTGGCCTCGGCGCTGTGCGGCCTGGCCAACAGCATGCTGCAACTGGTCCTGGCCCGCGGCCTGCAAGGCATCGGCGGCGGGATGCTGGTCGGTTCGGCGTTCGCCTCGGTCAGCGATCTGTTTCCCGAAACCCTGGAGCGGGTGCGCTGGCAGGTCATGCTGTCGGCCTCCTTTGGCATCGCCTCGGCGCTGGGCCCGATGCTGGGCGGCTGGATGACCGAACATCTCGGTTGGCGCAGCGTCTTCTACGTCAATCTGCCGGTCGGCCTGCTGGCCTTGCCCATCCTCTGGCGCTACCTGCCGCGACTGGCGCAGGCGGTGGAGCGACCGGGCCGGGCGCTGGACTGGTGGGGCGTGCTGCTGCTCGGCCTGGCCATCGGTACCTTGTTGATGACCACGGAATTCGCCGGGCAGTTGGGTTTTGCCAGTCTGTCATTTTGGGGTTTGGTTGGGCTGTCGCTGGTATTCGGCGGCCTCTTCGTCGCGCATCAGCGACGCAGCACGGCACCGGTCATTCCCCTGCCGTTGTTCGCCGAGCCGGCGGTGCGGCGCCTGGCCGTGCTCGCCGCGCTGACCGGGCTGATCGTCTTTGTCCTGCTCTTCTATGCCCCGCTCCTGCTGCAGGGCGGTTTCGGCTTGTCGCCCAAGGCGGCCGGCCTGATGGTGACGCCGATACTGGTTTTCGTGACTCTCGGCAGCATCGTCAATGGCCGCTTGATTCCCCGCGTGGCGCAGCCGGAACGCTTGTTTTCCCGTGGCGCGCTGCTGCTCGCCGTCGCCATCGCCCTGTTGTGCAGCGTCAGCGCTTCGACGCCGCGTTACTGTCTGCTTGCCGTGTTCGCGTTGTGCGGATTCAGCTTCGGCTTCCAGCTACCCAATCTGACGCTGCAGATGCAGTCGGCCGTCGGGCGCCAGGATCAGGGGGCGGCGTCGGCGCTGATCCAGACGCTGCGGACCCTGGGCAGCATGTTCGGCGCCAGTCTGGCCGGACTGCTGGTCAGCCTCGGCTTCAACCGGGGCGTCGGTGAACTGCTGCTCCGGCAAGGGATCGCCGATGCGCAGGTGGTTCGCTTGTTCGGAAGTCCGCAATTGCTGCTGCGCACAGCCGATCAGGCGGTGCTGGCCAACCTGGCGCAGCGCCAGGGTTTCGATGCGGCGATCCTGCTCGAACAGGCGCGTCTGGGCTTGGTGCACGGCATCCACGAAGCGTTCGCGGCTTGCCTGTTGTTGGCGTTGGTCAGCTATTTCGTCAGCCGCCGCCTGCCGCCCTTCGTGCGGCGCCCCGCGTAATCCCCGGCGCGGGTCTTAGCTCTTCAGCGCCGCATCCAGCGCCTGGCGGACCGTTTGGCCGAGATGCCCGATTTCGGCATCATCGATGATGTACGGCGGCATCAGGTAGACCGTGTTGCCGATCGGCCGGATCAGCGCTTCGCGGTCGAGGGCGGCGCGATAGAACCGGCGCGAGAAATGCGGGTCGTCGGTGGCGACGTCGAAGGCGGCGATCATGCCGCGCTGGCGCAGGTGGAGGACGCTTGGGTGATCGGCCAGCGGCGCCAGGGCGGCACCGATTTTTGCCGATTTTTGCCGGTTGACCGTCAGGATGTCGTCGCTCGCGAAAATGTCGAGCGTCGCCAGCGCGGCGCGGCAGGCCAGCGGGTTGCCGGTGTAGCTGTGCGAATGCAGGAAGGCGCGGGCCACCGAGTCGTCGAGGAAGGCGGCGTAGATCGTGTCGCTGCACAGCACGATGGACAGCGGCAGGTAGCCGCCGGAGATGCCTTTCGACAGGCACATCAGGTCGGGCCGGATGGCGGCCTGTTCGTGCGCGAAGAAAGTGCCGGTACGGCCGCAGCCGACGGCGATCTCGTCGCAGATCAGGTGCACTTCGTGGCGGTCGCACAGGGCGCGGGTCAGGCGCAGGTATTCCGGGTCGTACATCGCCATGCCGGCGGCACCCTGGACCAGCGGTTCGACGATCAGCGCGGCGATGCGTTCGCCGTGGGCTTCGAGGTGGGTTTCCAGCGCCGCGGCGGCGCGCCGGGCGACGTCGGCGGGACTTTCGCCGGCCTCGGCCAGCCGGAAATCCGGTGAGGGCAGGACGTGGGCGGCAGCACGCACGAGCGGCGCGTAGGCGTCCTTGAAAATGGCGACGTCGGTGACGGCCAGCGCGCCGACCGTTTCGCCGTGGTAGCTGCCGGCCAGGCAGAGGAACTCGGCTTTCTCCGGCCGGCCTATATTGCGCCAGTAGTGGAAGCTCATCTTCAGCGCGATCTCGGTCGCCGAGGCGCCGTCCGAGGCGTAGAAGGCATGGCCGAGCGCGCCGCCGGTCAGCGCCGAGAGGCGCTCCGACAGCTCGACCACCGGCTGGTGCGTGAAGCCGGCCAGCATGACGTGTTCCAGCGTTTCGAGCTGATCGCGCAAGGCGGCATTGATGCGCGGGTTGGCGTGGCCGAACAGGTTGGTCCACCACGAGCTGATGCCGTCAAGGTAGCGCTTGCCGTCGAAATCGTAGAGCCAGGCACCGCTGCCGCGGGCGATCGGGACCAGCGGCAGGTGGGCCGGCGAGCCGGTCTGCGCGTGGTGCTGCATCTGCG
>CAMLHL010000062.1 GCA_946479855.1 uncultured Pseudomonadota bacterium
TCAGCACGACCATCGCCGACGACGGCACGGGCGCGGGCGGCAGCAACGATGACCGTGCCATCACCGTCACTGGCACGGATGATGTTTCCGAAGGCAGCAATGCCATCTTCCGGGTGAATCTTGAAGCCGTGAAGACTGGCGGCCCAACCGAGATCACGCTGTCCCTCGGCGCAGGAAGTGACACGGCTGACACGAGCGACTATAGCGGCACGATGACGGCTTACTACTACGCAAACGGCATCAAAACCTCGTTGTCCATTACTGCGGGCAAGATCAGCTTGCCTGCCGGGGTCGGCGAGTTCTTCGTCAGCATCGAAACCATCGACGACAGCACGCTCGAAAATGCCGAAACTGTCACTCTGTCGGCCAGCATCACCGGCGGCAAGGGTGCCAGCGCTGCTGCCTCCATCCTTGATGATGGAACGGGCAAGACTTACAACGATGACGGTACGGAAGATATCTCCGCCATTCCCGATGATGACCGGCCGTTAACGTCACCACCACCTGCCTCGTCTCCTGCGCCGGTAGCCCCGCCGGCTTCGCCGCTTCTGGCGGAGGAGCCCAAAGAGATACCGCTGACACCGCAAGTGCCCTTGCCGTCGTTCGATTCGGCCATCTCGCCGCCGGCCAGTCCGGCAGCGCCACTGCCTACGGCAAATCCCATCGCGGCCACTGTTCAGGATCTCGCCCTCCTGGACACCGGAAACAGGGAATCGAAGATCAGCGACATTTACACCAGTCCAACCGGTTTCAGGGTTGTTGTGGTTGACGCCCCGCTGGCAAACCTGATGCTTTATCGCGGTGTAGCGGACCAGTACGCCGACCGGGGCAGCAGCACTGCCTTTGCGATTCCCTACGATGCCTTCGCGCATACCGACCCAAACGAACGGATTCTGTTGTCGGCAAAGCTTTCGAACGGTCGCTCCTTGCCTAACTGGGTAGAGTTTGATTCGCAAAGCGGCAAATTTACCGTCAATCCCCCGCCGGATTTCGTCGGCGAACTGAAGATAGAGGTTACCTCCCGTGACAGCCAGGGGCACGAAGCCAGCACCCAGTTCCGCTTCTCGGTCGGTGGAAAACTGCCTGCTTCCGCCATGGGGCGTCCGGCATTCAGCGACCAGCTGCGCTTCGCCGGGCAGCGTCCGGTACCCAAATTCGTGGCGTTGAATGCGGGCAAAGAATCCAGTCGAGCGCCGCGTAGCGCCGTGAAGGTCGCTCGATGAGCGATGCACCGGGCACCTCGCCGCATCCGCTAGCGACCCTGCTGGAATTGGGGCACCGCGTCCGGCAGAGTACCTCGGCCAGGGAACTTGAGTTTGTCGCCGTCAACGATACGCATGCGCTGGCCCCCTATCGTCAGGCGGCGCTGTGGCTGGAAGATGGCGGCGTCCGTTGCCTGTCCGGTATCGTGCAGATCGAGGCCAATGTGCCTTATGTCCAGTGGTTGAACGATATCTGCGGTCAACTGGAAAAAACGGGTAAAAATCGAGGCCCGATCGATACCTACGATTTCCCTGGAGCCAGTGGTGAGGACTGGGCAGAATGGTTGCCGACATACGGCCTGTGGCTGCCGCTCCCGACGGCGCAGCCGGCCGGTGGCTTGTTGTTGGCGCGCGATTTGCCATGGTCGGAAGAGGAAATTGCCCTGCTCGGTGAATGGGTCGATCTGTGGGCCCATGCCTGGCGGGCGCTGCACCGCCCGCCACGCTGGTCGTGGTCGATGCTCAAGGCCGGATGCCGCGCCCTAGCGGAGCGGCCTGACGGCCAGCACTGGTGGCAATGGCCGCTAACCCGCTGGGGCTTGGCAGTGCTTGTCGTGATGCTCTTTCCGGTACGCCTGACCGTGCTAGCTCCGGGCGAACTGGTGCCGGCGCAACCGGCAGTCATTCGTGCCCCGCTCGAAGGCGTCATCGACACTTTTCATGTCCAGCCGAATCAGGTCGTCAAGAAAGATCAGCCGCTGTTCGGTTTTGACGAAGCACTCATCCAGTCTCGGCTGGATGTGAGCCGCCAGGCGTTGGCCACGGCGGAAACCGAATACCGGCAGACCGCGCAGCAGGCACTCGCTGACAGCAAGTACAAGGCGCAACTCGCCGTCCTCACCGGCAAAATCGAGGAAAAGCGTGCCGAAGTAATCTTCGTCGCCGACCAGCTCAATCGGGCCCGAGTGCTCGCCCCGCAGGATGGCATTGCCCTGTTCGACGATCCATCGGAATGGATCGGCCGGCCGGTGGCCGTTGGCGAACGGATCATGCGCATCGCCACGCCGGGCGATGTCGAGGTGGAAGCGTGGGTGCCGCTGGCTGACGCCATTCCGCTTGCCGACGATGCGGCAGTCAGCCTCTATCTGAATGCCAGCCCGCTATCCCCGGTTGATGCACGAATGCGCTATCTGGCGCACGATGCCGTCGAGCGACCTGACGGCACCTATGCCTACCGCCTGCGTGCCCGCCTCGAAGGCAGCACGACCCATCGGGTCGGCTTGAAGGGCACCGCCAAGTTGCGCGGCAGTTGGGTGCCCCTGATCTACTGGGTATTGCGCCGACCGCTGGCCAGCATCCGCTCGACATTGGGTTGGTAAGCATGGTGTTCCCCGCGTTACGCGAAGAACTGGCTCTCCTGGCCGGGCCGACGTTGGCTGACGGCCAGCCAAGCTGGACGCTGCACGATCCGGTGCGTAACCGGTTTTTCAGCATCGACTGGGCCACCTTCGAAATACTGCAACGCTGGTCGCTGGATGACCCGGAGGCCATCGTCACGGCCATCGCCATCGACACTCCACTGCAATTGCATGCCGAGGACGTCAAACACGTCGTTCAATTCCTTGCCGATAACCAGCTAATTCAGCCGCAAGGCGCCAACAGCGCCCGCAAGATGGCTGATCGACTGGCCAAGCAGCAAGGTGGCAGCCTGAAATGGCTGCTTCATCACTACCTGTTTTTCCGTGTGCCACTCGTCCGCCCAGATGCGTGGCTCGGGCGCTGGCAAGGATTTGCCGGTCTGTTCTTTACGCGCACATTCCTGTTGCTCACCCTGGGCGCACTCAGCTTTGGACTGCTGCAAGTCGCCCGCCACTGGGACAGGTTTTTCGCCTCGCTGGTCGATAACTTCAGCTGGGAAGGGCTGGCCTCCTATGGCATTGCGTTGTTCGCTGTCAAATTGCTGCACGAATTGGGGCATGCCTTCACTGCCAAGCGTTACGGTTGCCGCATTCCCTCGATGGGCATCGCCTTTCTCGTCATGTGGCCGATGGCCTATACCGACACCAACGAAACCTGGCGCCTGACCAGCCGCTGGCAGCGCCTGCATGTGGCGTCTGCCGGCATCGTCACCGAGTTGATCATTGCCGCCTGGGCGACCTTGGCCTGGGCGCTGCTGCCTGACGGCGCACTGCGCTCGGCAGCCTTCGTGCTGGCCACCACCAGCTGGGTGGCTACGCTGGCAATCAATGCCAGCCCTTTCATGCGCTTCGACGGTTACTTCATCGTCTCCGACTGGCTGGAAATCCCCAACCTGCACGAACGCAGTTTCGCCCTGGCTCGCTGGAAGCTTCGCGAATGGCTGTTCGATCTCGGCGAAGAGAAGCCCGAGCATTTTCCTGCCGGGCGCGAGCGTGGCCTGATCGTCTTCGCCTGGGCGGTGTGGATCTATCGGCTGGTTTTGTTTTTCGGCATTGCAGTGCTGGTCTATCACTTCTTCATCAAGCTCGTCGGCATTTTCCTGTTTCTGGTCGAAATCGTCTGGTTTGTTGCGCTACCGATCAAGCAAGAACTCAAAGCCTGGCAGCAGCGCTGGTCGATTATTCGCACCCGGCAGAAAACACGGACCAGCGGGGGGATTTTGCTCGCCACGTTGATTCTGGTCGTTCTACCCTGGCCAGGTCGGATCAGCGCCAGCGGGACGCTGCGGCCAGCCGAATTGTGGCCGGTTTATGCCCCCGGGCCGGCGCAGGTTGAAAGCTTCGATCTCCATGAGGGAGCGACGGTTGCCGCTGGCACCCCGTTGATCGTGCTGGCGACGCCCGAACTTCAGTCGCGGCAAACCGCCGCCCAGGCCCGGGTGGACCGCCTGCGCTGGCAGGCTGCCTCAGCCGGCTTCGACGCTGAATCGCGTGCTCGCCTGCAAAGCAGCCAGGACGAGCTGGCCACTGCCGAGGCGGAACTGTTGAGCGTCAAGGAAGAACTGGCCAAATACGCTCCGGTCGCCCCATTCTCCGGGACTCTCCGTGATATCGATCCCGATTTGCACCCCGGCGCCTGGGTTGGTCGCAAGGAAAAGCTTGCGCTGCTCATTGGCACGGACAGCCAAGTCGTTGAAACCTATCTCGACGAAGAGGCTGTCAAACGCGTTCGGGTCGGTGATCACGGCCTGTTCATCATCGATTCGGGTAACGGCCCCGGCCTGGCGCTGACCGTCACCAACATCGATGCCGATGCCAGCCGGGTTCTCAGCAACGGCATGCTCGCCGCGTCAGCCGGGGGCCATGTCCTGACCCGTGACCGCAAAGGGCAAAAGATTCCCGAATATGGCATTTTCCGCGTCACGCTTGCCGTCGATACGCCAGCCAATTCACTGTCCGCACAGTCCTGGCGTGGCAAGGTAGTCATTCGGGCTGACTGGGTGGCTCCTGCCTGGCGTTATCTGCGCAATGCCTTGGCAATCCTTGTCAGGGAGGCCGGTTTCTAAGGCCAGCAATGATTGGTTGCTTTTACCCAGGCTGCGATATGGCCGGCATTCGTACAGGAATCGCCAAATGCCAGGAGAGGCCTTGAATTTGCCGGCAGCAAGCAATCGGCCGGAACGGTTGCAGCCCGCGGAGACCTGTCTTTCAAGCGCTACTCGTCTTTATGGCCACAAAAGCACACAGCGGTAGAGGTAGACCGTTTCCATCGAGCACCAGAAAGTAAAAAGGCGGCTTTGCCGCCGCCTTTCTGTTTTTTGCCGATTTTTCCCGTTGACCGTGGCATTCACTTCCGCAGCTTGGCGAAGGCAGCAGCCATTGCGTTGCCGGAGGGCGCGGCACCGCTGCCGCGCTGCTGCTGGCGCGGGTTCGGGGTGCCGCGATTGGCCGGGGCGTGGTCGTGGCGCTTGCCCTGTGTCGGCTCGTCGCCCATGCGCATGGTCAGGGCGATGCGCTGGCGCTGCAGGTCAACTTCGAGCACCTTGACCTTGACCACCTGACCGGCCTTGACCACGTCGTGCGGGTCCTTGACGAAGGTGTTGGAGAGCGCCGAGACGTGCACCAGGCCATCCTGATGGACGCCGATGTCGACGAAGGCACCGAAGGCGGCGACGTTGGTGACGACGCCTTCGAGGATCATGCCCGGGCGCAGGTCGCCGACCTTTTCGACGCCGTCGGCGAAGGTCGCCGTCTTGAACTCGGGGCGCGGGTCGCGGCCCGGTTTTTCCAGTTCCCTGAAGATGTCCTGGACGGTCGGCAGGCCGAAGCGTTCGTCGGTGTATTTGCCGGCGTTCAGGCCTTTCAGGGCGCGGCTGTCGCCGAGGATTTCCTTGATCGGCTTTTTCAGGTCCACGATGATCTTCTCGACGACCGGGTAGGCTTCCGGGTGCACCGAGGAGGCGTCGAGCGGATTGTCACCGTTCGGCACGCGCAGGAAGCCGGCGGCCTGTTCGAACGTCTTGTCGCCGAGGCGCGGCACTTTTTTCAGGTCGTTGCGGCTCCGGAAGGCGCCGTTGGCGTCGCGGTAGCTGACGATATTGGCGGCGAGACTGGCGTTCAGCCCGGAAATTCGGGTCAGCAGCGGCACCGAGGCGGTATTGACGTCGACGCCGACGGCATTGACGCAGTCTTCGACGACGGCATCGAGGTTGCGCGCCAGCTTGGTCTGCGACACGTCGTGCTGGTACTGGCCGACGCCGATCGATTTTGGTTCGATCTTGACCAGTTCGGCCAGCGGGTCCTGCAGGCGGCGGGCGATCGACACCGCACCGCGGATCGAGACGTCGAGATCCGGGAATTCCTTGGCGGCGAATTCGGAGGCGGAATAGACCGAAGCGCCGGCTTCGGAGACGACGATCTTGGTCAGTCGCGCTTCCGGGTAGCGCTTCATGACATCCTGCACCAGCTTGTCGGTCTCGCGGCTGGCCGTGCCGTTGCCGATGGCGACCAGGCTGACCTGGTGCCTGGCGGCGAGGCGGGCGATGGTCGAGATCGAACCATCCCAGTCGCAGCGTGGCTCGTGCGGATAGATGGTGGCGGTGTCGAGCAGCTTGCCGGTGGCATCGACGACGGCGATCTTGCAGCCGGTGCGGATGCCCGGGTCGATGCCCATCGTCACGTGCTGGCCGGCCGGGGCGGCGAGCAGCAGATCCTTCAGGTTCTTGCCGAAGATGCGGATGGCTTCTTCCTCGGCGCGCTCGCGCAGCTCATTCATCAGTTCGAGTTCGAGGTGGGTATAGACCTTGACCTTCCAGGTCCAGCGCACGGTATCAGCCAGCCATTTGTCGGCCGGGCGGTTCTGGTTCTTGATGCCGAAGCGGACCGCAATGCGCTGCTCGCAGGGGTTGGGCCCGGGCTTGAGGTTTTCTTCGTCGAGTTCGGAATCGAGGACCAGCGCCAGCTGCAGCATGCCTTCATTGCGACCGCGGAGCAGGGCCAGCGCGCGGTGCGACGGCATGCTGGCGATCGGCTCGGCGAAGTCGAACCAGTCGCGGAACTTGGCGCCTTCGGTTTCCTTGCCATCGACGACCGTTGACCGCAGCTGGCCGTGTTCGCTGAGGTATTCGCGCAACTGGCCGAGCAGTTCGGCATCCTCGGCGAACTTTTCCATCAGGATCTGGCGGGCG
Source organism: uncultured Pseudomonadota bacterium (assembly GCA_946479855.1). Next base: position 6,808 of record CAMLHL010000062.1, read on the forward strand.
CCGTCGAGCACGGCCCTGGCGTCGGCAAAACCGGCCTCGGCATTGAGAAATTTTTCGGCTTCGTCGTCCGGCGTCAGCTCGGGATTTTCGAGCAGGGCGAGGGCCAGCGGCTCGATACCGGCTTCCCGGGCGATCTGCGCCTTGGTGCGGCGCTTCTGCTTGTAGGGCAGGTAGAGATCCTCCAAACGCTGCTTCGTTTCGGCATCGTCGATCTCGGCCTTCAATGCCGGCGTTAGCTTGCCTTGCTCCTCGATGCTGGCCAGGATCGAGGAGCGTCGTTCCTCGAGATCGCGCAGGTAGGTCAGGCGTTCTTCCAGGTTGCGCAATTGGGTGTCGTCGAGGCCATCGGTCGCCTCCTTGCGATAGCGGGCGATGAAGGGCACGGTGGCACCTTCGTCGAGCAGGGCGATGGCGGCGTTGACCTGGACCGGACGGACGCCGAGTTCGAGGGCGATGCGATGTTCTATGGGTGGCAGCATGGGTGCGGCAGTGCAGCAAAAAGGGGGGTGAACTATGCGCAATCCGGCCGGAAAATACAACCGCAACGGCTTGGTGTAGGATGCCGCCACGCTGTATTCCATTTGAGAGGAGAAAAATAATGAAGGTGGACACTTATTTGTTCGGCGCCGTCGACGTCAGCCCGGAAAAAGTCATTACGTTCCCGAACGGGGTGGTCGGTTTCGAGCACAGCAAGCGCTTCATGCTGGTCCATCAGGAAGGTACGGCGCAGCCGAGCAGCTACACCTTGCAGTCACTCGATGAACCGACGCTGGCCTTCCAGATCGTCGATCCGGCTACCCTCGGCTACCACTACGAACTGGCCCTGAGCGATGCCGAAATCGCCCTGCTGCAGTCGCCGACCCCGGAAGAAGTCGCGGTCATGCAGATCCTGTTCAAGAAGGAAGAAGACGGCAAGGCCTCGATCACGCCGAACCTGCGCGCCCCGCTGATCATCAACACCAAGGCCCGTGTCGGTTTGCAGAAGGTTATGGAAACCATCCGGCCGAACATCACGCTATCGAACCTGGCGAGCGCGCTCTGATTCGAAGGCCGGTTTGCGGTTCAAGGCCTGACCGTTTCCGCGGCTGCAACGCTGGTTTTTTGCCCGGCTAGATGATTGAATCTGCCGGGCGAAGTCCCTTACGGCTGGGTTCTCGGCGGAATTTTACCCAGGCGTCTCTGGATTTCGCCGTCGCAGGCATTGGCGACGCGCTCGTATTCTTCCGCCGTATCGATCGACGCCTGGGCTGCCTCGACCTTCCGGATTTGCCGCTGGACATAAGGCAGCCAGCGCCCGTCCAGTTCCCTGTGCAACTGCGCGGCAGTCTGGCCGACCGGGCCGCGCCACGCCTTGCCGGTGGCGAACCGGCTGTTCAGGGTGTCGGCCAGCGCCTTCTCGATGCTCGCCATATGCTCCTGGTAGGCCTTGACGTGGCGCATCTCGTGTTCGTGGATTTCCTTGTAGGCGCAGGTCTCCGGCGGAAACTCGCTAGCCACGTAGACGGTTAGCGGCGTGAAGCCGAAGGTCAGCGTGATTTGCGGACTGGCGCATTCCCAGCGGCCGGTCCGATCGATGATCGACGGCGTGCTCGAGGCGAACGATGCGATCGCGTTGCCGCGGGTCAGCCCGAGCACCTGCCGGCCGGGGCGGGCCTGGGGAGCGCCGAGATTGGTCAGCGATTTGTAGCCGTAGCTGTTGTTGTCGCCGACTTTTTCCTCGAGGCGGACGACGGTGACCGAGGGTTTCGGCAACTCGTCGCATGGGTCGGCCCGGCAAGTAGCGGCGACGGCGAGCAGGGAGAGCAGGCAGGGAGCGCGCATCACGGCCGGGGGTTAGAGCGGCGTTAGCGTGTCGCGGTAGCGCTGGGCGTTGGCGACGTAATGCGCAGCCGATTTCTGCAGCCGGGCGACATCCTCGTCGCTCAGTTCGCGCACCACCTTGCCCGGCGAACCGACGATCAGGACGCGGTCGGGAAAGACCTTGCCCTCCGGGATCAGCGTATTGGCACCGACGATGCAGCCCCGGCCGATCACGGCGCGATTGAGAATCACCGAGCCAATGCCGATCAGGCTGCCGTCGCCGATCGTGCAGCCATGCAGCATGACCAGATGGCCGACGGTGACATTGGCGCCGATGTGCATCGGGATGCCTTCGTCGGTGTGCAGCACCGAGCCGTCCTGGATGTTGGTGTTGTCGCCGATGTGGATCGGGTCGTTGTCGCCGCGCAGCGTCGCGTTGAACCAGATCGAGCTGTTGGCGCCGAGGCGGATGTCGCCGATCACCGTGGCATTGGGGGCGACCCAGGCGTTGGCGCCGAGTTGCGGCTGCTTGTCGCCGAGTTTGAAGAGGGGCATGGGGTTTCCTCGATTTTGAAAAAAGGCTTTTGGGGCCGTCGACCGTAGGGGCGGCCTTGACTGCTCTGGTCGCGGCACCGGCGCCAATGTTACCCTGAGCACCGGCTGGGGGCAGCGACTGCGGGATACTTCAAGCATGGAGCGTGGCAACATGAATTTTCGGCAAATCAAATCGTGGCAATGGGCGCTACTGGTTATCGTCCTGCTGGTGACGCTCGACTGGGCCATCCGCCGTCCGGATGCGCGAACGCGGGAACTGAACGATGTCATTGCCGCCCGGGGCAGCCAGAAATTGCGGGACTACCCCTACAAATTCCAGGTCCTGCGCGTCGAGGGCAGCACGGCGGTGATGTCCACGCCGCGCAATTTCGACTCGCCGGCTTTCCGCATGCTCGGTGTCCTTTACCCGGACATCAACGTCAAGGATGCCAACAATCCAGCCTTCATTGCCGTCGAACATCTGCTCGGCCAGGTCCAGGACGAGGTTCGGGACATCGTCCTGGAGCAACCGGGCATCAGCGCGGTGCGCTGGGAGCTGGATACCGGCTGGCTGCGCCGGCAGGGCATCGAGGTGCCCGGCAAATAGGTCTCAGGCCGGTCTGGATTGGCCGGCCAGTTTCTGCACGATCAGGCTGCCGGCCATGTCGCCCTCGACATTGACCGCGGTGCGTACGGTGTCGAGAAGACGGTCGATGGGGAGCAGGATGGCGATGGCCTCGGTCGGCAGGCCGACCGATTCCAGCACCAGCACCATCGACAGCATGCCGACGCTGGGGATGCCCGGGGCGCCGATGGCGCCCAGCATGGCGACGAAGAAGATGACCAGCTGGTGGGCGAGGTCGAGCTCGATGCCGGCCAGACGGGCGACGAACAGCGCCGCCGCCGCCTCGTAAAGGGCGGTGCCGTCCATGTTGACCGTGGCGCCGAGCGGTACGACAAAGCTGGCGATATCCTTCTTCACGTGCAGGTGCTGCTCGGTGCAGCGCAGGGTGATCGGCAGCGTTGCCGCGCTCGAACTGGTCACGAAGGCGGTGATCAGCGCTTCGCGCGCGCCCTTGAAGAAGGCGAGTGGCGAGACGCGGGTGATCAGCCAGAGGATCAGCGGCAGCACGACGAGGCCATGGAACAGCGTCGAGCCGATGACGACGGCGATGAAGTGGCCGAGGCTGGCGAGCAGCGCGCTGTTCTGCGTCGCCACCAGTTGCAGCAGCAGGGCGGCCAGCCCGAGCGGGGCAAGGCGCATGATCCAGCCGACGACCATCAGGCAGAGTTCCTGCAATTCGCCGATCAGCAGCCGGAGGTTGCGGTAGCGCTCGCCGCCGATGACCAGCGCGATGCCGAGAAACAGCGCGATCATCACGATGGCCAGGATATCGCCGTTGGCCAGCGCCTTGAACGGGTTCTGGAACAGGCCGCGCAGGAACTGGGCGATATAGTCGGCCAGCGGCATCTGGTGCGCCTGATAATTGCGCGTCGCTTCGGCGAACATGGCCAGATGCAAACCTTCGCCGGGCCGGAAAATGTGCGCAGCGCCGAAACCGATGACAATAGCCAGCCCCATGGTCGCGAAAAAGAAGGCCAGGGTCGTCGTCCACACCCGGTGCATCTGGTCGTGGTCGCGCAGGTTGGCGACGCCGATGACGATGGAGGAAAAAACCAGCGGTACCAGCACCATGCGCAGCAGGTCGAGGAACAGATGGCCGACGATCCGGGCCCCATACAGCGCCTCCTCGGTCAGCGGCGTTGCGCCTTGCGCAGCCAGCCAGCCGCCGCCGGCGATGCCGAGCAGGCAGCCGATCAGGATCTGGGTGTTCAGTGACGGTAGTTTCATGGTGGGCATGGGGCTGAGAATGCAGTCATTCTATCCAGCTTGTCCTGTGGCATCATCCGGCCATCACGACAGACAGGGTTGAAAATGGGCGATTTCGAGGCGTTGACCGCAGCACTGCGCGAGTTCCGCGATGCGCGCGACTGGCGGCAGTTCCACTCGCTGCGCAACCTGATCACTTCGTTGAATCTCGAAGCGGCGGAACTGCTCGAACTGACGCAATGGAAAAGCGATGCCGAAATCGACGCGCTGCCGGCCGACGCCAAGGCCGGCGAGGCGCTGCGCGACGAATGCGCCGATATCCTGCTCTACCTGCTGCTGATCGCCGACACCGCGGGCATCGACCTCCCCGCTGCGGCCCGCGCCAAGCTCGTCAAGAATGCCGGGAAATACCCGGTGGACAAGGCTTACGGCTCGCGGGCCAAATATACCGAGCTAGGTTGATTCACTTTCCAGCGTGTATTTTGCGCCGTCGCCCTGGGCCAGCAGTTCAGTCAGTTTGGGCAGCGTTTCATGCAGCTTCTTTTCCAGCGTCCACGGCGGATTGATGATGAACATGCCACTGCCGTTCATGCCGAAACCGTCCTTCGCCGGTGCCTTGACTTCCAGCGTCGCATGCAGCCAGTTACTGCAACCCAGGCGCTTCAGCCTGTCCGGCAACTGGCGGGACTCGAGCTTGCTGAGCATCGGGTACCACAGCGCGTAGGTGCCGGTCGGGAAACGCTTCAGCGATTCCTGCAATACTTTGACTACGGCGCTGTAGTCGCTCTTCGTTTCGTAGGAAGGATCGATCAGGACCAGGGCCCGGCGCGGCGGTGGCGGCAGGAGGGCCTTGAGGCCGACGAAGCCGTCGCCGTCGGTGATTGCCACTTCGCGGCCACTACCCTTGAAGCATTCGTGCAGTAGCTTGGCGTCGGTACTATGCATTTCGTAAAGGCGCAGCCGGTCGCTGTCGCGCAGCATCTGCCGGGCCAGCCACGGCGAGCCGGGGTAATGGCGGAGCTTGCCATCCGGGTTCAATTGGCGGACCAGATCGACATAATCCCTGGCTGCCGGCGGCAGGCTCTTGGCGTCCCACAGGCGGCCGATGCCATCGCGGTATTCGCCGAGCTTGCTGGCATGGGCCGATTCCAGCGCATAACGTCCGGCCCCGGCATGGGTATCGATGATCCAGAACGGTGCAGGCTTCTCGCCCATGTATTCGGCGATCTGGAGCAGGATCAGGTGTTTCAGTACGTCGGCGTGGTTGCCGGCATGAAAGGCGTGGCGGTAGCTGAGCATTGAGCTGGATTTAGTCCGGAAGCAGGTCGAGGGCGAAGAATTCTAGTCCTTCGTTGGCTTCCATGCATGCTCCGATTTTTCGGTGCAGCGAGCGGTCAGGCAACTTGATCATGATTTTCTGTTCCCGCCGGAGCGCGCCGGGGGCGGCAATCAGCCCCGAAAACTTGCCATAGGCCGGCAGACTGTGCAGGAAAATGGCCCGGTGTGCCGCGTCATCGGCACTCACGATATCGACCACGCTGGCCTGCGGCGACATCAGTTGCAAGCCGATTTCAAGGCGAACCTGGGAAGATGCAATGCGGCGGATCAGGCAGACATGGATCTTGCTCGATTCGCGCGGTTGCAGTGCTGCGATGTCGCCGGCGCCCATCTTGCACTTTTCACCCGCGATGTAGCGCAGGCGGAAGCCATCCGGGCTTTCGTCGATCAGCGCCCATTCGCTGGGCGAGAAATCGCGCGTTTCATAACGGCCGGCGGCGTCGAGCGAGCGACGGGAAAACGTATTGCCATCGAGAAAACGGATGACCTGATGCAAGCCGGTGACCAGATCGCCGCGGGGACGAAAGTGGGTACGGCTGAAACGCCGGGCGCTCTTGCCGCCAATGGCGACGCGCAAACTCTGGAGCAGGGCTGGCGGGGCGTCGAGGTCGGGTTCGACGGCCTTGCCCGGGCGGCGCGTGATGTTGCGGTCGAGGGCGGCCAGCACCTGGCTGCAGTCGATCAGGATGCTGCCGAAGATCGGGGTGTCCGCTGGCTGGCGTGTCAGGGGGTAGCCGGGGTTGCCCTGGTCGGGCCGGACCAGGAAACAGGGATCGGTGGTCTTGCCGTTTCCGGCATCCGGCATGACGGTGCCGATCACCGCGTAGGCGGCCAGTTGCCGCGAACACAGATTGATCGTCTCGAGCTCGGCGCGGGGTAGTTTGCTCGGTTCCAGGTAGGCGAAGAGCAGGGCGCCAAGGTATTCATGTTCGATCGGCGCCGTTTCGCCGTTGAGCGGCAGAGCCTGCGAGCCCCGTGCCATCTGGTAGAGCTCGTGCAGCATCTGCCAGGAGGTTGCCGAGGGGGTGGCGTAGGCACGGTAGGCCAGCAGCTGGCGCCGGGCGACCATGGCCATGGCCCGCTGGATGCTGCGATGGTAAAGGTGTCTCAACGCGGCATTGTGATTGCCTTGGTTGATGCTCCGGGCCACGATGGCATAGGCGATGGCCATGCCCTTCAGCAGATTGTCGGCATGCAGCGCTGCGGCGCTGGCCTCGTTGGGCAGCGGCAGGACGGCCTGGACGATTTCTGCCTCCAGGGGGGGCAAGGCCTGTTCGGCTTCCTGTCGCATGTCTTCCAGCAGTTTGTAGCGCATGTGCAGGTTGACCTGCTGGCCGACCGTGGGCAGTACGCTATCGGCCAGTTTGGCCACGGTTTCCTGCGGCGAGAGGCCGGCAACGGTATCGAGCAGTCCCCGAATTGCGGCCGCACCCTTCTGTTCGGCCGTGGACGGCCCGAACGGAAGAAGCTCGCGGAACAATTGCAGGGGAGAATTCATGACCGCCAACTAATTTGTGACAGATGAATTATCCAGTAATTCGGGTGAATTTTCTGTCGAGTATTTCCGCATTACGTATACTTGCGCGATGAATTTGTACGAACTGTTGTTCCTCGTCCTGGCGGCGATCGGTGTCTGGTTCTGGCTCGATAGCCTGAAAGCGCGGGAAATCGGCATGCGTGCCGCCCGTCACGCCTGTCAGCAGGAAGGCTTGCAGTTTCTCGACGAAACCGTGGTCGGAAACCTGCTGCAGCTTGCCCGCGACGATGCCGGCCTGCTCAAGCTGCGCCGCGTCTATACCTTTGAATACAGCGATACCGGCGACAACCGTCGCTCGGGCAGCGTGACCCTGCTCGGCCACGATGTCGAACTGCTGCATGTGCGTCCCCACCTTTACGTGATTCCCCATCCCCATGAAACCTTGCATTGAAGATATCGAATTCCGCGGCATCGAGGCCCTGCGTCTGAGCGGCCCGCGCGGCGTCAGCGCCATTGTCAGCAAACAGGGCGCGCAACTGCTCTCCTGGGTGACCTCCGACGGCCGCGAACGCCTGTTTCTTTCCGATCAGGCGGTGTTTGACGGCAGCGTCGCCATCCGGGGCGGTGTTCCGGTCTGCTTCCCGCAATTCGCCAGCCTTGGCGACCTGCCCAAACATGGTTTCGTGCGCACCCGTCCGTGGTCGGTCAGCGCCCGGCGCTCGGGCGACGACTATGCCCTGGTGACGCTGCAGTGCGAAGATGACGAGTCCACCCGCGCCCTCTGGCCGCATCCCTTTGTCGCCGAGCTGACCGTCATGCTCGAGGCGGATCGCATCGATCTCGAGCTGGCCGTGACCAATACCGGCAGCGAGCCGCTGGCCTTCACCGGCGCGCTGCATTCCTATCTGCGCGTTGTCCAGGTCGAGGATGTGGCGCTCGAAGGCCTGCATGGCCACGAATATCGCGATGCCGCCAACGGCGACCAGGTGATTCGGGAAACCGGCACCGAATTGATCGTCGACCAGGCGCTCGACCGGGTTTATTACAACGTCAAGCGGCCGCAGTTGCTGCAAGCCGGCAATCTGAGCCTCGGCATCCAGGCCCAGGGGTTTCCGGATGTGGTGGTGTGGAATCCCTGGGTTGAAGCCTGTGCGGCCATGCAAGACATGCCGGATGACGGCTGGCGGCACATGCTGTGCGTCGAAGCGGCGGCGACCCGCCCGGTGACCTTGCCGGCCGGCGAAGAGTGGTACGGGCGGCAGACGCTGGTCGCCGTCTGATGGCTCTGTGGGGGTGAATTTGATCTGAATTAGGGCGGAGCGACGTGGCTTTTCGGTAGTCTCGGCAGTATTTGCAGCGCGCCCGCCTGGGGCGCTGCCTGACCACCGGATGCCCATGATTATTTCCCCGCTTTCCCTGTCCAGCCTGTCGCGCGCCCTCGGGGCCGGCTGGCGCATTGCCCGCGCTACCCGCGGCGTCGGCATGGCCTACGCCCTGCTCTTCACTTTGGGCGGGTTGGTGATTATCGGCGGGCTGCTGGCCCAGGGGCTGACCCCCTTCGTCCTCGCCGCGGTCGGCGCTTTCATGCTGATCGGTCCGGCCACCCTGGCCGGTTTCTTCGGCATCGCCGAAGCCTGCGAGGCGGGCGAGCCGGTCACGCTGCGTTGCATCAGCCGGGGGTTTTCCCGGGCTGCGCGGGCGTTGTGGGCGCTGGCGCTGGTTTGCGCCCTGCTGTTCATGATTTTTGTGACCGATGCGGCGATCCTCTATGCCTACATGGTCGGCGCCACGCCAATCTGGCTCGGCAAGCTCTGGCCGGCCACCCCCAACGTGCTGTCTTTCGTCCAGTGGTCATCCGTTTCCGGCCTGTTCGTCGCCTTCCTGATCTACTGTGCCACCGCGTTTTCGGTACCGCTGTTATGCGAGCGGCGGGCCGGCCTGGTCGAGGCGGTCGTGCTGAGCGTCCGGGTCGTTTTCAGCAGTTTCGGGCCGGCCATTTTATGGGCTTTCCTGCTGTCCACCGTCGTTATCGGCAGCGTTCTGCTGTTGCCGCTGCTGCCGCTGACCCTGCCGTGGATGGCCTACGCCAGTCGGGCGCTGTACCGGGAAGCGCTGCCGCTGTCCTGATCGCCGGTTGTTGCATTGCGGCAAAGGTATAATGCCGCCTTTCCGCTTTTCCAACGCCCGCCGTGACTCCCCTCGACAACGAAATCTCCCGCCGCCGCACCTTTGCGATCATTTCCCACCCCGACGCCGGTAAAACGACGCTGACCGAAAAACTGCTGTGGTTCGGCGGCGCCATCCAGGTCGCCGGCGAAGTGCGGGCGCGCAAGGCCTCGCGCCACGCGACCTCGGACTGGATGGAACTGGAAAAGCAACGCGGCATCTCGGTGACCTCGTCGGTCATGCAGTTCCCGTACCGCGAGTGCATGATCAACCTGCTCGACACGCCGGGCCACG
>CAMLHL010000063.1 GCA_946479855.1 uncultured Pseudomonadota bacterium
CCTGCTTCCAGTGCCTCGACTGCGTCGGCATCTACCACGACGACAAGCGCTGCCCAGTGCTGATCTACGAAAAGAAGGGGATGGTGCTAACCCCGAAGGGCGTGATTGCGGCCGGGCCGGCCGAGTAAGCGACAGGGCAACGCGGCCGGCCTGCAGCGCCGGCCCAAGCCTTATTTCTTGCCGGCCTTGCGATCCAGCTCGCGCAGATGGGCGAGTTTTTCGCCGATCTTGCCTTCCAGCCCGCGCGGTGTCGGGGCATACCAGCCCGGCTCGGCCATCCCCTCCGGCAGGTAACTTTCGCCGGCCGCGTAGGCTTCCGGCTCGTCGTGGGCATAGCGGTAAGCGTGGCCGTAGCCCAGTTCCTTCATCAGCTTGGTCGGCGCGTTGCGCAGATGCACCGGCACCGGCCGCGAACCGTCCTGCTTCACGAAGGCGCGCGCCGCGTTGTAGGCGTTGTAGCCGGCGTTCGACTTGGCCGCGACGGCCAGATAGGTCACCGCCTGGGCCAGCGCCAGCTCACCTTCCGGCGAGCCGAGGCGCTCGAAGGTAGCGGCCGCGTCATTCGCGATCTGCATGGCACGCGGGTCAGCCAGGCCGATGTCCTCCCAGGCCATGCGCACGATACGGCGGGCCAGGTAGCGCGGATCGGCGCCGCCGTCGAGCATGCGGCAGAACCAGTACAGCGCGCCGTCCGGGCTGGAGCCACGCACCGATTTGTGGAGCGCCGAAATCTGGTCATAGAAGGCGTCGCCGCCCTTGTCGAAACGGCGCAGGTTCTGCGCCATCGTTTCTTCGATGAATTTGCCATCGACCGTAGCATTGCCGGCCGTCCGCGCCGCCGTGCGCACCTGTTCGAGCAGGTTGAGCAGCCGGCGAGCATCGCCGTCGGCCAGGCCGATCAGCCGGGTGCGAGCGTCGGCATCGAAGCTCAGGTCGGCCAGCGATTTCTCACAGGCGCGGTCGAACAACTGGCCCATCTCGGTTTCATCGAGCGACTTCAGCACATAGACCGAAGCCCTCGACAACAGCGCGGAATTGACCTCGAAAGAAGGGTTCTCGGTGGTCGCGCCGATGAAGGTCAGCAGGCCCGATTCGACGAAGGGCAAAAAGCCGTCCTGCTGCGCCTTGTTGAAGCGGTGGATTTCATCGACGAAAAGGATGGTCCGCCGGCCCTGCGCCCGCCACATCTCGGCCTGCGCCACCGCCTCGCGGACTTCCTTGATGCCGGAAAACACCGCCGACAGCGCGATGAACTCGCAGTTGAACTGCGTCGCCATCATCCGCGCCAGCGTCGTCTTGCCAACGCCCGGCGGTCCCCAGAGGATCATCGAATGCGGCTGGCCGGACTCGAAGGCCAGGTGCAAGGGCTTGCCCGGGCCGAGCAGATGCTGCTGGCCGATCACCTGATCCGGCGCCTGGGGGCGCAACTGCTCGGCCAGCGGGGCATTGACCGTTTCGGGCCGGGAAAACAGGTCGCTCATGCGATGTTATTCACCGACCACATCGGCCCCGGCCGGCGGGGTGAACTTGAAGGTGCCGGCCGGCAAGGCCGGATTGCGCTCGATTTTCGTGAAGCGAATCAATGTCGTCTGGCCAAAGCTGTCCTGCAACTCCATGGCCTTCAGGTCATTGCCGGCAAACCCGAGACGGACACTCTCGAAACCGCTGTCGCCGGTTTTGGGTGTCGCCTCGACCCAGGCGAACCCTTCGGCCTCGCCCGCTTCCTTGAGCGTGAAATTCTTCTCCAGGTCGTTATTGCCGGAAAGCAGCGCCGCCGGCGAACCACTGATTGCCTGCCCGGCCTTGCGCACGGTAACCTGCTGCAGTTCGGGATCGTGAATCCAGATTTTTTCACCGTCGCCGACCACCAGTTGCGGATAGGGTTTCTGGATTTCCCAGCGCAGCTTGCCGGGCCGGGAGATGGCGACGATGCCGGAAGATTGCTGCGGCTTGCGGCCGTTGCGGGCAATGACTGCCTGCGAGAACTCGGCCTTCAGCGTCCGGGTATTTTTCAGGAAGTCGTGCAGCTGATCGACCGCACCGGCCTGCGCCAGCAGCGGAAAAACAGTGAAGGCTACGGTCGACAGGATTTTTTGGGCTATTTTCATGCGGCTAGCTTACCGCGCCGGGGGCCGGCGCGGTGTTTCAGGGTGTAACAAGCCAAGTGGCCGCCGGATTTTATTCCGCCGGTTTCTTCATCAGCACTTCGCGCCCGCCGCGGCCGTCCATGCCGGACACCAGCCCGGCCTTTTCCATCGCCTCGATCAGGCGGGCCGAACGGTTGTAGCCGATGCGCAGATGACGCTGGACCAGCGAAATGGAGGCACGCTGGTTCTTGAGCACGATATCGACGGCCTGGTCGTAGAGCGGATCGCTCTCGGCATCGCCACCGCCCTCGCCGCTTTCGCCGCCCTCCTCGTCGTCGCCCCCGGCGCCAGTCAGAATGTCCTCGATGTACTCCGGCGCACCGGTCGCCTTCAGGTGTTCGACGACACGATGCACTTCGTCGTCGGAGACGAAGGCGCCATGGACGCGGGTCGGATAGCCGGTGCCCGGCGCCAGGTAGAGCATGTCGCCCTGGCCGAGCAGCGCTTCGGCCCCCATCTGGTCGAGGATGGTGCGCGAGTCGATCTTGCTCGAGACCTGGAAGGAGAGACGGGTCGGAATGTTGGCCTTGATCAGGCCGGTGATCACGTCCACGCTCGGCCGCTGCGTCGCCAGTACCAGGTGGATGCCGGAGGCGCGTGCCTTCTGGGCCAGGCGGGCGATCTGCTCCTCGACCTTCTTGCCGACGACCATCATCAGGTCGGCCAGCTCGTCGATGATGACGACGATGAAGGGCATGGTCTTCAGCGGCTCCGGCGTTTCCGGGGTCAGGGTCAGCGGATTCGGGATGTGCTCGCCGCGCTTCTCGGCCTCGCGGATCTTGGTGTTGAGGCCGGCGATGTTGCGCACGCCCATCGCCGACATCAGCTTGTAGCGCTTCTCCATCTCGGTGACGCACCAGTGCAGCGCGTTGGCCGCCTGCTTCATGTCGGTGACGACCGGCGCCAGCAGGTGCGGAATGCCTTCGTAGATCGACAGTTCTAGCATCTTCGGGTCGACCATGATGAGGCGGACCTGATCCGGCTCGGCCTTGTAGAGCATCGACAAAATCATCGCATTGACGCCCACCGACTTGCCGGAACCGGTCGTCCCGGCGACCAGCAGGTGTGGCGTCTTGGCCAGGTCGGCAACCACCGGCAGGCCGCCGATGTCCTTGCCGAGGCAGACGGTCAGCGGGCTGCTCATGTCGTTGTACGGCTTGCTGGAGATGATCTCCGACAGCTTGACCATCTGCCGCTTGGGATTGGGCAGTTCGAGCGCCATGCACGACTTGCCGGGCACCGTCTCGACGACGCGGATCGACACCATGGCCAGCGCCCGCGCCAGGTCGCGCGCCAGATTGACGATCTGGGCGCCCTTGACGCCGACCGCCGGCTCGATTTCGTAGCGGGTGATGACCGGGCCGGGCATCGCCGCCAGCACTTTGACCTGGACGCCGAAGTCGGCCAACTTGCGCTCGATCAGGCGCGAGGTGTATTCGAGGATTTCGGCGCTGACCGTTTCAGTCGCTGGCGGCGCCGGGTCGAGCAGGTGCAGCGGCGGCAACTGGCCACCGAAGATCGCCTCGGGGAACAGGGCTACCTGTTTTTCGCGCTCGATGCGGGCTTCAGCTTTCTTCGACACCGGCACTTCAGGCGGCGGCGTTTCGATGATGATCGGATCGTGCAGTTCGACGCGGCGCTTCTCTTCCTCGACAACCACTTCGCGCTTCTGCGCGACTTCCTTGCCGATCTGCCGATCGCGCCAGGCATCGACCCGGCCGTAAAAGAAGCCGACACAGGTTTCGAGGAAAACACCGAGCCTCTCGAAGGCCCACAGCCACGACATGCCGGCAAAGATGCTCCAGCCGGCTGCCATGACCGACAGCAGCAGCAGCGTCGAGCCGGTGTAGCCAAGCTGGTTGGCCAGCACGCGGCCAAGCTCGATGCCGAGCAGGCCACCGGGCGCCAGCGGCAGTTCCGCCTTGGTCGAATAGAAGCGCAGAGCCTCGAGCGACGAACTGGCGACCAGCAAAAATGAGAAACCGCCCAAGGCGATGAACAGCGGGTGCTGCTTATGCTCATCCGGTGCATTGAATTTGCGGAACCCCCACCAGACGAACATGCCGAGCAGTACGATCCACCACCAGGCGGAGAGGCCAAAGAGGTAGAGCATCAGGTCGGCGATCCAGGCACCGGCGCGGCCGGCCGGATTGTGCAACGATGGCGAGCCGACGGCATGCGACCAGCCCGGATCTTCCTTGCTGAAACCCCACAGGGCCATGACCAGAAATAGGGCCACGGCGCCAACGCCAAGCCAGCGCGATTCCTGCAACAGGGTGCCGATCTTTTCCGGCAACGGGCTGGGAGCCGCCCGGGAAATCGTCCTCGCCCCCATCGTCAGACACCCGGGATGACCAGCAGGTCATCGTCATAGCGGATATAACCGCTCAATTCCAGATCGCGCATAACCTTGCTGACCATTTCGCGCGATGCGCCAATCATTTTCGCCATATCCTGCTTCGACATCTTTTTCTTCACAATACGCAGCCCATCCACCACTTCCGACATATCAAGAAGCAGACGGGCCACCCGACCATAAACGTCCAGCAGCGCCAGGCTCTCGATCTTGCGGTCGGCATCGCGCAAACGGAGGACGAGAATCTTCATCAGCTTCTGCGCGACTGCAAAATTATCCTGCATGCAGCGCTGGAAAGCGTCCTTGCCGAGGAACAGCAATTCGCAGGGTTCGGCCGCCACGACGTTGGCCGAACGCGGACTGCCGTCGATCAGACCCATTTCGCCAAAGAATTCGCCGGGACCGAGCCAGGCCAGGATGATCTCCCGCCCTTCCTCATCGGTATTGGTCACCTTCGCCCGCCCGCTGAGCAGGATGTACAGGGAATCGGTGCTATCGCCGGCACGAACCACGGAGGCCCCGCGTTCGACGCGTTTGCGACCGGCCACCCGGGAAAGTTTTTCCAGTTCAGCCTCATCCAGCCCGGAAAACAACGGTACGTTGCGCAAGACCACCAGACTCATACCACATGGTGTAGCTGCCATAAATCAGTTTCCGTTCATAGAGTTACGAAACAATTATAAACTCGTTTCCCAGATTTCATAGAAACTTCGCAGAAATTCGGTGGCCGGACAACGCTATAATTTTCAGGTCACTCACCCAAGAGGATCGTCATGTCCCAGAATGCCCGCCACACTCCCCTCATCATCCTCGGTTCCGGCCCGGCCGGGTATACCGCGGCCGTTTATGCCGCCCGCGCAAACCTCAAGCCCGTGCTGATCACCGGCATGGCCCAGGGCGGCCAGCTGATGACCACTACCGATGTCGACAACTGGCCAGCCGATGCCGACGGCGTCCAGGGCCCGGACCTAATGGCACGTTTCGAAGCCCACGCCCGGCGCTTCGAAACCGAAATCATTTTCGACCACATTCACACCGCCAAGCTGACCGAAAAGCCGTTCACGCTGGTCGGTGACGCTGGTGCCTACACCTGCGATGCCCTGATCATCGCCACCGGGGCTTCGGCCATGTACTTGGGCCTGCCCTCCGAGGAAAAGTTCGCCGGCAAGGGCGTTTCGGCCTGTGCCACCTGCGACGGCTTCTTCTACCGCAACAAGCCGGTCGCCGTGGTTGGCGGCGGCGATACCGCCGTCGAGGAAGCACTCTACCTGGCCAATATTGCCAGCCATGTGACGCTGATCCACCGCCGCGACAAGTTCCGTGCCGAAAAGATCATGCAGGACAAGCTGTTCGAAAAGGAAAAGGCCGGCAAGATCAGCATTCTCTACAACCACACCGTCGATGAAGTGCTCGGCGACGATTCCGGCGTCACCGGCCTGCGCGTCAAGAATACGCAGAGCGGCGCAACGCAGAACCTGGATGTCCATGGCGTCTTCATCGCCATCGGCCACAAGCCGAATACCGACATGTTCGCCGACCAGCTGGCAATGGATGGCGGCTACCTGATCACCGAGGCCGGCCTCAAGGGCAATGCGACGCAGACCAGCATCCCCGGCGTCTTCGCGGCCGGCGATGTCGCCGACCAGATCTACAAGCAGGCCTGCATCTCGGCCGGCACCGGCTGCATGGCGGCGCTCGACGCCGAGCGTTTCCTGGACAATCTCGGTCACGCTTGATCGACCCGGACGACCTCGCCGCCTTCCGCGCGGCAGTGGCCGATATCGAGCCGCTGCCGCCGGATAATCGCGTCGCGCTGGTTAAGCCAACACGGATCATCCGGCCGCCCTCGCCAGCCGGTCAACCAGCCCCACCGGCGCACAAGAAACGCCGCAATGACAGCTTGCCGGCACACTGGAATTCCCCCGCCGAAGCACCGGACAAGCACCGGAACATCCCACTCAATCCGGACGAAGCCGCTTTTCGCGCCGCGATGGCCGGCGTCCAGCCTCTGCCGGCGCCCAACCTCACGCTGCACGCTAACTGTCCGCCACCGCCGCACCCGCTGCAGCATATTGCCGACGAAAGGGCTGCCCTGCATGAAAGCCTGCATGGTCAGATCGGCCTGCAGGACCGGCTGGAAGGCGGCGACGAGCCACATTACCTGCGCCCCGGCCTGGCACAGGGCGTGTTACGCGACCTGCGACGCAGCCGCTGGGTGATCCAGGATGAAATCGACCTGCACGGCCTGAATCGCGATGAAGCGCGGCAACGCCTGGCCACCTTCCTGGCCGAATGCCTGCATCAGGGAAAACGCTGCCTGCGGGTGATTCACGGCAAGGGCCTGGGTTCACCGCAAAAGACGTCGATCCTGCGCCAACTGGTGCGCGGCTGGCTGGCCCAGCGCGATGAAGTCCTTGCCTACTGCCAGGCCCGGCCGCACGACGGCGGCGAAGGCGCGCTGCTGGTCCTGCTGCGCGCCCCGAAAAAAACAAGGGCAGCCTAAGCTGCCCCTTACCGATTTTGCCGGTTTCCCCCGGTCGACCGTCTCATTCGGGTCGTCAGGCCGCCGCGCCTTAAATAGCGGCTTCGTTGGTCTCGCCGGTACGAATACGGACAACCTGCTCGACCGGCATCACGAAAATCTTGCCGTCACCGATCTTGCCGGTACGGGCCGCCTTGATGATGGCATCGATGGCCGCATCGACGTTATCGGTATTGACGACCACTTCGATCTTGATCTTGGGCAGAAAATCGACGACATATTCGGCGCCACGATAGAGTTCGGTGTGCCCCTTCTGGCGACCGAAACCCTTGACCTCGGTCACCGTCAGACCGCTGATGCCGATTTCCGACAGTGCTTCGCGGACTTCGTCGAGCTTGAACGGCTTGATGATGGCTTCGATTTTTTTCATGGGCTGATTCCTCTCTCTACTGGTTCTTAAAATTCGTCGACATACCGATTGGTAATAGGATACCGCCAATCCTTGCCAAAACCACGCGGTGTTATGCGGATGCCGACCGGCGCCTGGCGGCGCTTGTATTCGGCGATACGCAGCAGGCGAACAACCCGGCGCACCGCTTCTTCCGGCAGGCCGGCAGCGATAATCTCACGCGGACTCCGGTCTTCCTCCATGTAGGCACGGACGATGGCATCGAGCACCTCGTATTCCGGCAACGAATCCTGGTCGGTCTGGTCAGGTTTCAGTTCGGCCGAGGGCGGTCGGACGATAATGTTCTCCGGAATCACCGGATCGCCCTGACACAGCGTGTTGCGATAGCGCGACAGGCGATAGACCAGCGTTTTGTAAACGTCCTTGATCACGGCGAAGCCGCCGGCCATGTCGCCGTACAGCGTGCAGTAGCCGACCGCCATCTCCGACTTGTTGCCGGTGGTCAGCACCAGCGACCCGGTCTTGTTCGAGAGCGCCATCAGGATGTTGCCGCGGATGCGGGCCTGGATGTTCTCTTCGGTGGTGTCGGCCGGCAAGCCGGCAAACAGCGGGTCGAGCAGCGTTGCATAAGTCTGCATGGCCGGCGCGATGGCGACCTCGTCGTAACGCACGCCGAGCTGGCGAATCATTTCGCGTGAATCGTCGAGGCTCATCTGGGCGGTATAGGGCGATGGCATCATCACGGCGCGAACTTTTTCCGCTCCCAGCGCGTCGACCGCAACGCACAGGGTCAGTGCCGAGTCGATCCCGCCCGAAAGACCGATGATCGCCCCCTTGAAACCGGTCTTGCCGATATAGTCGCGGACGCCAAGAACCAGGGCGCCGTAGGCCTCGGCTTCGATCGACAACTCATCAACCATCTGTTCGGAGCGCAGGCGGCCGGCATCGAAATCGACAATGCCCAGCGCCTCCTCGAACGAAGCCAGGCGCATGCGGCAGTTCTTCTGGGCATCGAGTGCGAACGAAGCGCCATCGAAGACCAGTTCATCCTGACCACCGACCAGATTGCAGTAAATCGCCGGAATCCCCGTCGCGTCGATGCGCTCGCCGAGTACCTGGGCGCGCAACTGATGCTTTTCCAGATGGCAGGGCGAGGCGTTGAGGACAAGCAGCAGTTCGGCACCGGCCGCACGGGCCAGTTCAGCCGCTCCTTCTTCCCAGATATCGGCGCAGATGTTGATGCCGCAGCGCACGCCGCCGAGCGTCACGACACAGGCATCGGTGCCCGGTTCAAAATAACGCTTTTCGTCGAAGACTTCATAATTGGGCAGGCGCATCTTGCGGTAGACCGCCTGTTTCCGGCCATTTTCAATGACCGTCGCCGCGTTGTAACAGCGGCCTTCATATTCTTCTGGATACCCGACGACGACGGCAATGCCGTCGACACGGGAAGCCAGATCGTCAAGGGCCCGGCTACATGCCCGGTAGAAATCCGGACGCAGCAACAGGTCTTCCGGCGGGTAGCCGCACAACGCCAGTTCCGGCGTCAACAATACCTGGGCGCCGCGGGATTTGGCCTCGGCGGCACACTGGATGATGCGTTCGACGTTGCCCGTCAGATCACCGACGGTGGCGTTGAACTGGGCAACGGCGATACGCAGCATGGTGCTTAGTAGTTCGGCTTTTCTTTCGCTTCGTTGAAACGCCGGACGCCGGCCATGACTTCGTTGCGGGCGGCTTCGATACCTTCCCAGCCATTGACCTTGACCCACTTGCCCGGTTCGAGATCCTTGTAGTGCTCGAAGAAATGGGAGATCTGATTGCGCAGCAGTTCCGGCGTGTCTTCGTAGCTCTTGACGTTCTTGTAGAGCGGGGTCAGCTTGTCGACCGGCACGGCCAGCAGCTTGGCATCTTCGCCGCCTTCGTCGGTCATCGACAGCTGGCCAAGCGGGCGGCAGCGGACGACGACGCCCGGCGGCAGCGGGAAGGGGCTGACCACCAGCACATCGACCGGATCGCCGTCACCGGCGATGGTGTGCGGAATGTAACCGTAGTTGCAGGGATAGTGCATGGAGGTGGACATGAAGCGATCAACGAAGATCGCACCGCTTTCCTTGTCGACCTCGTACTTGACGGGGTCGGAGTGCGCCGTGATTTCGATGATGACATTGAAATCATCGGGGAGGGACTTGCCGGAGGGAACGTTGTTAAGTGCCATTGTTATCTCTCTGCGATTAGGTTTGAGAACTTGTAATTATAACGCCGTACTTGGCTTCGTTCAGCGCCAGGCGGCGAGAAACTCCTGCCAATGCGGCGCGCCGATCCTGGCCAGTTGCGCCTTGACGAACTCGCCTTCGGCCACTTCCTCCTCGGCGGTCAACTCGCCGCGCAAACGGCGAAAGCGGTTATAGACCAGATAGGTATTGATCACGTCGGTTTCGCAATAATCGCGGATTTCGGCGATCTGGCCGGCCTGCCAGGCCTCCCAGACCTTGCCGCCATCCATGCCGAGCTTGCCGGGAAAGCCTAACAGCTTGGCCAGATCGTCGAGCGGCGCGTTGGCCCGGGCATTGTAGAGCGCCAGCAGGTCCATCAGGTCGAGGTGGCGCGTGTGGTAGCGGCTGATGTAGTTATTCCACTTGAAATCGCGCGAATCGGCGTAGTCGCCGTCACCGAGATCCCAGTAGCGCGGCGCCGCAACGCCGTGCAACATGCCGCGATAGTGCAGCACCGGCAGGTCGAAGCCGCCGCCGTTCCAGGAGACGATCTGCGGTGTGAATTTCTCGATGCCGTCGAAAAAGCGCTGGATGATCGCGCCTTCGTTGAGATCCGGCTCCGACAGCGACCAGACCTTCAAGCCTTCGCTGGTGCGCAGGACGCAGGAGATGGTCACCACGCGCTGCAGGTGCAACGGCAGGAAATCGTTGCCGGTCTTGGCCCGACGCTGCTGGAAGGCGAGTTCGGCGACCTCGTCGTCGGAAAGCTCGTCGGCCAGATCGTTGAGCCGACGCAGGCCAACGACATCGGGAATCGTCTCGATATCGAAAACCAGGACGGGTTTCATGCCTCGCCTCTCACGCCGGAAAGACGCCCGTTGACAGGTAACGGTCGCCACGATCGCAGATGATGCTGACGATCACCGCGTTCTCCAGTTCCCGCGACAGACGCAGTGCAACAGCCAGCGCGCCGCCCGACGAGATGCCGGCGAAGATTCCCTCCTCCATGGCCAGGCGCCGCGTCATCGCTTCGGCATCGGCCTGGCTGACGTTCTCGACCCGGTCGATCCGGCTGCGGTCGAAAATCTTCGGCAGATAAGCTTCCGGCCACTTGCGGATGCCGGGAATCTGGCTGCCCTCTTCCGGCTGGCAACCGACGATCTGGATCGCCGGATTCTGGGTCTTGAGAAATGCGGAAGTCCCCATGATGGTGCCCGTCGTCCCCATGCTGGAAACGAAATGGGTAACCTTCCCTGCGGTATCGCGCCAGATTTCCGGGCCGGTGCCTTCGAAGTGAGCGAGCGGATTGTCCGGGTTGGCGAACTGGTCGAGGATGATGCCCCGGCCTTCGTCGCGCATCTTTTCGGCGACGTCGCGACACAGCTCCATGCCGCCCTCCCGGGGCGTCAGCACGAGTTCAGCGCCGAAGGCACGCATCGTCTGGCGGCGTTCGATGCTCTGGTTTTCCGGCATGACCAGGATCATCCGGTAGCCCTTCATCGCCGCCGCCATGGCCAGCGCGATGCCGGTATTGCCGGAGGTCGCCTCGATCAGCGTATCACCCGGCTTGATGTCGCCACGCGCTTCGGCATGGACGATCATCGACAGCGCCGGGCGGTCCTTGACCGAACCAGCCGGGTTGTTGCCTTCCAGCTTGGCGAGAATGACGTTATTGCGCTGCGCGTTCTCCGCGCCAGGAATACGCACCAGACGTACCAGCGGGGTGTTTCCAACAAAATCCTGCAGGGTTTTATACATTTTTCTCGAGCCACTCGATGTATTGGGGAACGCCTTCATCGACCGTTGCCATCGGCGCCCCGTAGCCGGCGTCGCGCAGACGGGTCAGGTCAGCCGGAGGGCACGCCTGGAACTCGCCCGGCGGAGCCGCCGGAGCAGACACAAATTCCAGCACGCCCTGCGTCCGCAACGCCTCGAGCGTCAGCGGCGTTTCGCTTTTTGCCTTGCGCCAGCCGTTGACCGTAGCGACCGCCAGCTCGGCAAAGCTTTGCCGCCGCCCGGAGCCGAGATTGAAGATGCCTGATTTTTCCGGATGATCAAGGAAGTGCAGGTTGACCTTTGCCACATCGCCAACGGAGACAAAATCACCTTGCAAGCCTTCGCGCAGCGTAATCTTCCCGTTGCTGCGCAACTGCTCGTAATACTGGAAAGCGGCCGATGCCGAGTTCCCCTTGTGGGTTTCGCGCGGCCCATAGACATTGAAGTAGCGCAATCCGACAACCTGCGACGATGGATTCTGAGCCAGCCGCTGGCGCACAATCTGGTCGAACAGCAACTTGGAGTACCCGTGGACGTCGAGCGGGACTTCGTACTGACGTTCTTCCCTGCCGACGCTGCCGGCACCGTAAATCGCCGCACTGGAGGAATAGAGGAACTGCACATCCTGATCCAGGCTCCAGTCGAGCAGGATCGTCGAGTAACGGTAGTTATTCTCCATCACGTAACGGCCATCGGCTTCCACCGGGCTGGAGCATGCCCCCTGATGGAAGATTGCATCGATCTCGCCATCAAAATGGCCAGCCTGGATACGGGCGATGAAATCCTGTTTATCGAGGTAATCGACGATATCGCAATCGACCAGATTCCTGAACTTGTCACTCCGGGACAAATTGTCCACGGCGATGATGTTCGTGACGCCACGCTCGTTGAGCGCCCTGACGAGATTAGCGCCAATGAAGCCCGCTGCACCGGTAACGACAATGTACATCCCGCTCTCTCCTTACAGCGCTCTGGCCAGCAGGGCCATTCCGATCATCACCTAGCGTCCGATGGCAAAATACTCGATGCCCGAACCGCGCACGAACTTGGGGTCGTACAGGTTGCGGCCATCGAAGATGACTGGGTTCTTCAGAATCTTCTTGATTTCAGCGAAATCGGGGCTGCGGAATTCCTTCCACTCAGTCACGATGAGCAGCGCATCGGCATTGTCGAGCGCCCCCATCGGGTTCTCGGCATACTTCAGGCGTGCTTCGTCGCCGAAAATGCGTTGCGTCTCGTGCATCGCCACCGGATCGTAGGCGGTGACTGTGGCGCCGGCCGCGAACAGGTCGGCGATCAACTCGCGGCTTGGCGCTTCGCGCATGTCGTCGGTATTCGGCTTGAAAGCCAGGCCCCAGACGGCGAAATGCATGCCCTTCAGGTCGCCGAATCGGGCCTTCAGTTTCTTGGTCAGCAGGTGCTTCTGGGCATCATTGGCCTCTTCGACTGCGGTCAGCACCTTGAGGGTGATATCGGCATCGTCCTGGGCAGTCTTGATCAACGCCTTGACGTCCTTGGGAAAACAGGAGCCACCATACCCGCAGCCGGGATAGAGGAAGTGGTAGCCGATACGCGGATCGGAACCAATGCCCTGGCGGACCATTTCGATATCCGCACCGAGCACTTCGGCCAGGTTGGCCAGTTCGTTCATGAAGCTGATCCGCGTCGCCAGCATGGCATTGGCCGCGTACTTGGTCAGTTCGGCACTCTTGATATCGGTGATGATCAGACGTTCGTGGTTGCGCTGGAAAGGCGCATAGAGGGCACGCATCAGGTGGATGGCCTGCTCGTCCTCGGCACCGACGACGATGCGGTCCGGACGCATGAAATCCTCGACCGCAGCGCCTTCCTTGAGAAACTCGGGATTGGAAACGACGCTATAGGGCGTGTTGACGCCGCGCTTGGCCAGTTCGTCGGCAATTGCAGCATGGACCTTGGCACCGGTACCGACCGGCACCGTGCTCTTGTCGACGACGACCTTGTAGTCGGTCATCAGGCGGCCGATGTTGCGCGCGGCGCCGAGCACGTACTGCAGGTCGGCCGAGCCATCCTCGTCGGGCGGCGTGCCGACGGCGATGAACTGGATGGTGCCGTGCCGGACCGCCTTTTCGATATCGGTGGTGAAGTGCAGGCGACCGGCCGCGACATTGCGCCGAACCATTTCCTGCAGACCGGGTTCGTAGATCGGGATGCCCCCTTCTTCGAGAATGCGGATCTTCTCCGGATCGAGGTCCAGACAGAGGACGTCATTGCCCACTTCGGCCAGACAGGTGCCACTGACCAGTCCGACGTAACCGGTGCCGACAACGGTGATTTTCATAAAATTTCCTACAAGGATTGATCGAATTCTTCACTGCGGCGCGGCGGATAGGTTTCCCAGCCGCCGCAGGCCGGACAGCGCCAGTAGAACTGGCGGGCCTTGAAGCCGCAATTATCGCACCGATAGCGCGACAGTCGCTTGGTATAGCCCTGGATGATGGTCTTGGCCAGTTCAACATCCGGACGAACCTCAGGCGCCACCAGCGGCAGGCGCGCACTCATCAGCTTTTCCAGACCGAGCAGGGTCGGATTGCGCTGCAGTTCAGCGCGCACCAGACGGTAGGCCGCCTCGGTGCCTTCGTTCTCCAGCACCAGTTGATAGACGACCTCGAGCAGATCGAGCGATGGATAGCGTTCGAGATAGCCGCTGAGCAGCGCAATGCCCTCGGCCGGCCGCTCCAGCTTGCGATAGGTTTCCAGCAAACGCTGGGCGACCAGCGCCAGATAGGCCGGATCCTGTTGCTCGATACGCTGCCAGGCTTCGATGGCTTCCAGCAGTTTGCCCTCCTGGAGCAAGAGATCCCCCTGCAACAGGCTGGCCCGCACGCATTTCCGGTTTTCCTGCATGGCCACATCGAGATATTCGCGCGCTGTGTCGGCACGCGAGCGCATGATTTCGTTGGCCGCCAGTTCGCAGTAATACTCGGCAATATCCCGGTGCGAAGCGACGTCCGGCAACTCGCGGGCGATTTCGATGGCCTTCAGCCATTCCTTTTCAACCTGGTAGATTTCCAGCAGGTTACGCTTGGCCTCTTCTTCAAAGGAAGTCCCCAGCAGCTTGTTGAAGATTTCCTCGGCCCGGTCCAGCAATCCGGCCTTCAGGTAATCCTGGCCAAGTTCGGAGAGGGCCTGCAGGCGAACCTTGTCGTCCAGGTCGGGCAGATCGATCAGGTTCTGGTGCATGCGGATGGCGCGTTCCGTTTCGCCACGGCGGCGAAACAGGTTGCCCAGCGCAAAATGCAGTTCGACCGTCTGCGAATCGACCTTGGCGACCTCGAGGAAGGAATCGATGGCCTTGTCCGGCTGCTCGTTGAGCAGGAAATTCAAGCCCTGAAAATAGGAACGCGGCAACGAGCGGGATTCATGCACCACCTGGCGCATATCAACGCGAGCCGCCGCCCAGCCCAGACCGAAAAATATCGGAATGAGCAGCAACTGCCAGTAATCAAAAAACTCGTTCATACAACCGGTGGGATATCCGCAACGGCAGTCGGCGCCACCTGCCGGGTACTGCGCTTCAGACGCAGGATTTCGCGGCGCTGGCGGAAGATCACGCCGGCCAGCGAAAGCGCCCCAAGCACCACGCCGCCGACAAAAAACAGCAGCAGGACGATGACCAGCGGCGCCTGCCAAACCTGACCGGGCAGGAGATGAAGACTCGCCGGGTCGGTATTCTGGGCGGCAAAAACGACCAGGAAGACGAAAATGATGAGCCGAATGGCCCAAGTCAGAGCTGTCATGACATTCAATAAAAAAGGGCAGTGAAATCATTCACTGCCCCGAATCTACCACATTGGGCCAACTCCGGCGTCAGATCGCCTGATCGACCCGTTCTCGCAATTCTTTTCCAGCCTTGAAGTGGGGAACCCACTTAGCCGGCACGCTGACCTTTTCCCCCGACTTGGGGTTGCGTCCAACGCGCGGGGGACGGTAGTTGAGCGCAAAGCTGCCGAATCCGCGGATCTCGATACGATCCCCTCGCACAAGTGCTTCGGACATCGCATCGAGAATCATCTTGACCGCAAAATCAG
>CAMLHL010000064.1 GCA_946479855.1 uncultured Pseudomonadota bacterium
CCCGCACCGACGTGCCGGCCTTCTCCTTCCAGGGGCACCCGGAAGGCAGTCCGGGCCCGCATGACGTGGCCTACCTGTTCGACCGCTTCCTCGACATCATGACGCGCGGCGTCGCTGCCCTGCAACCGGCGAAATAAGCGAGAAACATATGCCGAAACGTACAGACATAAAGAGTGTTTTGATTATTGGCGCCGGTCCGATCATCATCGGTCAGGCCTGCGAGTTCGACTACTCCGGCGCGCAAGCCTGCAAGGCGCTGCGCGAAGAGGGTTACAAGGTCATCCTGGTTAACTCCAATCCGGCGACCATCATGACCGATCCGGAGATGGCCGACGTCACCTACATCGAGCCGATCACCTGGCAGGTTGTGGCCAAGATCATCGAGAAGGAGCGCCCGGACGCGCTGCTGCCGACCATGGGCGGCCAGACCGCGCTGAACTGCGCGCTCGATCTCGATCGCGAAGGTGTGCTCGAGAAATTCAAGGTCGAACTGATCGGCGCCTCCAAGGAGGCCATCGACAAGGCCGAGGATCGCCAGAAGTTCAAGGACGCGATGACCAAGATCGGTCTCGGTTCCGCCAAGTCGGCCACTGCCCACAGCATGGAAGAGGCCTACCAGGTGCAGGCGATGATCGGCTTCCCGACCATCATCCGCCCGTCCTTCACGCTGGGCGGCACCGGCGGCGGCATCGCCTACAACATGGAAGAGTTCGAGACCATCTGCAAGCGCGGCCTCGAAGCCTCGCCGACGCACGAGTTGCTGATCGAGGAATCGCTGCTCGGCTGGAAGGAATACGAGATGGAAGTGGTCCGCGACAAGGCGGACAACTGCATCATCATCTGCTCGATCGAAAACCTCGACCCGATGGGCGTGCATACCGGCGACTCGATCACCGTGGCGCCGGCCCAGACGCTGACCGACAAGGAATACCAGCTGCTGCGCAACGCCTCGATCGCCGTGCTGCGCGAGATCGGCGTCGATACCGGTGGTTCGAACGTGCAGTTCTCGATCAACCCGAAGGATGGTCGCTGCATCGTCATCGAGATGAACCCGCGGGTGTCGCGTTCGTCGGCCCTGGCCTCCAAGGCGACCGGCTTCCCGATCGC
Source organism: uncultured Pseudomonadota bacterium (assembly GCA_946479855.1). Next base: position 1,108 of record CAMLHL010000064.1, read on the forward strand.
CAAGATCGCCGCCAAGCTGGCCGTCGGCTACACGCTCGACGAGCTGGCCAACGACATCACCGGCGGCAAGACGCCGGCCTCGTTCGAACCGTCGATCGACTACGTCGTCACCAAGGTGCCGCGTTTCGCCTTCGAGAAATTCCCGCAGGCTGACTCCACCCTGACCACGCAGATGAAGTCGGTCGGCGAAGTGATGGCCATCGGCCGCACTTTCCAGGAATCGCTGCAGAAGGCCCTGCGCGGCCTGGAAGTCGGTGTCGACGGTTTCAACCTGAAGACGGTCGACCCGGAAGCCATCGACGAGCAACTGGCCCGGCCGTCGCCCGATCGCCTGTGGTACGTCGCCGATGCCTTTGGCGTCGGCATGACGGTCGACAAGGTTTTCGAGCTGACCAAGATCGATCCGTGGTTCCTGGTCCAGATCAAGGAGATCGTCGATCTCGAGCTGGCCGTTGAAAAACGCGAATTTTCGTCGTTGACCGCGGACGAGCTGCGCTACCTGAAACGCAAGGGATTTGCCGACCGTCGCCTGGCCTACCTGCTGAAGACCAGCGAGTCGGAATTCCGCAATCGTCGCCATGAACTGGGCGTCCGTCCGGTGTACAAGCGGGTCGACACCTGCGCCGCCGAATTTGCCACCGGCACCGCCTACATGTACTCGACCTACGAGGACGAGTGCGAGGCCCATCCGACCGACAAGAAGAAGATCATGGTGCTCGGCGGCGGTCCCAACCGCATCGGCCAGGGCATCGAGTTCGACTACTGCTGCGTGCATGCCGCGATGGCGATGCGCGAGGACGGTTACGAAACGATCATGGTCAACTGCAACCCGGAGACCGTGTCCACCGACTACGACACCTCCGACCGCCTGTACTTCGAGCCGCTGACGCTGGAAGACGTGCTGGAAATCGTCGCCATCGAGAAGCCGGTCGGCGTCATCGTCCAGTACGGCGGCCAGACCCCCTTGAAGCTGGCGCTGGCGCTGGAGGCCAACGGCGTGCCGATCATCGGCACCAGCCCGGAGTCGATCGACGTCGCCGAAGACCGCGAGCGCTTCCAGAAGCTGCTGCACGATCTCGGCCTGAAACAGCCGCCGAACCGCACCGCCCGGACCGAGGAAGATGCACTGCGCCTGGCGCAGGAAATCGGCTACCCGCTGGTCGTCCGCCCGTCCTACGTGCTGGGTGGCCGGGCCATGGAAATCGTCCATGAACAGAAGGACCTCGAGCGCTACATGCGTGAGGCGGTCAAGGTTTCCAACGATTCCCCGGTCCTCCTTGACCGCTTCCTGAACGATGCCGTCGAGTGCGACGTCGATGCGCTGTCCGATGGCGAGGAAGTCATCATTGGCGGCGTCATGGAACACATCGAACAGGCCGGCGTGCATTCCGGCGACTCGGCCTGCTCGCTGCCGCCGTACTCGCTGTCTGCTGCCGTGCAGGACGAACTGCGTCGGCAGACCAAGCTGATGGCTAAGGCGCTGAACGTCTGCGGCCTGATGAACGTCCAGTTCGCCATCAAGGACAACGATGTCTACGTGCTGGAAGTCAATCCGCGTGCTTCGCGCACGGTGCCCTTCGTCTCCAAGGCCACCGGCCTGCAGCTGGCCAAGATCGCCGCTCGTTGCATGGCCGGCCGCAGCTTGAAGGACCAAGGCGTCGCCAAGGAAGTGATTCCGCCGTATTACTCGGTCAAGGAAGCCGTTTTCCCCTTCGTCAAGTTCCCGGGCGTCGATACCATTCTCGGTCCGGAAATGAAGTCGACCGGCGAAGTCATGGGTGTCGGCGTCACCTTTGCCGAGGCCTTCGTCAAGTCGCAACTGGCGGCCGGCGTCAAGCTGCCGCGGGCCGGCAAGGTCTTTCTGTCGGTGAAGGACAGCGACAAGGCCAAGGCCATCGAGATCGCCCGTCATCTACACGAAGCCGGTTTCCATCTGGTGGCGACGCGCGGTACGGCCCATGCCATCGAGGCGGCCGGGCTGCCGGTGCAGGCGGTCAACAAGGTCACCGAGGGCCGCCCGCACATCGTCGACATGATCAAGAACAACGAGATTGCGCTGATCATCAACACCGTCGAGGAAAAGCGCCAGGCAATCAACGACTCCCGCTCGATCCGGACTTCCGGCCTGCAGGCGCGGGTGACGATGTATACAACGATCTGGGGGGCCGAGGCAGCCGCTGAAGGCATTCGCCATCTGGGTGAACTCGTGGTCTATCCGATTCAGACGTTGCACGAGCAGCTTCACTGAGACTAACCTGAACCGCCGGGCGGCCCGCTTTTCGGGCGCCGGCGGTTTTGCTTTTGCTGGAAGAAGACATGAGCAAAGTTCCGTTGACCGTAGCCGGAGCCGAGAAGCTGCGGGAAGAGTTGCATCGCCTGAAGACCGTCGATCGTCCCTGGGTGATTGCCGCCATTGCCGAGGCGCGTTCGCATGGCGACCTCTCCGAAAATGCCGAATACGACGCCGCCAAGGAGCGCCAGGGTTTTATCGAAGGGCGCATCCAGGAGGTCGAGGGCAAGTTGTCGCACGCCCAGATCATCGACCCGAAGCTGCTTGATGCCGATGGTCGTTGCGTCTTTGGCGCCACGCTCGACTTGGAAGACCAGGATTCCGGCGATGCGGTCACTTATCAGATCGTCGGCGAAGACGAGGCCGATATCAAGATCGGCAAGATTTCGGTCAATTCGCCGATGGCCCGCGCCCTGATCGGCAAGTACGCCGGCGATATCGCCCAGGTTCAGGCCCCGGGTGGTATTCGTGAATACGAAATCATCGACGTCCGTTACGAATAATTCGGTGCGCAACCTGTCCGAGGCGCTCTACCTGATCATCGTCACCCTCTGGGTCGGTGGCTTGTGGGCGATCGGCTATCTGGCGGCGCCGGTTTTATTTGCCAGTCTCGGCGACCGCCAGCTTGCCGGCGTGGTCGCCGGCAAGCTTTTTGCCCTGATCGGCTGGATCGGACTGGGCGCGGCGGCTTGCCTGCTGATTTTCCTGTTCGTCCGCTGGGGCGGCCAGGTGTTCAAACGAGCGGTGTTCTGGCTGGTCATCCTGATGGCCCTGATGACTGCGGCCAGTCAGTTCGGCATCCAGCCGCTGATGGCGCAACTCAAGGCCGATGCCTTGCCGCGTGAGGTCATGGAGAGCGTGTTGCGCGACCGCTTTGCCGCCTGGCACGGCATCTCCAGCATTCTCTACCTGGTGCAGAGTCTGCTGGGGTTGTGGCTTGTTGTCTGGAGTGGTCGCGGGCTACGCTGATCAGCCTTGGTGGGCGCGCTTGGTCTTGCGTGGTTCGGATGCGGCGCGGCGCGGTTTTTGGCTCTTTTTGGTGTCGACCGCAGCAGTCTCAAGCGGTGCCGGACGGAAAACAACGAGCAGCTTGCCGATATGCTGGACCGGGGCGGCATCCAGTTGCGTGCAGATTTGTTCGTAGTAAGCCAGGCGATCATCCCGGCTGTCGCCATAGACACGGATCTTGATCAGTTGGTGGGCCCGGAGATTGAGATCGATTTCCTTGAGGACGGACTCGGTGAGACCGTTTTCGGCAATCGAGACGACGGGATTCAGGTTGTGTGCCTGGGCGCGCAGTTCGCGGCGTTGGGCAGACGATAATTGCAGCATAGTAAACCTTTCAAAAACGGCATTTTACCGAATGAAAAGAACCAGAACCAGCAAAGCTTGGATGCGCGAGCATATCAATGATCCGTACGTTCAGCTGGCCAGGAAGGAAGGCTGGCGTTCGCGGGCCGCTTTCAAGCTGATGGAAATCGACGACAAGGACCTGCTGCTCAAGCGCGGCGAGGTCGTCGTCGACCTCGGTGCGACCCCGGGCGGCTGGTCGCAGGTCGCCGTCAAGCGCGTTGGCGACGGTGGCTTGGTGTTCGCCCTCGATTTGCTGGAAATGGAACCGATCCACGGCGTTCATTTCATCCAGGGCGATTTCCGCGAGGACGAGGTGCTGCACCAGCTGGAAGAAAAACTGGGCGAGCGCCGGGTCGGGCTTGTAATGTCGGACATGGCCCCCAATATGTCGGGTGTGCCGCTGGTCGATCAGGCCCGCGTCATGCATCTGGCGGAACTGGGCCTGGAGTTTTGCCGCGCCCACCTGAAACCGGAAGGCGCTTTTCTGGTCAAAGTTTTCCAGGGCTCCGATTACGAAACGTTTCTTCGCCAAATGCGGGAGACGTTCAAGACCGTCGGAGTGCGGAAACCGGATGCTTCGCGCGATCGGAGTCCCGAGCTTTATTTGCTCGGGCGTACATTGCGCTGAGACTTTTGTTTAGAATTGCATTTTTATCGCTCGACGCTGCAGAAGGAGAGCAAGCTTGAACAACATGTTCAAAAACCTCGCAATCTGGCTGGTCATCGGCTTGGTGCTGATGACAGTATTCAACCAGTTCAATAACCGCCAGATTGCGACCGGTGCTGTCGAATACTCCCAGTTCATCGAGGAGGTCAAGGCTGGCCGCATTGCCAAGGTGGTCATGGAAGGTCGTACGCTGAAGGCGACGACGACGGAAGGCAAGCGCATCACGTCCTACGCGCCGCCCGATCTCTGGCTGGTTTCCGACCTGCTGAAGAACGGCGTCAAGATCGAAGCCAAGCCGGAAGAAGAACCGTCCTTCCTGATGAACCTGTTCGTCAGCTGGTTCCCGATGCTGCTGCTGATCGGCGTCTGGGTCTTCTTCATGCGCCAGATGCAGGGCGGCGGCAAGGGAGGGGCCTTCTCGTTCGGCAAATCGCGCGCCCGGATGACCGATGAGGCGCAAAACATTGTTACTTTCGCTGATGTCGCCGGTTGCGACGAAGCCAAGGAAGAAGTCCAGGAAATCGTCGATTTCCTGCGTGACCCCTCCAAGTTCCAGAAACTCGGCGGCCGCATCCCGAAGGGCGTGCTGATGGTTGGCAACCCGGGGACTGGCAAGACCCTGCTTGCCAAGGCGATCGCCGGCGAAGCCAAGGTGCCTTTCTTCAGTATTTCCGGTTCTGACTTCGTCGAAATGTTCGTTGGCGTTGGCGCGGCTCGCGTTCGCGACATGTTCGAGAACGCCAAGAAGCACGCACCGTGCATTGTGTTTATCGATGAAATCGACGCCGTCGGCCGCCATCGTGGCGCCGGCCTCGGCGGCGGCAACGATGAGCGCGAACAAACGCTGAACCAGTTGCTGGTCGAGATGGACGGCTTTGAAGGCCACACCGGCATCATCGTCATCGCCGCCACCAACCGCCCGGACATCCTTGATCCGGCGCTGCTCCGTCCGGGCCGCTTCGACCGTCAGGTCGTCGTACCGCTGCCGGATATCCGCGGCCGCGAGGAGATCCTCAAGGTGCACATGCGCAAGGTGCCGATCGCCGGCGACGTCAAGGCTGATGTCATCGCCCGTGGCACGCCCGGTTTCTCCGGTGCCGACTTGGCCAATCTGGTCAATGAAGCAGCGCTTTTCGCCGCCCGTCGCAACAAGCGTCTGGTCGATATGGACGACTTCGAAATGGCCAAGGACAAGATCATGATGGGCGCCGAGCGCCGCAGCATGGTGATGACCGAGGAAGAGAAGATGAACACGGCCTATCACGAGTCCGGTCATGCCGTGGTCGCCAAGCTGGTGCCGAAGTCAGACCCGGTGCACAAGGTCACGATTATCCCGCGTGGTCGTGCTTTGGGCCTGACCATGCAGTTGCCGGAGCAGGATCGCTACGCCTACGACCGCGAATACCTGATGAGCCGTATAGCCGTGCTGTTTGGCGGGCGTATCGCTGAAGAGCTGTTCATGAACCAGATGACCACCGGTGCCTCGAACGACTTTGAGCGGGCGACTGCGATGGCGCGCGACATGGTGACCCGTTATGGCATGTCCGATCTTGGCGTCATGGTCTATGGCGAAAATGAGGGTGAGGTCTTCCTCGGCCGCTCGGTGACCCAGCACAAGAACGTTTCCGAGGCGACCATGCAGAAGGTCGACGCCGAGATTCGCCGCATCATCGACGAGCAGTATGCCCTAGCTCGCAAACTGCTCGAAGAGCATCGCGACAAGGTCGAGGCGATGACCAAGGCACTGCTCGAATGGGAAACCATCGATGCCGACCAGATCGACGACATCATGGCCGGCAAACCGCCACGCCAGCCGAAGCCATCGCAGGGAGCGCCGCGCGCAAGCACGCCTGGCGATACTCCGCCGGGAGCCGAGCCGAGCGCCGCCGCGCCGGCCTGATATTCCCTATTTTGTAACGGCCGGGAGCGCGCTCCCGGCCTTTTGTTTTTCTGACATGCCAAAACTACACTGCGGCCACTTCCGGCTTTCCCTTGATCGCCCCTTGCTGATGGGAATCGTTAATCTGACCCCGGATTCGTTCTCCGGCGATGGACTGGTTGGCGACATCGAGCGCGCCATTCAGCACGCTCGCCAGCAATTCGAGGCTGGTTCGGACATTCTTGATATCGGCGCCGAATCGTCGCGCCCGGGCGCCATTCCGACCCCGGTGGATGAGGAGCTACGTCGACTGCTGCCGGTATTGCGTGAAATCACCCAGTGGGGGGTTCCGGTATCGGTCGACACCTACAAGCCGGCGGTCATGCGTGCCGCGCTGGCGGCTGGAGCGACGATGATCAACGACATTACCGGCATGACGCATCCGGAGGCCTTGGCCGCCGTGGCGGGCAGCGATTGCGCCGTGTGTCTGATGCACATGCAGGGCGAGCCGGGAACGATGCAACATGCGCCGGTGTACCGCGATGTGGTCGGCGAGGTGCGGGAGTTTTTACGGGCGGCAGTGGCGCGCTGCCAGCAGGCCGGAGTCGCCGATGATCGCCTGATACTGGATCCGGGTTTCGGTTTCGGCAAAACACTGGATCACAATTTGTGCCTTTTTCGGGCGTTGACCGCAGCGCTCGTCGATGAGTTTCCTGTTCTGGTCGGTGTTTCACGAAAAACGATGCTCGGAAAAATTACCGGGCGTCCGGTCGACGAGCGCTTGGCTGCCAGTCTCACGGCGGCTCTCATTGCAGCGCAGAAAGGTGCGAAAATACTACGCGTACACGACGTGGCGGCGACTAGGGATGCCCTCGCTGTCTGGGCGGCCATTGAACGGGGAGTTCAGCAATGAGCAGAAAATATTTTGGCACCGACGGCGTGCGGGGAAGGGTCGGTCAATCGCCGATTACGCCGGATTTCGTGATGCGTCTGGGCTATTCTGCGGGCAAGGTCTTGCTCGAGCAGGGCGGCATGCCCGCCGGCGAGCGCCCCGAGGTGCTGATCGGCAAGGATACGCGCCTTTCTGGCTACATGCTCGAATCGGCCCTGGAGGCCGGCTTTTCGGCGGCAGGTGTCGACGTCTGCCTGGTTGGTCCGTTGCCGACGCCGGCGGTTGCCTACCTGACTCGCGCCTTGCGTTTGCAGGCAGGTATTGTCATCTCGGCGTCGCACAATCCCTACTACGATAATGGCATAAAATTTTTCTCGGCGCAGGGCACCAAATTGCCGGATGACGTCGAGCAGGCGATTGAGGCCGGCCTCGATCAGCCGATGCTCTGTGCGCCGCCGGCCGATCTCGGCCGGGTCCGGCGGATCGGGGATGCGCGTGGTCGCTATATCGAATTTTGCAAGAGCACCTTTCCTAATGACCTCGATCTGCGTGGGCTGAAAATTGTCGTTGATTGTGCCCATGGTGCCGCTTATCACATTGCGCCCAGCGTTTTTCATGAACTCGGTGCCGAGGTGGTCAGCATCGGGGTACAGCCAAATGGTTTGAACATCAATGATGCCGTTGGAGCGACAGCACCGAAGGCGCTGTGCGAAGCCGTTCTGGCCAACCGTGCTGATCTCGGCATCGCTCTGGATGGCGATGCCGACCGTTTGCAGATGGTCGATGCGGAAGGCAATCTTTACGATGGTGATCAGTTGCTGTTCGCCATTGTTCGCAGCAGGGCACGCAGCGCTACCGTCAAGGGAGTGGTTGGCACGTTGATGAGCAATCTGGCGCTCGAACATGCGCTCGGTAAGCTGAACATCCCATTTGCCCGGGCCGCAGTCGGCGATCGTTATGTCGTCGAAATGCTCAATGAGAAAGGCTGGCTGTTCGGAGGGGAAAATTCTGGTCACATCCTCGCTCTGGATCGCCATACAACCGGTGACGGTATCATTGCGGCGCTGCAGGTGCTGGCCGCCTTACGCCAGGTTGGCGGAGATTTGAAGGCTCTGCTCGGCAGTCTCGTCCTCTATCCGCAGAAACTGATCAACGTTCCCGTGGCGCGTGGTTTCCCATGGAAAGATCATCCTGCCATTGCCCGTGCGCTGGCCGATACCGAGGCTGGGCTGGTCGGACGGGGTAGGGTCTTGTTGCGCGCTTCCGGAACCGAGCCGCTGTTACGGGTCATGGTTGAGGGTGAAGATCCTGGCGAGGTGGGGGCGGCCGCAGAAAAACTGGCCGGCGTCGTCCGCGAGTCGGCGCAGTGACTATGTCGGACCTGTGCTTCATATTGACCGCAAAAACACCGGGTCGTTATAATTCGAAAGTTTTTCGCCCACGGAATCGCCCAGCTCATGCGTAAAAAGCTCGTCGCCGGCAACTGGAAAATGCACGGCAGTCTTCAGCAAAATGCGGCGTTGCTTGAACGGATCAAGGCAGAGGCACTCGGCTTGGCCTGTGATGTTGCAGTTTGTCCGCCTTATCCTTATCTGGCCCAGGTCCAGTCGGTGTTGGCTGGCTCTGAGGTGGCCTGGGGGGCTCAGTCAGTCAGCGAGCATGCAGTGGGGGCCTATACGGGCGAGGTGGCGAGTGCCATGTTGCTGGAGTTTGGCTGTCGCTACGTACTGGTTGGTCACTCCGAGCGGCGTGCGTTGTTCGGCGAAACGGATGAGGTGGTTGCGGCCAAGTTCGAAGCAGCGCAAAAGGCTGGTCTGATTCCGGTGCTGTGTGTCGGGGAGACCTTGGCTGAACGCGAGGCGGGGATGACAGATGTTGTGGTGGCGCGGCAACTCTCGGCTGTCCTGGAGCGCTTGGGGGTGGCTGCGATGGCATCGGCTGTAGTTGCTTATGAGCCGGTGTGGGCGATCGGTACGGGGGTTACGGCGTCACCGGGGCAGGCGCAGGCAGTGCATGCTGCAATTCGGGCTCGAATTGCAGCGCTGGATGGTGAGGTGGCAATTGGTTTGCGCATTTTGTATGGCGGTAGTGTCAAGCCGCAAAATGCATCGGAGTTGTTTGGGCAGGCTGATATCGATGGTGGTTTGATCGGTGGTGCTGCCTTGGTTGCGGATGATTTTCTGGCGATTTGCCAGGCGGCAAATTGATAGGCTGACAAATGAACTGGTTATTCTCTCTCGTCCTGACGGTCCACATTCTGGTGGCGATTGCAATTATTGGCCTGGTGCTGATGCAGCATGGCAAGGGGGCAGATATGGGGGCGGCTTTCGGTAGCGGGGCTTCCGGCAGCCTTTTTGGTGCAACCGGTTCGGCCAACTTTCTGAGTCGTACGACCGGGGCGCTTGCTGCGGTGTTTTTTGTGACTAGTTTGACTCTGGCTTACATTGGGTCCAATAAGCCAAAAACGACTGGCAGTCTTATGCAAGACACGGTACAATTGCAGACTGTTTCGCCGCCGGCTCCGACGAGTGGTGAAACGCCGGTGGCGCCTGCGGATGCGGGTTCCAAGGCAAAAGATATACCGAAGTAACGCAGGGTGATTTGCCTGGCATTAAGTCCTCGCCGGGTAAGTCAAAAAAACGTGCCGACGTGGTGAAATTGGTAGACACGCTATCTTGAGGGGGTAGTGGCGCAAGCTGTGCGAGTTCGAGTCTCGCCGTCGGCACCAAAAAACTGGGGCAGTGGCCGCAAGGTACGCTGTTTCGAACAAGAAACTGAATATTGGCGGCGGATCATGGAAAACTACTTTCCAATCCTGATGTTCGTTCTGGTGGGTATCGCGATTGGCGTTCTGCCTGTTGCGATGGGATTTATTCTCGCTCCCAGCCGGCCGGACCCGGAAAAGCTCTCTCCTTATGAGTGTGGCTTTGAGGCATTCGAAGATGCGCGCATGAAATTTGATGTGCGCTATTACCTGATTGCCATTCTCTTCATTTTGTTCGATCTGGAAGTTGCGTTCCTCTTCCCGTGGGCGACCATTTTTAAGGATATCGTCGCAACGGAATCGATCAAGATGTTTGGTTTTGTCGAAATGCTGGTATTCGTTGCCATTCTGGTCATTGGCTATATCTATGCCTGGGCCAAGGGTGCGCTGGAATGGGAATGAGGCTCGCGAATGGCTATTGAAGGCGTTCTCCAGGAAGGTTTTGTCACCACTTCGGCTGACAAGCTGATTAATTACATGCGCACCGGGTCGTTGTGGCCCATGACCTTCGGTCTGGCGTGCTGTGCGGTTGAGATGATTCATGCTGGCGTGTCCCGCTACGATCTGGATCGTTTTGGTGTTGTTTTTCGCCCGAGCCCGCGTCAGTCTGATGTGATGATCGTTGCTGGCACGCTGACCAACAAGATGGCGCCGGCGTTGCGTAAAGTTTACGATCAGATGGCCGAGCCGCGCTGGGTCATCTCGATGGGCTCCTGCGCCAATGGTGGTGGCTATTACCACTACTCGTATTCCGTTGTGCGCGGTTGCGACCGCATTGTTCCTGTCGATATCTACGTTCCGGGTTGTCCGCCAACTGCTGAGGCACTGATCTACGGGATCATCCAGCTGCAGAACAAGATTCGTCGTACCAATACCATTGCTCGTTAATTGCCAAGGCTGATTCGATATGTCTGCCAAGCTGGAAACGCTTAGTCAAAATCTGCAGGAGCATTTTGGCGACAGGCTGAAGTCCCTGAAAATTGCTCTGGGTGAAGTAACCATCGAAGTCGGTGCTGCTGAATATCTTGGCGTAATGACTGCATTGCGCGATGAGGCGACTTTTGGTTTCGAGGAGATGATTGATCTCTGTGGTGTCGATTATTCGACCTATGGCGATGGTGCTTGGCAAGGGGGGCGCTTCGCAGTTGTGGTGCATCTCTTGTCAGTGAAGCACAACTGGCGCCTTCGTGTTCGTGTTTTTGCCGAAGATGAGAGCTTTCCGTCGGTTGCATCGATCACCGGCGTCTGGACGAGCGCCAACTGGTTCGAGCGCGAGGCTTTTGATCTCTATGGTATCGCCTTCGTTGGTCACGACGACTTGCGGCGTATTCTGACCGATTATGGTTTTATCGGGCATCCGTTCCGCAAAGACTTCCCGATTTCTGGTCACGTCGAAATGCGTTATGACCCCGATCAGGCACGGGTGATCTATCAACCGGTCACCATCGAGCCACGCGAAAACACCCCGCGCATCGTGCGCGAAGATACTTTCGGGGATACCGCTCATGGCTGACATCCGTAATTTCACACTTAACTTCGGTCCGCAGCACCCGGCAGCGCACGGCGTGCTGCGTCTGGTGCTCGAACTGGATGGCGAAGTCGTCCAGCGCGCCGATCCGCACATCGGCCTGCTGCACCGCGCTACGGAAAAGCTGGCTGAAACCCGGACCTGGGTCCAGTCTGTGCCCTATATGGACCGTCTCGACTACGTGTCGATGATGTGCAACGAGCACGCCTACTGCCTGGCAACCGAAAAACTGCTCGGCATCGAAGTGCCGGAGCGCGGCAAGTATATCCGGGTGATGTTCGACGAAGTGACGCGTATCCTCAACCACCTGTTGTGGATTGGTTGTCACGCTCTCGACGTCGGCGCCATGACAATGGCGCTCTACACCTTCCGCGAGCGCGAAGACCTGATGGACGTGTATGAAGCGGTTTCCGGTGCCCGGATGCACGCTGCCTACTACCGTCCGGGTGGCGTTTATCGCGACCTGCCGGATCGCATGCCGCAGTACCAGGAATCGACCTGGACCAATGCCAAGAAGGCGGCCGAGAAGAACGAGAACCGTAGCGGCTCGCTGCTCGACTTCCTTGAGGATTTCACCAACCGCTTCCCGACTTATCACGCCGAGTACCACACTCTGCTGACTGACAACCGGATCTGGAAGCAGCGTTTGGTCAATGTTGGCGTGGTGACGCCGGAGCGCGCCCTGCAGATGGGCTTCACCGGTGCCATGCTGCGCGGCTCGGGTATCGCCTGGGATTTGCGCAAGAAGCAGCCATACGCCGCTTACGACAAGATCGAGTTCGATGTGCCGGTCGGGGTCAATGGCGACAGCTATGACCGTTATCTGGTTCGCATGGAAGAAATGATCCAGTCGAACAACATCATCAAGCAGTGTATCGCCTGGTTGCGCAAGAATCCCGGCCCGGTGATCACCGATAACAACAAAGTGGCGCCGCCGCCGCGCGAAAACATGAAGACCAACATGGAGGAGCTGATTCACCACTTCAAGCTCTTCACCGAAGGCATCCATGTTCCGGCGGGCGAAGCCTATGCGGCCGTCGAGCATCCGAAGGGCGAATTCGGCATCTACTTTGTTTCCGATGGTGCCAACAAACCTTACCGGATGAAGATCCGCGCCCCGGGTTTTGTCCACCTGGCCGGTCTGGACGAAATGTCCCGTGGCCACATGATTGCCGACGTCGTTACGATTATCGGTTCCCAAGATATTGTTTTTGGCGAGATCGACCGCTGATGTTTTCCGCTGAAACCCTCCAGAAGTTTGCCCGCGAGGTCGCCAAGTACCCCGCCGATCAGAAGCAGTCGGCGTCGATGGCCTGTCTCGCCCACGCCCAGGAAGAAAAAGGCTGGCTGGCCCCCGAGACCATCGAGGCGGTCGCCAACTATCTTGGTATGCCGCCGATTGCGGCCTACGAAGTGGCCTCTTTCTACAACATGTACGACCTGAAGCCGGTCGGCAAGTACAAGATCACGGTCTGTACCAACCTGCCTTGTGCGCTGTCAGGCGGTTACCATGCCGGCGAATACCTGCAGCAGAAGCTGGGTGTCGGCTACGGTGAAACGACGCCTGATGGCAAATTCACATTGAAGGAAGGTGAATGCATGGGGGCCTGCGGCGATGCGCCGGTCTTCATCGTCAACAACCGCTCGATGTGCAGCCATATGCACCCGGAACAGATCGACAAGCTGCTTGAGGAGTGCAAATAATGGCCATGCTTGGTTCGATCAACGGCGTCCTGATGGAAGGCCTGGATGGCGACAATACCTGGCACCTCAAGGATTATGTAGCCCGCGGCGGCTATGCGCAGCTGAAGCGCATCCTGGAAACCAAGATGACCCAGGAAGACGTCATCAGCGAAGTCAAGAAGTCCGTGCTGCGCGGTCGCGGCGGCGCCGGCTTCCCGACCGGCCTGAAGTGGTCTTTCATGCCGCGCTCTTTCCCTGGCGACAAGTATGTGGTCTGCAACACCGACGAAGGTGAACCAGGGACCTTCAAGGACCGCGACATCATGCGTTACAACCCGCATGCCGTTATCGAAGGCATGGCCATCGCCGCCTATGCGATGGGCGCTAACCGCGGGTACAACTACGTGCATGGCGAGGTCTGGCACGAATACAAGCGTTTCGAAGAGGCACTCGACGAAGCGCGCGCCGCTGGCTTCATCGGCCAGAACATTCTCGGGTCCGGCTTCAACTTCGAACTGTTCGCGCATCACGGTTACGGCGCCTACATCTGTGGCGAAGAAACCGCGTTGCTCGAATCGATCGAGGGCAAGAAGGGCCAGCCGCGCTTCAAACCGCCATTCCCGGCATCCTTTGGCCTCTACGGCAAACCGACGACGATCAATAATACTGAAACCTTTGCATCCATTCCCTTCATCCTGAAGATGGGCGGCGAAGAGTTCCTTAATCTGGGCAAGCCGAATAACGGCGGCACCAAGCTTTTCTCGGTCTCCGGTCACGTCAATCGCCCGGGTAACTATGAGATTCCGCTCGGCACGCCGTTCGCGACGCTGCTCGAAATGTGCGGTGGAATGCGCGGCGGGCGCAAGCTCAAGGCAGTCATCCCGGGCGGCTCGTCAGCTCCGGTCATGCCGGGCGAAGTGATCATGGATTGCACCATGGACTACGACTCGATCAGCAAGGGCGGTTCGATGCTCGGTTCCGGCGCGGTCATCGTCATGGACGAGACGGTCTGCATGGTCAAGGCGCTGGAGC
>CAMLHL010000065.1 GCA_946479855.1 uncultured Pseudomonadota bacterium
CCGACCTTGGCGAAACGCTCAACATTTTGCTGCTCGAGGAAGGTCGACCGCAGCACTCGCTGCCAATGCTGCGCCCCTTCACTTCGCAGGGCGTGCGCGGCCTGCTCCGGGCCGGTTTTGGCATCGAGGCCAGCCATCCCGACTACGCACGGCTGGCGCAGCGCTTTCTCGACATCTATGCCCGTCACCTGTGCATGGCGACGCGGCTGTTCGACGGCATTCCCGAATTGCTTGACGCCCTGGAGACGCAGGGTATTGCCTGGGGCATCGTCACCAACAAGCGGATGCGCTTCACCGATCCGCTGGTCGAATGGCTGCAATTGACGCCGCGCACGACCTGCGTCGTCAGCGGCGACACCACCGCCGAGGCCAAGCCCTCGCCTCTACCCATCCAGCACGCCTGCCGGCTGCTCAACTGCAGGCCGGAGCGCACGCTTTACGTCGGCGACGACCGACGCGACATCATCGCCGGCAACGCGGCCGGCTGCCGGACCGTTGCCGTCTCCTACGGTTATCTTGGCGACAGCGGCCCGCTGCACGCCTGGGGCGCCGACCTGATCATCGACCACCCCGGCCAACTGCTTGACTACCTGCTCAGGCAAGCCGGGCGGAAATAAGCAGGTTGCGCGGCGTCAACTGGCGGTCGCAAAACCGACCTAATTCGACCTGATAGCCGCGTTCCTCCAGATAGCCGGCCAGATCGAGCACCAGCCAGACTTCGATGGCCCGGCGGAAGGCATGCCTGACGATAGACAGGCGCATGACCTCGTGTCGGCGCTGCCAGCCGAGGGTCTCGAATTCGCCAGCGCGGCGGCTGGACGGCACCGGCAAACCCTCGCGGCGGGCGACGAGTAGCAGAAACTCGGCAAATTCGCCCCGCATCCAGGCGCTGGGAATTGATTTGAAACTGCGATAGACATCGCCGCACACCGCCCGGCGATAGGCGTCGAAGCCGAGCTTCCAGGCCATTTCGCGATCGCGCTGCCGGGCTTGGCGCGGGGCAGCGGTCACCGTTTCGGTTACAGCCAGACGGGTATCGTCCCGGGTCAGCACCAACCGCTGGCGCTGCGACAAGGGCTGATAACGTTCTCCGACGCCCCGGTAATAACAGCAGGGCGCCACATCGAAACGGCCGACCCGCTGTTCGGCACCATCGCGGATCAGGCGGCGATGCAGCTCACCGCAGGCATGCAGGGCGACAGCATGCTGCCCGGCACGCGGCCACTCCGCGACGGTCAACGCATCGGAAACGACAAAATCCTGGCGCACTCCGGCCCGCTGCGCCAGCGCCTCCCCGGCGGCGCACAGGACGGGATCGATATCCAGCGTCCGCACCTGGGCCTGCCACGACAGGGCAAGCAGGCGTCCAAGGTGTCCCTTGCCGCCGCACCAGTCGAGTACCGGCTGCCCCCCGTAGCTGGCCGCAGCCGCAAAAGCCTCAATCTGTTGCCGCTTGCGTCCGGGAATTTCCCAGGCCCAGTGCGCCCCCTGCTCCGGTTGTGCCTTTCCCGGGATGACCGGCAATTCGGCCAAGCGGCCAAGATCGGCCACCGCCGGGATGTGCCGGGCCAGCAGGGCGAGTCCCGGGGCTCCGGCAGCGTTCAGCGGCGCGACATCAGATTCGGGCAGGTCGAGCAGTTCCGCGGCCAGGGCCGGCCAGGCGGCACACCACGCCGGGCGGGCGTCGCGAAAAGGCTGCGGATGCCAGAGGTCGCGATAGCTCAGCAACGCAGCGTCAAGTTGCTGCTGGCGGTCGGCCAACCTCACTTCAGGGCGGCCCGCCGCTCGCGACGGCGATAGCCGATGACGGCCGGCACAATGGCGACGACGAGCACCAGCAGGGCGAGCCCGAGCGGCCAGACGACGGGCCGGTTCCACGCGCGCCGCGCCGCGGCCCGATCAACCGTGTCGATACGCTGATATTTCAGAATGTTGTTGCCGACGTCGTTCGGCTTGCGGTTTTTCAGCCAGCGGTGGCCGAGCGTGTAGCTCTTCGGGTGCAGGCCGAAGACCCAGGGCGCATCTTCGTGCAGGATGTGGTTCATCTGGCGGACGATGGCCAGGCGTTCCGGCGTGTTATCCATGTTTTTCATGCGCAGGAACAAGCGGTCGAATTCGGGGTTGGCGTAGTTCGAGGCATTCTCGCCACCCTTGGCCACCTTGCCTTCGTTGCCATCAAGCAGGAAGAAGAAGTTTTCCGGATCAGGGTAATCGGCATTCCAGCCGAGGTAGTAGAGCTGGACATTGCCCTTGCGAATCTTGTCCTGGAAACGGTTGAAGTCGGTCGAGCGGACGACGAGCTGGATGTCGATCTTGGCGAACTGCCGGGTCAGCCAGTCGAGCCGCGATTTCTCGCCCATGCCGCCACCGGTGGTATCGAGATTGACGACCAGCGGCTCGCCGGTCTTTTCATCGCGACCATTCGGATAGCCGGCTTCGGTGACCAGTTTCCGCGCCGCTTCGACTGGCTTGCGTTTCGGCTGGCCGTCGACCCAGTCGTAGACCATACGGTCGATGCCCTGCTCGCCCGCTTCGTAACCGAAGATGCCCGGCGGCAACGGCCCCTGCGCCGCGATGCCACGACCATTCTGAAAGATGGAAATGTATTCCTCCTGATCGATGGCGATCGAAATGGCCTGCCGCAGCTTGGTCGCCCGTGGCGACAGCCCGCCGACCACTGGATCAAGCATGTTGAACCCCATGTAAAAGGTCGAGGTCTTGACCGAGGTCAGCAGACGGATGCCCTTGTCACGCATCTCGTCGCTGAGCGCCACGTCGCCGCCGACATTGACGCGCACGGCCTGGTCGAAGCTGTCCGAGGAAATCCCCGAGGCATCGTAGTAGCCCTGCAGGAACTTGTTCCAGTAGGGAATCGCCTCTTTCTCGCGGGTGAAGACCGCTTGATCGACGAAGGGCAGCGGCTTGCCGCAATCGTCAAGCAGGCCGGCCGCCCGGTCAGCAGGCTCGCCTTCGCATGGGTAGGCCTGACCATGAAAATTCGGGTTGCGCGACAAAACCATGCGGCGGTTTGGATCGTTCTCGCTGAGCAGATACGGTCCGGTGCCGACCGGCCACCAATCCAGTGTCAGGTTCTTGACCGCCATGCCGGGCTGGGCGAAGAAGCGGTCGGCCTCGCGCGGCACCGGGGCAAAGAAGGGCATGGCCAGCCAGTAGAGGAATTGCGGGTACTTGCCCTTGATGCGAATGCGCCAGGTGTGGCTGTCGACCTTCTCGACACCGGCCAGCGGAAAGGCGTCGAGATCGAGCCACTCATCGGCCGGCCTGTCCTTGGCGGCTTGCTGCAAGCGATCGCCGAGTTCCTTCAGGCCGACGATCTTGTCGGCCATCGTGCCGAAGATCGGCGAATGCAGGCGCGGATGGGCGAGGCGCTTGATCTGGTAGATGTAGTCGTCGGCGGTCAGCTCGCGCGTCCCGGCCTGGGGAAAATCAGCAATGCCTTGCCGGCCATCCGCCTGGTTTTTGCCCAAAAATACCGGTTGACCGTAGGCATCGACGGCAAAGGCCGGGTGCGGCTGGAAACGGATACCCGGCTTCAGCTTCAGCTCATAGACACTCTCGGCAATGCGCTCGACCGGCGCATCGTGCGGCAATTCGCGGCCGGCGGCATCGTAGAAACGCGGCACCGGCACCTGCTCGACGGTGGACGGAATCAATTCGTAGGGCCGCTTCAGATAGTGGTATTGCAGCGGCGGCTCATAAATCTGCGCCGTGAAGGTGATCTCGTCCTCGGTATAGGACTGAGCCGGATCCAGATGTTTCGGACGATCGGTAAACGCCGTGTAAAGGATATTGCCACCGGCATCGGCTACCGGGTAAGGATCGTTCCAGACATTGCCGCAGCCAGCGACCAGCAGGGTCGCCACGGTAATCAGAGAGAATGCGCGCATGACGGGAAGTGTAGCAGTCCTGCCGGCGAATGGGTCGGGACTGCGGCCAGGTGCCGCTTCCCGATCCAGGCTGGAATTGGTCCGGTAAACCGCCCCGGCTCGCCTCGCCGCCCTGCCCGCCCCGTTGATCGCACCTTTCGCAGCGCTTCCGCAGAGATGGCTTGACCCGGCAACGGCTCATTCCTCACAATGGGCCCAACCATGACAACAAGGAGCCCCGGATGCTCGATAGCAAAATCCCCGATTTCTCACTGCCTGCCACCAGTGGCACAACCTTCAACCTGGCCGCCCAGGCCGGCAAGGTGGTCGTTCTCTATTTCTACCCCAAGGACAGCACGCCCGGCTGCACCACCGAAGGCCAGAACTTTCGCGATCTCTACGCCGAGTTTGCTGCGGTCGACGCAGTGATTCTCGGCATTTCCCGCGACAGCCTGAAATCGCATGAGAATTTCAAGGCAAAGCAGGAATTCCCCTTCGAACTCGGGTCCGATACCGACGAAACTGCCTGCAATCTGTTCGCTGTCATGAAAATGAAAAACATGTATGGGAAACAGGTGCGCGGCGTCGAACGCAGCACCTTCGTCATCGACCGTGGCGGCATCCTGCGCCGTGAATGGCGTGGCGTCAAAGTTCCCGGCCACGCGCAGGAAGTCCTCGATTTCGTCAAAACCCTTTAACCTTCCCCACCCCGACCAAAGGCCCACTCCATGCCGCGCAAGCCCGCAGCCACCAAGAAGCCCGCCGTTACCAAGATTTTCGTTCTCGACACCAACGTGCTGATGCACGATCCCAGTTGCCTGTTCCGCTTCGAGGAACACGACATTTTCATCCCGATCATGACGCTGGAGGAACTCGACAACCACAAGAAAGGGATGACCGAAATTGCCCGCAACGCCCGCCAGGCGTCGCGCATGCTGGACGAAATGCTGGCCCACGATGAGGTCGACATCGACGAAGGCATCGATCTTTATGGCCCCTCCAGCAAACTGGCCAGCGGCCACCTCTACCTGCAGACCGAAGCCATCAGCGCCGAACTGCCGCAGGGTTTGCCGACCTCCAAGGTCGATAACCAGATCCTCTCGGTGGTCATCCACCTCCAGAAGAAATTCCCCAAGCGCCCGGTCATCCTGGTGTCGAAAGACATCAACATGCGCATCAAGTCGCGCGCCCTCAACCTGCTCGCCGAGGACTACTTCAACGACAAGGTACTCGAGGACACCGACATCCTCTACACCGGCACCCGCGCCCTGCCCGACAACTTCTGGGACAAGCACGGCAAGGGCATGGAGTCGTGGAAGAAGGAAAGCAAGACCTACTATAAGGTCACCGGCCCGCTCGGCTCGCAACTGCTGGTCAATGAATTCGTCTGGCTGGAGAGCGACGGCTTTAGCGCCATCGTCAAGGAAACCGCGGGCAAGACCGCGGTGCTGGAAACGCTGGTCGATTACACCCACCCGAAGAACGCCGTCTGGGGCATCACGGCCCGCAATCGCGAACAGAACTTCGCGCTGAACCTGCTGATGAACCCGGATATCGACTTCGTCACCCTGCTCGGCCAGGCTGGCACCGGCAAAACACTGCTGACGCTGGCCGCCGGCCTGACCCAGGTACTGGAAAGCAAGCAGTTTGCCGAAATCATCATGACCCGCGTCACCGTGCCGGTCGGCGAGGACATCGGCTTCCTGCCTGGCACCGAGGAAGAAAAGATGGCCCCGTGGATGGGCGCCCTCGAAGACAACCTCGACGTGCTGACCCACACCGACGAAAACACCAGCGGTCCCTACGGCGGCGAATGGGGCAAGGCGGCGACGCACGACATCATCCGCTCGCGGATCAAGGTCAAGTCGATGAACTTCATGCGCGGCCGGACCTTCCTGAAGAAATACCTGATCATCGACGAAGCCCAGAACCTGACGCCGAAACAGATGAAGACGCTGATTACCCGTGCCGGCCCGGGCACCAAGGTCGTCTGTCTGGGCAACATCGCCCAGATCGACACCCCCTACCTGACCGAAGGCAGCTCCGGCCTGACCTATGTGGTGGATCGCTTCAAGGGCTGGCCGCACTCCGGTCACATTACGTTACAACGTGGCGAACGCTCGCGCCTGGCAGATCACGCCGCCGAAGTGCTATAATTGCTTCCTTAATCAAGGGGCCGTGTCAGTGACACGGCCCTTTCGTTTCAGCCACGGATTGTTTCCGCCGGAGGATTTACTTGAAACGTCGCGATTTTCTAGCATCCGCTGCCGCACTCTCGCTCTTCGTCTCGGACGCCTGGGCCGCCAAGAAGCAGGCCAAGGCGGCCTCGACAAAACCGGCTGCCGGCAAGACCAAGGCCGGCGCCAAGCCGTCCCGAAACACCTCGCCCCGAGGGGGGCACCACAAGCACGTGACGAGTGCCAAGCCCGCACAACCGGTAGTGCACACGGCCGAGGATCCGGTCATCGAACGCCCGCCGCAGGGCACGACTGCTGCCAAACTGCCGCCCGTCAAGGCCCCGGAGCCGCCCAACGAATGGCGCACCTACGAAATCACTACAACAGTCAACCTGAAGGGGCGGAACGGTCCGGGTAAGCTGTGGCTACCGCTGCCGCTCAATCAGGACACCCTGTTTCAGCGCACGCTCGGCCATTCCTGGGTAGGGAACCCGGCCAACGCCGGCATGCGGCGTCTCCCCGATGGCGATCTGGAAGTTTTCTATTGTGAATGGCCGGACAGCAGCGATGCCAAATTACAACTGACCACCCTCGTCACCACGGCGGATCGGCATTTCGACGTCACCAAGCGGACCGTTGCCCCCGAGCGCGAAGATATCCTGCGCCGCAACCTGCATGCATCGCAACTGATTCCCAATGACGGCCTCGCCTTCCAGCTCGGGGAGCGCATCCTCGGCCGCATCAAGGATCCGGTTGCCCAGGCCAAGGCGATCTACGACTGGGTCGTGGACAACACCATTTACGATCCCAGCCTGCCCGGCTGCGGTACCGGCGACGTTCGCCGCCAGCTGATCCAGGGCCTGTACGGCGGCCGATCAGCCGACATCAACGGGCTGTTTGTCGCTATCTGCCGCGCTATCGGGATTCCGGCCCGTTGTGTCTACGGCCTGCGCATGGGTTCATCCCGTCTGTTCCGCAGCCTGGGACTGACCAGTGACGACGCAACACGTGCCCAGCACGTCCGTGCCGAATTCTACGTTCCGGGTTATGGCTGGATCCCGGTCGACCCGAGCGATGTCCGGCGCACCATCGCCTTGGAAGGCCTGTCCGACCGGGACAGCAAACTGCTCTCCCTGCGCAAGATTCTTTTCGGAGTCTGGGAAATGAACTGGATCGCCTTCAATCTGGGTGCCGATATCGTCCTGCCCGGCAAGAATTCACCCATCCCCTTCCTGCTCCTGCCACAACTGGAATATGCCGGCAGCAGTTCCGCAGATACCCCCTACACCATCCGAACCCGGCAGGTCGAACTGTAGCGACCTTCGACCCGAGGCAATCTCGAATTACTCTCGTGCTTCCTGATAGCCACCACCCGCGAGATTTTCAAAGCGGGTGTATTCGCCGATGAAGGCCATGCGAACGGTCCCTGTCGGGCCGTTACGCTGTTTGCCGATAATGACTTCGGCAATTCCCTTGTCCGGCGTATCCGGTTTGTAATATTCGTCGCGGTACATCATCAGGATCACGTCGGCATCCTGCTCGATGGCGCCTGATTCGCGCAAGTCAGACATCATCGGCCGCTTGTCGGTGCGCTCCTCGACCTTCCGCGAGAGCTGCGACAGCGCCACGATCGGCACCTGCAGCTCCTTGGCCAGTGATTTGATCGAACGGGAAATCTCGGAGACTTCCGTGGCCCGGTTTTCCCCCTGGCGATTGCCCGACATCAGCTGGATATAGTCGATGACCAGCAAACCGAGTTTGCCGCCATATTGACGCGCCAGACGGCGCGCCCGGGCGCGCAGGTTGGCCGGGCTCAAGCCACCGGTTTCATCGATATAGATCGGTGCTTCATGCAACTTGCCCAAGGCAAATGAAAGCTTCGACCACTCGTCGTCGTTCATCCGGCCGGTGCGCAAACTCTGCGAGTTCAGCCGGCCGATCGAGGCCAGCATCCGCATGGCCAACTGGGCACCCCCCATTTCCATCGAGAAGACGCCGACCGGCAAACCGGTATCGACTGCGACATTCTCGGCAATGTTCAGGGCAAAAGCCGTCTTCCCCATCGATGGGCGACCGGCAACGATGATCAGGTCACCTGGCTGAAAACCCGAAGTTTTCTGGTCAAGATCGACAAAACCAGTCGGCACCCCGGTGATATCCGAGGGATTGTCCCGGTCGTGCAATTCCTGAATGCGCTCGACCACCTGGGTCAGCAAGGGATTGATATGCACGAATCCCTCGTTGTGTCCGGCACCCGCTTCAGCAATCTTGAAAATCTTCGATTCTGCTTCGTCGAGCAGGGTTTCGGCATCCCGGCCCAGCGGATTCAGTGCATCAGCCGCGATTTCATCGGCTGTCGCCACTAGCTGGCGCAAGACCGAACGCTCGCGGACAATTTCCGCATAGCGCCGGATATTGGCCGCCGAGGGCGTGTTGGCCGCCAGCTCGCCAAGGTAGGCCAGACCACCGGTTTGATCGCCCTCACCGGCCGCATCAAGCGCCTCGGCAACAGTAACGACGTCGGCCGGCTTGGCCCGTTCCAGCAAATTGCGAATCTGTCGGAAAATGCGTCGGTGCTCGTCGCGATAGAAATCGGCGTCGGTGACCAGGTCGCCCATCCGGTCCCAGGCCTGGTTGTCGAGCAAGAGACCGCCGAGAATCGACTGTTCGGCTTCGATCGAATGGGGCGGTACGCGCAGGTGGTCCAGCGTGGCGTCGGTAATCCGGGGTTTCTGCGGGCGTTGGTTCATGGGGCGAAGTTTAAATTAAAAAGGCCCCGCAACTGCGGGGCCTTTTGTCGTGCGACGTAACCGGAATTACTCGGCCACGACCGCCACGGTGATGTTGGCCAGAACGTCGGTGTGCAGGGCGACATCGAGCGGAAACTCGCCGATCGCCTTGAGCGGGCCTTCCGGCATGCGGACAGCAGACTTGTCGACATTGAAACCGGCAGCCTTCAGGGCTTCGGCGATATCGGCATTGCCAACCGAACCGAACAGGCGACCATCCATACCGGCCTTGCGGGCAACGGAAACGGAGAGACCGGCCATCTTTTCGGCAACGCCTTGAGCAGCCGCCAGCTTTTCAGCCGCCAGCTTTTCCAGTTCGACGCGGCGAACTTCGAATTCAGCCATGGCAGCCGGGGTAGCGCGCTTGGCCATGCGTTGCGGAATCAGGAAATTCCGGGCGTAGCCGTCCTTGACCTTGACGATGTCGCCGAGGTTACCGAGGTTAACAACCTTTTCGAGCAGAATGATTTGCATGTTTCGTCTCCCCGAAAATTATTGATGGTTGTCGGTGTACGGCAGCAGAGCCATGAAGCGGGCGCGCTTGATAGCGGTGCCCAGCTGGCGCTGGTAGCCGGCCTTGGTGCCAGTCAGGCGAGCCGGCATAATCTTGGCGTTTTCCTGGATGAACTCCTTGAGGACATCCACATCCTTGTAGTCTATCTGTTCGACCTTTTCAGCCGTGAAGCGGCAGAATTTGCGACGCTTGAACAGGCCGCCACCGCGCTTCTTTTTCTTGTCGTCATCCTTCTTCTTGAAGAATCGAGCCATTTTCGTTTCCTTCCAAAAATTCGAGTGTATTCACATGCAGCACGGGTGTTCGACTGGTCAGACTCTTGGCAGCCAGAAATCCGGTCAATTTAACCGCCCCGCCGAGGGGAGCCGCCTGCAACCAACGGGCATTTTCACCCAGGGCCACGACAGCAATTTCAACTTCTACCAAGCGTTTTGCACCGCTTTCAATCTGCGAGGAGCTGTGTTGCAGCCTTCCTTCACTGACTGGTACCCCGGCCGGTGTATAGCGCAAGGCTTTGCGCTCAACCAGTTTTCCGGAGAGTGTGATGCAGTTCAGCCGTAATTCCCGTACAAATATGCTTAAGCAGCGGCCGTTTCAGCCGGGGCAGCCGGAGCGGCATCACCAGGCATCATCGACTTGGACTTTTCTTCCTTCATCATCGGGGAAGGAGTGGTCACAGCCGCCTTCATCTTGACGGTGAGGTGGCGCAGCACGGCGTCATTGAACTTGAACGAATGTTCGAGTTCGTTCAGCGTTTCGCCGTCGCACTCGATGTTCATCAGAACGTAGTGGGCCTTGTGGATCTTCTGGATCGGGTAAGCCAGTTGACGGCGACCCCAGTCTTCCAGACGATGAATGCTACCGCCCTTGGCAGTAACAATGGCGCGATAGCGCTCGACCATGCCGGGCACTTGTTCGCTTTGGTCCGGATGGACGATAAAGCAGATTTCGTAATGGCGCATGCAAGCTCCTTTTGGGATAAACCCCCCGCCATGCGTTTGCGGTAGGGCAAGGTTGAAAAGCCCACGATTATAACAAAAATCACGGACTTATGGAAAAATACCGGCGACTTGGGCCGATAAACTTTCGTCAGGCGCCGCCCATGCGGTTCGCGGTTTCCTTAAGCTCTATCAGGAACAGGATGTCTTCGACCACGGCAAGAGCAAACCCTTGGCGCTGACCGCCCCGGTTGTCGCGCAGCAGCTGATAAAGATAGCCGACGATATCGCCGGAATTCCAGAGTTCGACAACCATGTTCATCAGGCGCGGCATGTCTTCGAGAGACTGCATACGTAGCGCCACCGGATTTCCCTCCTCGCCACCGAGAGATGTGGCCTCGAGGCCGGCCTGGGCCTCGTCCCAACTCTGAACTTCAACATTGAAGTGCTGGTTGAGGTTACGCGCAACATTTTCGAATTCGGTACGCATACC
Source organism: uncultured Pseudomonadota bacterium (assembly GCA_946479855.1). The sequence continues at coordinate 10,799 of CAMLHL010000065.1, forward strand.
AGCCATCCGATAGACATCCATCAAGCGTATCCACGGCTGCAACGCCTCCTGCGGATTGTTGTCGATGAATTCCTGCAAAGCCTGGGCGGCGCCCTTGACCCGGCCGAACGACAGCATGATGTCGGCCAATTCCATGACCGGGTTGGCTTCGAAATGCTCGTCGAGCGTCGTGGCGTCAATCGACATCAGGGAGTCGCCGCCCCGCCCCCGTATATTTTCCGGGGTGTCCGACTGGCTGGCCCTGCTTTCACTATCGGCATCGAGTTCGACATCCAAGCGCATCGGCAACCCCATCACTGCCGGCTCGAACGGCAAATCCACGCTACCCGGTTCTTCATGCTCTTCGGGGCGCTGCGGATCAACGCTCACCTCCGGTGCACTGATCGTTGGACCTGCCTCGCCAAGCGGCAAAGGCTTCTGACGATAACTTCTCCAGGCCAACCATCCGCCCAACCCAAGCGCCGCGCCCAACAAGGCTCCGTAAAACCCCCACGCCGAAATTCCGTGTTCCGCGTCGCTTGTGGCTACTACCGGCTTCGACAAAGGCTTGCTCGGAGCCTCGGCTGCCGGCACCGGATTTCCCTGAGCAGCGGGTTGGGTAACGGCAACAGGGGTCTCGCCTTCCGACGCAGCGCCACCTTTTTCGACATGCTGAACAAAATCAGCAGCACGCTGCTGAAGCTCGCCAAGCGTCCCCTCCATATTGCGCAGCTTCTCGGCAGCCGCCATTTGAGAGACGGCCTGTTCATTCAGGGCCATCAGCATCCGGTACTCCAGACGCAATATCTCTCGCTGGGAATCCTTGGTATCCGCCATCCCCATTAGAAGCCCGGTAGCCAGGCGCAACGAAGGCTCGCCAACATCGCCGCTATCCAGCAACAGGCGATCCGGCAACATCGCAGCCAGCGATTTTTTCCCCGGTTGCTTGCGAACCAGCGGCGGAGTGGTTTTTGGAACGGGCGCACCTGACGAGCGCCTTTCTGCAGGCTGCTGCGTCATTGCAGGCGCCGGAGGAACGGCTTCCGTCTCCGTGAAGCTCGCCGCGCCGGTTGGACGTGGCGCGGCCGCCAACGAAGAACGATCGATTGCCGGAGATGCCATGACGATATAGTCGCGCGAGACTTCATGCCCGCAGCCCAGCTGGACGGCAACCTGCAGAACAGGTTCCCGCAACGGAAGGTCAGAACGAATCTCGAGGATGGGCGGGGCACCCTTGCGCACGCTCAGGCTGGCTTTTTTAAGCCAGGGAAGATCCCCTTGCACGCTCGGCGGAACAAGGCGGAAACATGCTGCGTCGAGATGCAACTGTTCTGCGCCGACAAGATTGATTTCCAGCTTGATGCGCTCACCCAGGATAGGCTGTCCGCGCAATTCACCAAGGCCAACGGCCGATGCCCCCCCGGACAGGAGCAGCATGATCAATGGAAAAAAACTGCAGCGTGCCAAGCGACCCAAGGAACCAGCCCTCAATGACAGGAAAATGTGAGGAATTGTAGCCTTTATTTATCCGCCAGATAACGCGAATCGTCGAATGTCACCACCCAGTCAGGCCGGTAAACAACGAAAAGCGTCATTATCACTCCTGACAACCAGGCTTCCGAAAAAGCAAGGAGCAAAAAATAAGGGAAATACTCGGCGAAGAGATAATCCCACTGATAAGCGCCGGCCAAAGCCAGGAGAACAGTGGCCCCCAATCCGACACCAATTATTGTCAGGGCAGCGCCCAGAAAACTGTTAACGAAAATATAAACAAAAAAATGCCTCGGCAACGCGCCGGCAAATAGCCGGTAATAAAACTGGCTCAAGCCGACTCCGAGACCGGCCATCAACAGCGCATTGGCTGCATATGCGAACGGACCGGCGGCACCATTCAAGGTAATGCCGACCACGACCAGAGATAGGCCGACAAAGGCCAGATGCGGGCCGCAGGTAAGCGTAAACAGCGTGGCCCCCAGCAAATGGAAATCCAGCCCCGGCTTGACCCCGGCCTTGAGACTCCAAACCAGCGTCAGCAGCACGACCATTCCAAGCCAGACATTCAGTTGTGTCGAGTCAGCCAACCGCCGCCATGGTGCCCGCCAAACGCTGCGGGCGAAAAAGAACAGCCAGACAACCCACGCTGCCCAGTACCACCCTTCGCCCAACAGGTTATCGGTCCAATTCACATAGGTATTTTAGCCGACCGCTCCGACCAGTTGCGGCACCACTTCGAACAGATCAGCCACCAACCCGTAATCGGCAACCTGGAAGATCGGCGCATCGGGGTCCTTGTTGATGGCGACGATGACCTTGGAGTCCTTCATCCCGGCCAGGTGCTGGATCGCCCCCGAGATGCCGACGGCGATGTAGAGCTCGGGCGCGACGATCTTGCCGGTCTGCCCGACCTGGTAGTCGTTGGGCACGAAGCCGGCATCGACCGCGGCGCGGGAGGCGCCAAGGGCCGCACCGAGTTTGTCGGCCAGCGGTTCGAGCAGGGCGTGGTAGTTCTCGCCGCTGCCCAGCCCGCGCCCGCCGGAGACGATGATCTTGGCGGCGCCGAGTTCGGGACGTTCGGATTTGGTCAGTTCTCGGTTCTGGAGTTGGGTTTGCTGGGTGTCCGGGCTGGCGGCGATGGTTTCGGTTTTGGCCTGGTTTCCCGCGTCGACCGTGGGGAAGGCCGTGGTGCGCACGCTGATGACCTTGACCGGGTCGCCGCTCTGTACGGTAGCCAGGGCGTTGCCGGCGTAGATCGGGCGGATGAAGGTGTCCGGACTTTCGACGCCGATGATGTCGGAGATCTGGGCGACGTCGAGCAGCGCAGCCACTCGGGGCAGCAGGTTCTTGCCGAAGGTGGTGGCCGGGGCGAGGAGGTGGCTGTAGCCGGCGGCCTGGGCGACGATCAGGGCAGTCAGGTTTTCGGCGGTCTGGGCCTGGTAGTGGGCGGCGTCGGCAACCTTGACCAGACTGACGCCGGCGAGGCTGGCGGCTTCTTGGGCGGCGCCGCTGCAGTTGGTTCCGGCGACGAGGAGGTGGATGTCGCCTCCGATCTGCTGGGCGGCGGCGACGGTGTTGAGGGTGGCGGCCTTGAGGCTGGCGTGGTCGTGTTCGGCGATGACGAGGATGGTCATGATCAGATCACCTTGGCTTCGTTCTTGAGTTTGTTGACGAGGTCGGCGACGTCGGCGACCTTGATGCCGGCGCTGCGCTTGGCCGGTTCGACGACCTTGAGGGTGCTCAGGCGCGGGGCAACGTCGATGCCAAGGTCGGCCGGCTTGACGGTGGCGAGCGGCTTTTTCTTGGCTTTCATGATGTTGGGCAGCGTGGCGTAGCGCGGTTCGTTCAGGCGCAGGTCGGTGGTGACGACGGCGGGCAGGCTGATTTGCAGGGTTTCGAGGCCGCCGTCGATTTCGCGGGTGACGACGGCCTTGCCGTCGGCGATGACGACCTTGGAGGCGAAGGTGGCTTGCGGCCAGCCTTGCAGGGCGGCGAGCATCTGGCCGGTCTGGTTGGCGTCGTCGTCGATGGCTTGTTTGCCGCAGATGACGAGTTGCGGTTGTTCCTGGGCGCAGAGGGCTTTGAGGAGCTTGGCGACGGCCAGCGGCTGCAACTCGACATCGGTCTCGACCAGAATGGCGCGGTCGGCACCGATGGCCAGCGCCGTGCGCAGGGTTTCCTGGCAGGCGG
>CAMLHL010000066.1 GCA_946479855.1 uncultured Pseudomonadota bacterium
TGCTGATGGTCGGCCCGCCCGGCTCGGGCAAGTCGATGCTCGCCGCCCGCCTGCGCGGCCTGTTGCCGGAGCTGCAGGGCGAAGCCGCCAAGGCTTCGGCCGCCGTGCTGTCGCTGGCCGGCCAGTTCCAGCCGGAAATCTTCGGCCTTCGCCCTTACCGCCAGCCGCATCACTCCGCCTCGGCCATCGCCCTCGTCGGTGGCGGCAACCCGCCACGGCCGGGTGAAATCAGCCTGGCGCACCAAGGCATCCTGTTTCTCGACGAATTGCCGGAATTCGACCGCAAGGTGCTCGAAACGCTGCGCGAACCGCTGGAGTCAGGGCGCGTCCATATCGCCCGCGCCGCCCGTCACGCCGAATTTCCGGCCGAATTCCAGCTGGTGGCCGCGATGAACCCCTGCCCCTGCGGCTTCCACGGTCACGGCAACGGCAAGTGTCGGTGTACGCCGGACCAGATCGGCCGCTATCGCGGCAAGCTCTCCGGGCCGTTTGTCGATCGCCTCGACCTGATCATCGAAGTCCCAGCCCTGCCCGCCGAGGCCTTGGCCGGTCAGCCCGACGGCGAATCCTCGGCCAGCGTCCGCCGCCGGGTCGAAGCAGCGCAGGCCCGGCAACGGGCCCGCCAGTGCAAGCCCAATGCCCGTCTGAGCACGCCGGAAGTCGATGCCTGCTGCCAGCCCGACGCCGCCGGCGGCAAGCTGTTGCAGCAGGCAACAGCGCAACTCGATCTGTCGGCCCGCGCCTGGCACCGCATCCTGAAGGTTGCCCGCACCATCGCCGATCTGGCCGCCAGCGATGACATCGCTGCCGCCCACGTGGCCGAAGCCATCCAGTATCGACGGTTCGCCCGTGGCTGAACGCGGCAACCAGCTCCACACGCGTGCCGTGACGATGCTGCTGGCGGCGCTGTCGGCACTCGGCCCGTTTTCCATCGACGCCTACCTGCCCTCGTTCCACGAGATCGCCGACAAGCTCAATGCCACGCCCATCGAGGTGCAGCAGACGCTTTCCGCCTACCTGTTCGCCTTCGCGGCGATGACCCTCTGGCACGGGGCCATTTCCGACCATTTCGGCCGGCGCAAGGTCATCTTCGTGGCGCTTGGCCTCTTTTCGGCCGCCTCGATCGGCTGCGCCCTGGCCACGAGCATCGGCCAGCTCTGGTTCTGGCGCGCCATGCAGGGGGTCACGGCCGGCGCCGGTATCGTCGTCAGCCGCGCCATCGTCCGCGATCTGTTCGACGGCGCCGCCGCCCAGCGGCTGATGGCACACATCACCATGATGTTCGCCATGGCGCCGGCGATCGCGCCGCTGATCGGCGGCCAGTTCCAGCGCTGGCTTGGCTGGCGCTCGGTTTTTGGCTTTTTGGCCGGGTTGACCGTAGTGCTCGGGCTGGCCTGCTGGAAACTGCTGCCGGAAACCCTGCCGCCGGAAAAGCGCCAGCCGTTCAATCACCGCTACTTGCTGGCCACCTACCGCAAGGTGCTGAGCACGCCGAGCTTCCTGTTTGCCTGCGGCGGGCTGGCCACGAATTTCTGCGGCTTCTTCGTCTACGTGCTGTCGGCGCCGGTCTTCCTGATGAAGCATCTCGGCTTGCCGGAAACCGCTTTTCTGTGGCTGTTCGGGCCCTCGATGTGCGGCCTGATGAGCGGTTCCTGGGTCATCGGCCGCCTTGCTGGCAAACGCCCCCCCGAAGCTGCCGTCACCTACGGCTATATCGTCATGGGCTGCGCCGCCCTGCTCAATGTGGCACTCAACCTGACCTTGCCGCCGGCCGTACCGTGGAGTGTCATTCCGATCTTCATCTACACCTTCGGCATGGCCATGACGACACCCAGCCTGACCCTGTTCGCCCTCGATCCTTTCCCTGCCCAGCGCGGCCTCGCCGCTTCCTGCCAGACTTTCCTGCAGGCCGGCTTCAACGGCATCGTCGCCGCCGTGATCGCGCCGCTGGCCTGGGGCTCCACCCTGTCGCTGGCACTGACGATGGCCGGCTTCCTCAGCCTCGGCGCCTTGTCGAGCTACCTGCAGCGCCGCTCGACCCTGCCGCCGGGGTAGGCCGCGGCATCGAGACGGAGTCTCGTCGCTCGGAAATTCAGCAAGGTCGGATATGATGAACAGCCGCGGGCAAGCACTTAAACTTGCTTGCCCCTGCCTGCCGGAGTCCGTATGAAACTACCCACCTGGATTGCCACCGCCGCCTCGGCCATCGTCGCCGCCGCGCTCCCCGCCTGCGATGCCGTCAATCTGCCGGAAATCAAGCCGGGCCTGACCACCGAGAGCGAAGTTCGAGCCCGCCTGGGCGAACCCGGCTTCGTCCACCGGAACGACGACGCTACGGTGACCTGGGAATACACCCGCCAACCCAGCGGCACCAACTGCTACATGATCACCTTCGGCCCCGACCACGTGGTTAGCAAGTTTGAACAGGTGCTCAACGAAGCCAACTACGCCCGGGTACGCGAGGGCATGAGCCAGGACGACGTGCGCCGCCTGCTCGGCGCGCCGGGGAGCAAGGTCGTCTTCGACAACCTGGGCGAGGAAATCTGGGAATGGCGCATCGAAGGCATACCACCGCTCGACGAAACCTATTTCATGGTCCATTTCGACACCGCTCGCGGCGGCGTCAAGAAAACCTCGAAGCGGATCCAGCAAAAGGGTTGAGTCCGCCAAACCCGGGGCTGCGCCGGAGACTCAGTCCTCGATCATGCAGATCTCGACTGCACTGGCCGGGATCTGATAGTCGGCGGCCAGTTGCGTTCTGGCCAGTTCGACGATGGCCTGGATTTCCATGGCCGGAAAATGCCGCGCACCGGCAAAATTTTGCGGCAAGCCGGCGCGGTCCTGGGTGATGCGATAGTGCACCTTGACGTTCATTGCTGTTAACCTTTTATGCGTTTATTGATTCCTGCGCGCGCAGTCTAGGCTGAATTTCGCGCTGCACAATACGGGTTTTCCACAGGTTAAGCGTTTGTTCCGTCGGCGTTTATGGACAGGTCATCCAGCGTGTTGAAGTTGCGGAAAGCCAGCGGCTGGTCATCAAAGTCCACCTCGCAGGCCCCCATCTCGGCGCACCACTGGGCGACGCGGCGCCCTCCCCGCGCCAGGTAGGCGGCGAGCGGTTCCTGCAAAGGGGTCCGGGCCAGGCAGAACACCGGATGCAGCCGTCCTTCGGCCCGTGCGATGGCCAGATCGGCACCGGCCGCAAGCAGGCCGGCATACAGGCGGGCGGCAAGATCGGCCGGCAGATAAGGGGAATCGCAAGGGACGGTCAGGACCAGCGGCGTCCGGGCGACGCGCAAGGCTGCATGTAACCCGGCCAGGGGTCCGGCAAAGTCGGGGATTTCGTCAGAAAAGACCGGGTAGCCGAGGGCAGCATAGTCGGCCTGGCTGCGATTGGCATTGATCAACAGGGTCTCGACCTGCACGGCCAGCCGATCGATCACATGGCGCACCAGCGGGCGTCCGTCGAGCAACTGCAAGCCCTTGTCCACGCCGCCCATGCGCCGGCCCAGGCCGCCGGCCAGGACAACGCCGGTGATCGCCGGCCGCGCCATCAGAAAACCAGCGTCCGCCACGCCGGGTCCAGCGTGCGGGCGACGAAGGCCGTAGCACCGGCGGCAGCGGTGCGCGGCAAGAGTTTTTCGGGTTCGGCAACCCAGGCGGCACGCGCCATGCTGCAGGCCAGCAGGCGGACATCCTCGGCCAACAGTTCGCGCAGGAATTCGGCGATCGACTTCTCCCGCTCCGCCGTTGCATAGCGATCATCGGCCACCCCCTCGACCAGCCAGCGTACAGCCGGCCCGGCGAAATGGATTTCCACCTCGGCCTCCAGCGCCCGGGCCGCCAGCGCATGAACCAGCGGCGTCACGCACAGGTCGGGACGATCCGGCGTCGCCGCCCAGATCAGCAAGGCGAGCTTGTCAGGCAAAGCAGGCCTCCGGTTCGATCTTCAGGATGTGCCGGCGGTAGGAGGCGGCATCGACCAGGGTCGATTTCTCGTCAGCCCAGCGGGTTGGCCTGACCCGCGCCATCCAGCCGGCGCTGTAAGGTTCGGTATTGAGCAGTTTCGGCCGCTCCTCGGCCGTGTCGTTGCCTTCGAGCAGGACAAAGGAGACCGGCGCGTGCACCGCCAGCACCGTCTTGCGACACTCCACCGTCCCCATGCCCCGCCCGATCCCGACGTCGGCACCTGGCGGCTTGCTGGTGAAGGCAATGATCTCGCCGGCCAGGAAAATTCCGAAACTGCTGGCCCCAATCAACAACTCGTTCTCGCCCAGTTCCTGCACCCACATGTCGTGGGCCGGGCAATAGAGGCGATCGTCAGGAATGGAGCCGGAAAAAGGTTGGTGGGCCATGGCGAGTGAATGTGAAGCTGGGTTGGCAATGCTTTCAGGACGCGATGACACGCCGCAGACGGCCAGCGAAATCCCCGTGGGAAATTGCTTTGGCACGGCAAGGCGCCATCTGCCAAGTCGCGGATGGATTGCGAAAAAAAGCGGGCGGAAGAGAGCAGGAGTCTTTTCCGATGTTTCTAAGTTGTTGAATTTTATGAATACCCGCAAACCAGTAAGAGAAGGTTTGTAGCAGTTCTGAGGGTCATTCTGGGTCATCGCTTAGTCACGGTCAAGGCTACCTTCCTTGTGTGAGTGATTTTCAAATCCCTCCCCTGCAAATCACAACCATAGTCATCAACAGGTCGCGTTTTTTCTAAGACTTCTCACCTGGACAAGAACGCGCCATAACTGCGCCAGAGTTGATATGCCAATCGGATTGATGCAGGATGCATCGTCTTCTACAGGAGAACGATGATGGCGAACACCAAGACCACAGGGAGCAAAGCCGCAACTGCAGCCTCGAAAGTGTTGCAGAGCAAATCGACTGGGGCCACCTCGAAGGCCGCAGCAGGTAGTGCGCTATCTCAAACCGGAGCGCCAACAAAGCAGTCGTCGGCGGCAGCGGCCTCCAAGGCGTCGCAAGTGTTGAGAGATGGGCGCACGAGTGCGCAATCGAAGTCTGCCGCCGGTAGCACGTTGGCCCAAGCCAAGTCGAAGAAATAGGTTGCTGACTGTCTTTGAAATGCGAATTACCAACCGGCATCGAATTATTGCGGCAGCACTCTACTTGATCGCTGCATTCTTCTTTGGCGGAATCATTTCAATTTTGGTGGCAATTGGTGGGAAGGAAGGTGTGAGCATTTTGCTTTCACCAGAAAGTGCAGCGCGTCCTGCAGTCATTTACATGGTTGTAGCTGGCCTTTTTTCCTTAACGATTTCAATTTTGCTTTTTTGCCCCGTTTCACTTTCGCGATCCAATTGGCTGGTGATATTGGTCTGTGCGATCCTAGTGGCGCTTATTGGTATGTTTTTCGCACCAATTTCGCTTATTGCGACGACAGTCCCCGTTTGGTTTCTACATAAGCTCCATCGCGATGAAACCCCATGGGGTCACGATCAACCCCTGTGAATAACTCAGGTGGTGGGTAGATATTCCTAAGATCGGAAAAACCGCGCATGAAGCGATTGTGAGGATTTGGGAAGCATGAAGAACATTCAAGTGATCGACGGCGCTGATAACTGCGTCTATGACGTATTTGCGGCCACCGACGAAGAATTCGCCCTGATCTTTCCTGATGGTCAGGATGTTGCCTTCATCGATGAAGTGAGGAATCGTTCATCAAAAGAGGCATTGGGTGACACCTTCTCGCGGATATGGGAGCGTCGTTTGCGGAAGTGCGATGCGATGGGGATACACGGCATTCTGTTCTATGAACTAGAGCGGAAAAAGAAGTATTACCCTACCCGGCGCGATGAAGAGGCAGCGAATCCCAATGGGTCACGGCTTCGATAGCGGTTGGCATCATGGCTGACTATTCATCCATTGATCCGGTTATTAACGCCTGGGTCGAGCGCCATGGATTTAACCTTTACATTCGCTACGCTGACGGCCCGGAATGTAGGAACGTGTATGTTCCGGCAATGGTGAGTGCGGCCAAATCTGGATCGATCCACCGGAGTCGGATGAGGTGGGGCTACATGCTGCCGACGTGGAAACACGTAACGATGAAGAGATGCACCAGGATTGGCATGTGCCTGTGCATAAGCTAGAACATGCTCTTGACGAAGCTCTGGCGTTCGTTCGGCAATGGATGAGAAGGGATGGCTGACCAAAAGCAGCACTTACCTTTCCCGAAGCTATTCTTCATCGGCCTAGTGGTTGCCGGTATCGCTGCGCTATCGGGACTGGGCTACATGCTCACAACCGCCATTGAGATGGTTCGCAGTGGTCGTGGATTGGAAACCTACCGAACCTTCTGGCTGGTCGAGTTCAATTGGTTGAGTTTCCTGGTTCTGGTGGCAGGCACGGTGCTGGCACTGATCGTGGCAGGAGTGATGCGCTTCAAGGAGTTCATGCTGTGGCGGTCGTTGGAGAAGAAGTATGGCGACATTGACAAAGACTAGTCTCGGCTTGCTTGTCGCATTGGCAACTGGCTCGTTCAGCGCAGCCTGTGCCGAATCAAATAAACCTGATGTTCTTTTTTCCGTGAGGGATTACACACGCTCAGGGATTACCTATTCAGGTGCGGGAAAGAACATCAAATTCCTGATTGAGCCATTTGCGTATGTCAGCAACGGCAAACTCAGGAATCTTCCTGGCAACCTCGACCAAAAACTGTTTGATCGCGATTACTACGCCAATCACAGGCAATACACTCTGTTCGCTAGTGGCAAGCCAAGCGGATCAGTGAGCGTTCGCAAAAACGCCTTCGGGATTCAATGTGACAGTCTGGCTGCGATAGGAGATGCCACGCCTCCCGAACTGATTTCCGGGATGCGCATGGGGTTGGCATCTAATGCCGACTTCCAGGCGATGCAATACACCAGACGTGCGCCCACAGATGACGAAAGGGCAACGGCGCTCAAACTTGCCCAACGTATTTACGCACAGAACAACGCTCCAAAAGCTGCTACAACGAAGATTCGCGTAACAAACATAACGGTATTTCAAGGACCAAACCGTAGCATCCTTGTGGGTAGTTTCGCCGCGAACACAATCAACAAGGAGAGCGGTTACGACCTGTCGGTTACCCATGCCGCCTTCCTTGTTGCCGAGAAGGTTGGTGAAGCCTCGTATGGAGCTACTCTCAGGTGGTTCCATGCTGACGAGGAAGCCGAGGTCGAGACACAAGACCTAGTCGATATTCTTGACATTGATGGCGATGGAGAACCGGAAATCGTCACGCAATTCGGCTACTACGAAGCGGTCGAGTATCACGTCTATCGCAAGACCAATGGCAAGTGGGTCGATTTCTACAAGCAATTCGGAGCCGGGTGTTAAGCCCCGTGAATAACTCAGGTGGAGGGTAGGCATGTCGAAAGTCGAGAAAGCCGAGTATGGAGCGATTGTGAGGGTCTGAGAGGGAAGCAAATGAAGCAGAGGTCATTGTGCGAAGTCTTGCAATCAACATCTGACTGCCTGTTCCCGGCAGACATGGGGGAGCGCATTGTCTCCATCGATTCCACCGATTGTGATGGTGATACACCTTTACATGTGCTTATTTGGCGAGGCGACAAGGAGGGCGCTCTTCTGCTCATTCAACATGGTGCAGATGTAAATGCAGCTGGCGACATGGGCGAAACCCCTCTCCATATCGCGATCAGCAAGAAAAACCTCCCGCTGATTGAAGCAATGATCAAAGCCGGTGCGCGTCTGGATATTGTTTCTGAGTTTGGGCAAACAGCGCGGAGCCGCGCCAAAGAACTTGGCATCAATCTCAAGCAAATGGTGCGTTAGGCAATGGCAACCGATGGCTTAAATAATCTGGCGAAAGCCTGGATCGGCTACTGGCAGGCACCCAAAGACTCAGAGGTGCAGAGAGAGTTTGAATGGGCCGTCGATCAAGAATGGGATTGGGTTCGCGAGGAACCGGAGCAGGCATGGCTGCTAATCCTGGCAATACTGAAGCTAAACAACTCTGCGGAGATCATGGAGGTTCTTTCGGCTGGGCCATTGGAAGACATCCTGGCCAAGCACGGTGACGCCTTCATTGAGCGGGTTGAATCTGAGGCCACATCCAATCCGACCTTTGCGTGGCTGCTTGGTGGGGTATGGAAGAACGCAATGACTGACGAGGTCTGGAAGAGAGTCCAAGGCGCACGGGATCGTCGAGGATGGGACGGGATTCCCATGGATGAAGCTGCTGAGAAGTAGAATTTTCAGTGCGCTGGCCAGTGGTCGATGGCCGGAATATCTCTAGCGTGATGCAGCACTCTGGCCACGACGACCCCATGCTCATTTGGGAAGTAGAACAGGATGTAGGGCGTCGAAGTGGGCCAGCTCCGTATGCCCGGCGAGAGTTCGGGGCGTTCACGACCCATCAGCGGTTGATCCAGCAACCGGATGGCCTCTGCCTCGATCTGGTCAAGCATGCGATCCGCCGCAGTGACGCTATCTTCGGCAACGTATAGCCAAGCCTCTAGCAAGTCATTCTCGGCACTGGCCGAATAAAAGACTTTCGCCATCAGGCCGACTTCGGTGACGCTAGGATCGCCCTGCCGCGCTCCTTGATGCTGGACATGCTCACTTCACGCACGCGACCGGCGTTTATATCGGCAACACCTTGAGCAATGTCAGCCTTGAGCGCAGCCAAATTGGCGGCTTGAACGCCTTGATAGGCTTCAAACAAGCGCAGTGCTTCCCGGATCACCTCACTGGCTGAACTGTAGAGTCCTGATTCGACATGCTGGCGCACACGGCTTTCGAGTTCCGGCGGCAAAGATACGTTGAGGGACATTGCTGGCTCCAAGTTAATGTCAGATATTGCCATTCTATGCCATAGCAGCCAAAAATCCAGGCTGTAGCTTCTGCTGGACCTGACGCGATGATTTTCAAATCCCTCCCCCGCAAATCACAACCATAGCCATCAACAGGTCGATTTCCACCTAAGACATTCACCCTGCCAACAATGCGCCAGGATGGCGCCATGGTTGATATGCCAATGGGTTTGGTGCAGGATGATGCGATGGATACATCATGCCGCCCTATTGTTGGAGTGATCTATTACCTCGTTGAATACGAAGGTGATGATGGCTCCCGCCCCATTCTGACTTCTTGCAAATACTTGGAGCGGGTCGCCAAAGATGCAGAGGATCGCGAACATATTTTCACGATGGTTGGCCCTGGCTACTCCGGCGAAGAGTTGTTTTTGCGCGAACGCGACCTAGATACTGTTTTCGATTTGCCGGGACTGCTAAAGGAATTGGGCGGTTCTGTTCGTGGAGAGGCATGGCAATGATTAACACCGAGGACTTTGACCAGTTGTCATGGCACGACAACGCCATTCACGGCTTCCGTATCCTAGAGGCCCCAGACGATTGCTGCGGAGAATTGGTTTTCGACATCGACTTCATCGTCGAGTGGTTGCCGCCGCAGCAGAACGTTTTCTCTTTTCGAGTCGCGCCGTCTGACCTCACATTCCATGAAGTAACCGATCTGATGATCTTGATCGACTACGCAAAGGCGAGTGCCGCAGTTCAGCCAATGACGATCAGAGAGATTCGCCGCGAAGCAGTCGTCTATTCAAATGGATATAAATCCTGGACCTGGGAGATTGAGCTGAATTGGCCTCCGAATGGGGTTATCAAATTCAACTCAAGTGGCTTCAGTCAGGCGCAGCGCATGGAGCCGGTTACAACACAGGCGCAATATCTATCGCCAGCAGAACGTCTGCAACCACCTGTGAATAACTTGGGTGGTGTGCAGCCATGACTAGGGTCGAGAAAACCGCGCATGGCGCGATTGTGAGAGTCTGAAATGGGTATCTCGTGTCCGAAGTGTGCAAAAACCATCAAGGCGACGCAGATACGCCAGCACTTCGCTTGCCCACACTGCGGCGAGAGGTTGAAAGCGAACACTACGGTTCCGATGATCAGTGGCATCGTGCTTTGGACCCTTGCCGACTTCCTGATCTATCCGGTCGTGTATTCCAACTTCGGCGGCGGGTGGCCTGCACATCTGGCCCGAATCGTGATCAGCGGGATAGTTGGATTTCCGCTCATGTTCTTCATTATCAGCGCGTTCAGCAACGTTGAGCGCGATGACTAACCGGACATTCCCACTCCTGCCACTTGACACCCTTGGTCGCACGCTATGGGTGGGCGATGCCGTGCGCATCGAGTCGGTTGATTCCTGCACTCGCGGCCTTCCAACAGAGGATCAAAACCGGCTGAACTTGCTTGTTGGGCAGGACAGGCGGATTGTTAAGTTTGATGGCGCAGGTTTCATCTGGCTGTGCTTCAACGAACAAGAAGGCGCTGCCGATTTTTGCCTCTTCCCCGATGAGGTGGCGCTAGTGCCTGCCGGATAGGTTGCTTCAACGATGTTAAGAATCAAAACGGCGTTTGCCATTGTGACAATTGCGGTCGGGATTTTAATCATCCTGGACATCATATTTTCGTTGGGTTTGGAGTCGATTTTGTTCTCGCCAATTTTTGGCATTCCGGCCCTGACCATTGCCTATATCTTTGCTCCCGTGGTCACTAAACGCATTCCGTTTAAAAAGGGAATAGAAGATTAGGCCAGTGCTTCCTCTTCATCGACACCGACCCTGCGCATCTCCTCAACCTCTGCGCTCGTCAGCTCCTTGATGACCAGCTCCGGGAGTTCCTTGTCGGTGTCGTCGATGGTCTTCTCAATGCGCAGGGTGTGACGCATCATGTCTGAGGTGTTCTTGATCGCGGTGGAGTAGGCTGCCGCCGCACGCATGACCAGAACCGCCTCCTTCAACGAAGTAGCCTGAAGATGCTCGGTAGCGTTGATCATCAACTCCCTGAGATGCGTGGCGTGGGCAAGATCGTCGTTAATGAGCTTTGCGGCTTCTTCCTTGATGGCCTCGTCTGACGTGACACGCTTCAACAAGTCGGCCCTGGCTGTCGCCAGAACCTCCTCCTTGATCGCGCCCTTCTTCGTGCCGTGTTCAGCAAAGTGACGTTGCAATGACCGCACACTGATCCCTAGGCGCTGGCTGATCGAGAGGACGGTGTAACCGGCCTCTCTCAATGCCAATGCCTCTGTGATCTGTGCGGGTGTTGCTGCTACCTTCTTCATTGCCTTCTTTCTACGGTTTCTTTGGACGCAACAAGGGCGTTTTTCAGGTTGAAGACCGAAGGTCTGAAAACCTGAAAGGTTTGATACCCATGGGAAGGCTGAGGCGTAAAACCCCCTAACCCAATCGCGACGATTAGGTCAGGTGGCCGCCGTGTCAGCCCTACCCGGTATCCCCATGGTGTAGGCTCCATTTTTGCCTCAGTCTTAGCCACAGCTTGTGTTGCGTTGATTAGCAGGAGTGAGGTCCGGCGCTACCAATCAAGCTCACTGGCACGTCCTGCGGCGACTTTTCAGCCAACCCCGACGTTGGGAATCTGCCAGTTCTTCTATTCCCTTGCGGCACACTGTGCCAATCAATCGCGCCCGAACGTTGGGTCACCCGATACAACGCGATTGCTACAATCAATTCAGTCCCAGCATCTCCTTGTATTGTTCGACCAGGTGCGGCAGCGGCGCAGTAGCCAGGGACTTCTTGAGACTCGTCTCAATCTCCTGATCGGTCGCACCATTGGCTTCCATATGTTGGGCTTCAAGAGCTGCGTTGGCCATCTTGGCGATAGCCATATCCAGCAAGGAATCGATGACCTGAGAGCGAGTGCCACCTTGGACATTCGCCAGTTGGTCGATGAACGCCAACTTACCACCAGACAGACTCAGCATGAACTCCGCTCGACCTTGTTGAGCTTGCTTTGCGCGACTGCGCCTCTTGGCTTCTGCGGCAGTCATTGCCTTGTCGCCAAGAGGCTTGCGGCCTCGCTTCTTTGGAGCGGTGTTTGCGGTTTCATCCATAGCGTAACCATACACTAAATTTAATGACATGTCAAGTATAAGCATGATATAGTGCGCACAAGTTGTAAGTTGTGACCCACGCAGAAAACCACCCCGAAGCATGGCCCACAAGTTACCAACTTCGATTGAGAGCCTAGCCCACGACGAGCGGGTAACTTATGAACCAAGGGAGAACACCATGACCGCACGAATCGCCTACTTCCGCGTTAGCACCACCGACCAGAGCATCGAAGCTCAACGCTCCGCCCTTGGTGGTCCGTTCGATAAGGAGTTTTCCGACGAGGGCGTGAGCGGGTCCGTCCCTGCTGCTGAACGCCCCGGCTTCGCCGATCTGCTGAAGTTCGTGCGCGAGGGCGACACCGTGTTCGTCTATGCAGTGGATCGACTCGGCCGCGACGCTCTGGACGTTCAATCCACCGTTCGCGCTCTGCTGGCGAAGGGCGTCAGCGTCCATGTGAATGGACTTGGGGTGATCGGTCGAGGTGTTGGTGAGCTGATCCTGGCTGTGCTTGCGCAGGTGGCCGACATGGAACGTCAGCGCATCAAGGAACGCTGCGAATCCGGTCGCGCTGCTGCCCGTGCTTCACTGGCTCAGACCGGCAAGACTCACAAGGGCAAGGCTGGCCTCGGTCGCCCGTTCGCGAACGACGCTGAGAAGGTCAGGAGCTGGCGCGAGGAGAACGCCGCCAGCATCGCCGAAACGGCCAAGGTCTTTAACCTGTCCGTCAGCACGGTCAAGCGTTACTGCGCACCAGCCCACAGTTCTAGCTGACGGTGATTACTGGCTTGTGGAACCCTACGGGATAGGACAGCTTTTCAAGCAGGTCCTTCTTGTAGGCCAGTGACCGAGCTATCTCGTAATCGATATACCCCGCTCCGACCTTGTTAGCGAATTCACTGCCTTCGACATGACCTGAGATGCAGAAAAGCGCGTGGCCCTGCTGCGAGTATCCGTAAGTGAGCAGAGTATGCCTAAGAGCGTGCATTCCTCGCGGTGCGAAGCCCTTTACGTTCTTCACACCATGAAGCCCGATCTGCTTCAAGAACTCCGTAAAGAACTCTGCCGCGTAGGGCGAGGCCCGTCCTCCCTTTGGCTTCCACTGCGGGAATAGCAGCTTGCTCTGTGGGTCCAGGCGACGCACATAATCAAGGAACCCAAGGTCCAGCAACGTGGAGTGAATCGGGGTCTGCCTCGTTGTCTTAGTCTTGATCGTCTTTTCGATTCTGTCGTCGCCTTCCGTTTCGTCAGTCATCAGGAAATACCAAATACCGGTATCCGCATCCTGTTGAATGTCTGTCTGCGGATTGATCTGGCAAATCTCATTGACACGCGCTCCGGTGAAGAGGCCAATAGCCTTTCCAAGTCGCTCCCGATCTGGAATAGCCGCAATCTCTCGGTAGGACTTGCCCTTCGCAAAGTCATAACTGGAGTGTTTGGGCAATCGGTTGATAACGTCGAACAGGTCCAGCAGATCAGCCTGTCGCAAGTCGGCGATAGGCTTGTCGCCGACGACATCGAGAACCAATGGCATAACAAGCTCGTGCTTCTTCATCATTTCCTTGATCCCGCGAGTTCCCTGATCTTGGAGGAAATGCTTGATGACCGCTGAAAGTTTAGGGCTTACTGCCTGACCCGGAGGCGACGCGAGTTTCGTAGTTGGCGTTGCTCCGAGTTCTCTCGTCAGTTCGATGATGGCCTTCTCGTCACCGGGTTTTACGTCACTGAATTTCAGCTTCGGGAGGCCAAGCTCGTCGAAGCTGAATTCCATAACGTAGTTCGTTCTTAAGCCTTCGTCGTCTTTTGGCATCGTTCGTAGTTCAGCGAATACTTTGAGGACTCGTGACGCAAGCAAAAGCGCACGAGGGGCTGCAACACGACGGTCCGTGGTTTGTAGCGTCTTGGTAATTTCACGACCGCCGATCTGGGGCCGTAAGTCTAGCGGGACTGCCATCCGAAAGAACAGCGTGTCGCCACGTCGTTGCACGTAGGGTAGTGATCTGGACATGATCCGCAAGTCGAGTGCTTTGTAGCACTCTTTTGTAGCAAGCCTTAAAAAACTTGCGGAAATTCAATGCATTACATGCAAATCAACGACTTAATGTAGCTGGCGGAAGAGAGCAGGAGTCGAACCTACCCAAACCTGTCTGACAGGTCCTGCCGGTTTTGAAGACCGGCCGTCCCACCGGGGAACGATCTCTTCCGTTGTTCAT
>CAMLHL010000067.1 GCA_946479855.1 uncultured Pseudomonadota bacterium
TCAGGTAGGCCTTGTCGTGCGGGCCCTTGGTCGGCAGCAGCTTCTGCATCTTGGCGTGGATGCCCTTGATGATCTTGAAGCGTTCCAGGGCGTCGGTCTTCAGTTGCAGCAGCGAGGCGGAAGCGGCACCACCGCCGCCTTCCTCGTCCTCGGATTCTTCGTCTTCCTCGTCCTCGGCTTCCGGCAACTCGGCGGCCGGGGCTTCCTCGACGGCGTTCGGGTCGATCAGGCCGTCGACCAGTTCGTCGATGCGCATTTCGTCGGACTCGACCTTGGCGGCCATCTCGAGGATGTCGGAGATCGTCGTCGGGCAGGCGGAAATCGCCTGGATCATGTGCTTCAGGCCTTCCTCGATGCGCTTGGCGATCTCGATTTCGCCTTCGCGGGTGAGGAGTTCGACCGAGCCCATTTCACGCATGTACATGCGGACCGGGTCGGTGGTGCGGCCGAATTCGGAATCGACGGTGGACAGCGCCTGCTCGGCCTGTGCTTCGACTTCCTCGTCGTCGGCGGCGGCCGCGGCGGTGTCGGACATCAGCAAGTCTTCGGCAGCCGGGGCTTCGTCGAAGACCTGGATGCTCATTTCGCTGAAGGTCGAGATGATCGCTTCGATACTCTCGGCATCGACGACGTCGTCCGGCAGGTGGTCGTTGATTTCGGCGTAGGTCAGGTAGCCGCGCTCCTTGCCCAGCTTGATCAGCGCCTTGAGGCGCATCTTGCGCGCTTCGGCGTCGAGCGGTTCCGGAGTTTCGGCCATCTGGCCCTGAAGCAGCGCCTTTTCGGCGGCCTTTTCCTTGGCCTTGCTGGTGCGAGCCTTCGGAGCTTCCTTAGCGGTGTCTTTTGCCTTAGCCATGAACGCGATCCATAGAATTCGAGAAAACCATAAATTATACCACAACTTAGCTGCGTTTTGAGCGGGCCGAGAGGAACTGAATGTAGGCCTGTTTCTCGGCGGCGCTCAGGCCGGCGACACCGAATTGTTGCGCTTTGCTTTGCAGTTCGTCGAAGGCCCTCTTTTCGCCGCCTTCCTGGAATTTTTCCAGCGTGTCGCGGAATTCCATCTCCGCCCCCTCTTCGTCAAACGGCAGGCCGAGAAGTTCCGAAGCGGCGCTTTCGATGATGCTTTCCTCCGGCAGGCCGCGCAGCTGTTCGCGCAGCCCGGCGTAGCTGGCCGTGTCGTGGTTGTTGGCCGTGACCAGTTGGTGCAGGCGGGTCAGGGCGGGGCGTTCCGGCGTATCGGGGAGCAGGGCGATGGGCAACTGGCTGGCCAGTTGTGGCTTGTGCAGCACGATGCGCAGCAGGTTGCGGGTCAGCGACGGCGCAGTGCGCTTGGCCTTGGGCGGGGCGGCCGGCGTGTAGGATTTCAGCTCGCACAGGCGCTCGACCTCGGTCTGGGCAAAACCGCTCGCCTCGGCCAGGCGCTTGACCAGTTGCAGGCGCAGCAGCGGCGTCGGCAGCTTGAGTAGCAGTGGCTTGGCCTCGTAGATCAGCTGCGCCTTGCCTTCCGAGCTGGTCAGGTCGCAACGCTGGGCCAGTTCGCGCAGCAGGAAGTCGGAAAGCGGCATGGCCTGGGCGACCAGGCGGTCGAACTCGGCTTTGCCGTGGGCGCGGATGTAACTATCGGGGTCGTCCTCCTGGGGCAGAAAGATGAAACCGAGCCGTTTGTTGTCGGCCAGCGCTTCCAGCGAGTTTTCCAGCGCCCGCCACGCCGCCTTGCGGCCGGCATTGTCGCCGTCAAAGCAGAAGACGATGCGGTCGACCTGGCGCAGCAGTTTGCTCACGTGGGTCGCCGTGGTGGCCGTGCCGAGGGTCGCCACGGCATTGCCGACGCCGTTCTGCGACAGGGCGATGACGTCCATGTAGCCTTCGGTGACGATGGCGGTGTCGGTTTCGCGCAGCGCCTGCCGGGCCTGCGGCAGGCCGAACAGCTCGCGGCCCTTCTCGAACAGCGGCGTTTCCGGCGAGTTCAGGTATTTCGGCTCGCCCTGGTCGATGATCCGGCCGCCGAAGGCGATGATCTCGCCCTTCGGGTTGATGATCGGGATCATCAGCCGGTCGCGGAAACGGTCGTAGCGGCGACCGGCTTCGTTGTCGATGACCAGGCCGGCGATTTTCAGTGCGTCGGCGTTGTAGTCGGGGAAGACTTCCTGCAGGTTCTGCCAGCCGTCCGGTGCGTAGCCGATGCCGTAGCGGGCGGCGACTTCGCCGGTCAGGCCGCGTTTCTTGCAATATTCAATGGCGCGCGGCGACTTCTTCAGCTGATCCTTGTAGTAGGCCGCGGCGCGGGCCATGACCTCGATCAGCGTTCGCGTCTGTCCGGGCTTTTCGTCGCGGAAGCCGCGCCCTTCGCTTTCCGGCACCTGCATGCCGGCGCGGCTGGCGAGATCCTTGACGGCATCGACGAAGCCGAGGCCCTGGTATTCCATGACGAAGCTGATCGCCGTGCCGTGGGCGCCGCAGCCGAAGCAGTGATAGAACTGCTTGGTCGGGCTGACCGTGAAGGACGGCGATTTCTCGTTGTGGAAGGGGCAGCAGGCGGCGTAGTTGGCGCCGGCTTTCTTGAGTGGCACGAAGCCATCCACCAGGTCGACGATATCGACCCGGGCTAGCAAATCCTGGATGAACGAATCCGGGATCACGCGTTTTTAACCGGCGAGTGCCGCCTTGACCAGTTTCGAGACCTCGGCCATGTCGGCCTTGCCGGCCAGGCGGGGCTTCAGGACGGCCATCAGCTTGCCCATGTCGGCCGGGCCCTTGGCGCCGGTTTCGGCGACCGCGGCGGCGACGGCGGCAGCGGTTTCCGCGGCGCTCATCTTTTCCGGCAGATAGGCGGCGAGGACGGAGATTTCGAATTTTTCGGCCTCGGCGAGTTCCTGGCGGCCGGCGGCTTCGTACTGGGTGACGCTGTCCTTGCGCTGCTTGGTCAGCTTTTCGATGACGGCGACGACGGCGGCGTCGTCGAGTTCGACGCGCTCATCGACTTCCTTCTGCTTGACGGCGGCGAGCAGCAGGCGGATGGCGCTCAGCTTGGCCGCTTCCTTGGCCTTCATGGCCGTTTTCATGTCTTCGGTGATGCGTGCTTTGAGGCTCATGCTCGTTCTTTTCGGAAATTCAAAGAAAAAAGCCGCCGGCTGTTGAGGCTGGCGGCTCTTTGGTGCGGCGAAATTTACGGATTAGTAAAGTTTCGGCGGCAGGGTCAGGCTACGGAGGCGCTTGTGCTGGCGTTTAACGGCAGCGGCAGCCTTGCGCTTGCGTTCGGTCGTGGGCTTTTCGTAAAACTCACGGGCACGCAGCTCGGTCAGCAGGCCAGTCTTTTCGACCGTGCGCTTGAAGCGGCGGATAGCAACTTCGAACGGCTCATTTTCCTTGACACGAATGTTCGGCATGTAAATCACCCCCTTCCGTTAGGCGCCTGCCAGGTCAAGTAAAAGGCAGTGCGCGCAAAATTTGTGTCCGCATAGTTGCGGAGAGCCCAACAGTATATGCTAAAAAACCTGGTCGCTCCAAGTGTTAAAATGCGCCCCCATGTTAGTCCTCGGTATTGAATCCTCCTGCGACGAAACCGGTGTCGCGCTCTACGACAGCGCTGCCGGCCTGCTTTCCCATGCCCTGCATTCGCAGGTGGCGATGCATGCCGAGTACGGCGGCGTCGTCCCGGAACTGGCCTCGCGCGACCATATCCGGCGCGTCGTGCCCCTGTTGCGCGAAGCGCTCGGGCGGGCCGGCAAAACGCTGGACGACGTCGATGCGGTAGCCTACACGCGCGGCCCGGGGCTTTCCGGCGCCCTGCTCGTCGGCTGCGCCTTCGCCGAGGCGCTGGCGGTGGCCATCGCCAAGCCGACGATTCCCGTGCACCACCTCGAAGGACATCTGCTGTCGCCGCTCTTGTCGAGCGATCCGCCGACCTTTCCCTTCGTCGCCCTGCTGGTCTCCGGCGGCCACACGCAGTTGATGAAGGTGACTGCTGTCGGTGAGTACGAACTGCTCGGCGAAACGCTCGATGACGCGGCCGGCGAGGCCTTCGACAAGAGCGCCAAGCTGCTCGGCCTGCCTTATCCGGGGGGCGCCCTGCTCTCCAAACTGGCCGAGCAGGGGACCCCGGGCGTTTACGAACTACCGCGGCCGATGCTGCATTCCGGCGACCTGAACTTCAGTTTTTCCGGCCTGAAGACCGCGGTGCTGACGCTGGTCCGCGAGCACGCCGAGCAGTTGACCGAGCAATTCAAGGCTGACGCGGCGCGGGCTTTCCAGGAGGCGATCGTCGAGGTTCTGCTGAAGAAATCGCTGAAAGCGATGAAGCAGACCGGACTGAAGCAGTTGGTGGTGGCCGGCGGGGTCGGCGCCAACAAGCAGCTACGGTCTACCCTTAACGACGAAGCAAAACGCAAACGCTTCCGCGTCTATTACCCGGAGCTGGAATTCTGCACCGACAACGGCGCGATGATTGCGCTGGCCGGTTGCCTGCGCCTGCAGGCCGGTGCTCCGCTGAAGGAAGCGGGCAGTTTTGCCGTCCAGCCGCGCTGGCCGCTGAGCGAACTGCTGCGCTGAATCAGTTGCGGGCGTGGGCGACGTTGAAACTGTCGATGCCGTCCAGCCCGATCAACTGGCCGGACATTTCGGAGAGTGGTTTGCCGAAGTGCTGGCCCAGCGCCAGGGCGACAAATCGCCATTCCTGGGCCTGTCCCTGGTAGCCGACGGAAAAAGAACCGCTCGCCACTTCGTAGCCCATGTCGAGCATGACCTGCCGGATGAGGGCTTCCCGGGGGATGAATTCCGGCTGGAAGCGCAGGTTGACGAAAATGGCGTGGCGGGCAGGCAGCCAGCTTTCGAGTTTCGAGACATAAAGCATGCAGCCGGCCGAGAGCAGGGTGAGCAGGATGGCGGCGCCGTAGAAGCCGATGCCGACCAGGATGCCGATCACCGAAGCCGACCAGATCGAGGCGGCGGTGGTCAACCCGCTGATGTTGAGGCCTTCCTTCATGATGACGCCGGCGCCGAGAAAGCCGACGCCGGTGACGATGCCCTGGATGACCCGCGTCGGATCGGGCATGGGCACCGCGGTGCCGGCTTGCTGGAGCAGGGCACCACCGCCATACCAGGCGTTCGGGTAGCCGGCGATGACGGTGACCGCGCAGGAGGCGACGCAAACCAGGCCGTAGGTGCGCATGCCGGCGGCACGGCCGTGATAGGAGCGCTCGTAGCCGACGATGAAGCCAAGCAGCAGGGCGCCGACCAGATTCATGAAAACGACGAGATTGGTGGCGATTTCGTTGGCCGACCAGTAACTGGCCAGCATTTCGGTCGAGAGCAGGGGCATACCTGGAGTCCACGGGGCGATCGTCGGCAGTGTTCTCCAAAACGCGGGCTACCGCAAGGTTAGCCGCGCACCGCGCCCCCTTTCAGCTCCGGCGGGCGACCCAGTAGGTGGCGCCAGTATTGCCGTAGCGTTCCGCATGCGGGACGTCAGGGTCGAGGGCGAATTCGTCGCCGGCCAGCAGATGCCGGGTACGGTCGCCGACGCTCAACCACATCTCGCCGCACACGACCCGTGCCTTGACGGCAAACGGGTGGGTGTGCGTCGCGACCATGGCGTCGGCCGGCCAACTGCGTTCAAGCACCTCGTCGAATCCTTCGGCGAGGGCTTGCGCTTCGAATTCGCTGAAGGTGCCTGAACGCATTTGCGGGCTCAGAGCACAGCCAGGGCGGCGGCGTAGTCGGGCTCGTTCTTGATCTCGCCGACCAGTTCGCTGTGGATCACCCGGTCGTTTTCGTCGAGGACGACGACGGCGCGGGCTGCCAGGCCGGCCAGCGGGCCGCTGGTGATGGCCACGCCGTAGGCCTCGAGAAACTCGCGGCCGCGCAGCGCGGACAACGTGACGACGTTGTCGAGTCCCTCGGCACCGCAGAAGCGGGCCTGGGCGAAGGGCAGGTCGGCCGAAATGCACAGCACGACGGTATTGGCCAGCGCATTGGCCTTGGCATTGAACTGGCGGACCGACATGGCGCAGGTCGGCGTGTCGATGCTCGGGAAAATGTTGAGGATCTTGCGCTTGCCGGCGAAGCTGCTCAGTGCGACGTCGGACAGGTCCTTGCCGACCAGCGAGAAGGCGGGGGCGGCGTCGCCCTTGTTCGGGAATTTGCCGCTGACGGTGATCGGGTTGCCACCGAGGGTTACGCTTTGGGTCATGGGTTTTCCTTTGGTTTGCGAGCGGAGGCACCGTTGGATCGGTGCGCTCCGCTTTGGTTCATCAATCAGATCGTGATGCCGAGTGCCTTGGCGACGCCGACGCCGTAGGCCGGGTCGGCCTTGCTGCAATTGCCGATGTGGCGGCGCTTGATCTCGTCCGGCGCATCGCCCATGGCGCGGGCGGTGTTGTCGAACAGGATCTGCTGCTGGGCTGGCGTCATCAGGCGGAAGAGCGCGCCGGGCTGCGAGTAGTAGTCGGTATCCTCGCGATGGTTCCAGTGATCGGCGGCGCCTTCGACCGACAGCGGCGGTTCGCGGAAGTCCGGCTGCTCCTGCCACTGGCCATAGCTATTCGGCTCATAGCCGAGCGTCGCGCCGTGGTTGCCGTCGGTGCGCATGGCGCCGTCGCGGTGGTAGCTGTGCACCGGGCAGCGCGGCGCATTGACCGGAATCTGGTGATGATTGACGCCGAGCCGGTAGCGCTGTGCGTCGCCGTAGGAGAACAGCCGCGCCTGCAGCATCTTGTCCGGCGAGAAGGAAATGCCGGGAACGACGGCGGCCGGGTTGAAGGCCGATTGCTCGACTTCGGCGAAGAAATTCTCCGGGTTGCGGTTCAGCTCCATAACGCCCACTTCGATCAGCGGGTAATCCTTGTGCGGCCAGACCTTGGTCAGATCGAACGGGTTGTAGGGTACCTTGGCGGCATCCTTCTCCGGCATGACCTGGATGTACAGCGTCCATTTCGGGAAGTCGCCGCGGTCGATCGCTTCGAGCAGGTCGCGCTGGTGCGACTCGCGGTCGCGGCCGATGATCTCGGTCGCCTCGGCGTCGCTGAGGTTCTTGATGCCCTGCTCGGTGCGGAAGTGGAACTTGACCCAGTAGCGCTCGTTGGCGGCGTTGATGAAGCTGAAGGTGTGCGAACCGAAGCCGTGCATGTGGCGGTAGCTGGCCGGAATGCCGCGGTCCGACATGACGATGGTCACCTGGTGCAGCGCTTCCGGCAACGAGGTCCAGAAATCCCAGTTGTTCCTGGCCGAGCGCATGTTGGTGCGCGGGTCGCGCTTGACGGCATGGTTGAGGTCGGGGAACTTGAGCGGATCGCGCAGGAAGAAGACCGGCGTGTTGTTGCCGACCAGGTCCCAGTTGCCTTCATCGGTATAGAACTTGACCGCGAAGCCGCGGATGTCGCGCTCGGCGTCGGCGGCGCCCCGCTCGCCGGCGACGGTGGTGAAGCGGGCGAAGAGCGGCGTCTGCTTGCCGATATGGCCGAACAGGCGGGCGCGGGTGTAGCGGGTGATGTCGTGGGTGACGGTGAAGGTGCCGTAGGCGCCGGAACCCTTGGCGTGCATGCGGCGCTCGGGAATGACCTCGCGGTCGAAGTGGGCGAGCTTCTCGAGCAGCCAGACGTCCTGCAGCAAAACCGGGCCGCGCGGGCCGGCGGTCATCGTATTCTGGTTATCGACCACCGGGCAACCGGCGGCAGTGGTGAGCTTCTTGTCATTCATCTTGTCTCTCCTGATGGATCAATGGTTGCCGGGGAGTGCAGCAAGGATTTCGACATAGCTGTCCCAGGACAGTTCGCCCCGGGTGAAATGCTGAATGAGTCGAGAAATCATTATGCCCTCCTAGGCTGAAAACAGATCGGTGTCGACCTGATGACCCCAGTCTAGGCGCCGCTACTCCATTGATCCAATCGATTGTCGATATTTTGTTGATTGGGTATGGCTATCGGCCGGGCTTGTGCAGCCGCCGATGCAGGCGCCGGATGCCCAGCCAGGTGGCCATGCCGACCAGCGGCAGCAGCAGGCCGATGCTTTGCTCGACCGGCACGTCGAGGCCCCAGCTCTTGAGCGCTTTCAGGGCATAGCCGGCGAGGCCGATGCCGTAATAGGAAATCGCCACTACCGAGAGGCCTTCGACCGCCTGCTGCAACTGGAGCTGCAGGCGGGCGCTGCGGCTCAGGCTTTCGAGCACGCTCTGGCTTTGCCGCGCCTGGGCCAGATTGACGCGGGTGCGCAGCATGTCGTTGGAGCGGCTGATCCTGCCCGCCAGCACTTCCTGGCGGGCCGCTACCGAGCGGCAGGTATCCATCGCCGGGGCCAGCCGGCGTTCCATGAATTCGCCGATGGTCGGCACGCCTTCGATGCGCCGTTCGCGCAATTCGCCGATGCGGGCGCCGACGATGCGGTCATAGGCCTGCGCGGCGCTGAAGCGGTAGCCGGTGCGAAAGGACTGGGCGCGGACCTGGGCATCGAGGCGGGAAATCTCGCGGAGCAGCCCTTCGGCATCGCCGTCGATCTCCAGGCCGCTCATCCGGGCGCCCAGTTCGGTCAGGTCTTCCTCGATCCGGCCGAGCAGCACGGCGCCCTCGCGGGCCAGCGGCAGGGCGAGGAGGGCCATCATCAGGTAGGTCTCGATTTCGCCGAGGCGCTGGACCAGGCGACCCATCTGCGATTCGCGCAGGTCGGTGTCGCGGATCAGGAATTTCGAGAAACCGTCCGCCCCGACCTGGAAATCGGTCCACAGTTCACCGCCTGACAGCACCTGGCTACCGACCAGCGGCGGCACCGGGAACAGCATTTTCAGGCGCGGGTCGGCGATGTTCAACGGCGCGCCGCGCTCGGCAATGATGTGGGCGGCGACGATCACCGATGCCTGCAGCGATTCCAGCCAGTCGGCCGGCACGTGCCGGAGGGCGGTCTGCCTGAAATCGCTGCCGGCTGCCCCCGGTTCGACGAAGCTGAAGGTCGAGAACTCGGTGTGGCGTTCCCACTTGATGCGGAAATGCCCGAAATCGTGAAAGAAATGTTGCGCCCCGGCGCCCGGCGCGGCGACGCCGAAACGGGCACAGAGCGCGGCGAGCCGGCGGTCGTCGGCGGCCTCGTCGTTGCCGTGGACGGCCAGATGCGAGATGCGGGCCGGCGCTTCGAGGCTCATGAAGGGCCGCGAGTGGATTTCCCCGGCCAGCGCCAGGCGCAGGGGATGGTTCAGGGCGGCGGCAAGGTTGAGCATGGGCCTGTCGGCGCGAAGTGGAGCGCTGCCGGCTCAGTTGTAACCGAGCAGGACGACGACGGACAGTTCGGCGTCCTCGGAGGGGGTGCCGGTCCGGGCGGGGGCGACCGCCGGCACCTGCCCGGGCGCAGTGCCGGTCGGGAGCTTGGCGGCGGCGCGCTCGCCGGAGGGGGCGGCAGAGGCGAGGCGTCGGACGGAGGGAGTCGAATTCATGATGGCTCTCCTGATTGAGGTGGATTGGATCGGGCCTGCCAGGCCAGGAAATGGCGGCACAACGGTGGGGCGCAGACGGTCAGCAGCACGACGCGCAGCACGTGGGTGGCGGTGACCAGCGGCACGCTGAGGTGCATGACCTTGGCCGTGACGCTCATTTCGGCCATGCCGCCGGGCGAGGCGGCGAGCGCCAGCGAGGGCAGCGGCAGGGCGACGAAGTGGGCGAGCAGCCAGACGAAGCCGCCGCCGAGCAGCAGGGCGAGGCCGGTAGCCAGTGCCGAGACGCCGAGGAAGCGGGGCGCGGCGCGGAAGAAGGAAGGCGAGAAACGGCTGCCCAGCGCCACGCCGAGCAGCAACTGGCCGCCATTGACCAGTTCGGGCGGCAGGCCGGAGAGCGGCTGGCCGAGGGCGGTCAGGCCGCCGACGCAGGCCAGCGGCCCGAGCACCCAGGCGTTGGCGATGCGCAGAGCGTTGAAGAGGAGGACGCCGGCCAGTGAAACGACGAGTAACACGGGCAGGCGCTGCCCGTCGACCGCCGCCGCCAGCGGCCGGAAAACCTCGTCGCCGCCCTGGCTCCAATGGACCAGCACGAAGGGGACGAGGCTGACGACGAGCATGACGCGCAGCGCGTGGGCGGCCGCCACCCGGTCTACGGCGCCGCCCTGGCGTTCGGCGAGGACGACCATCTCCGAGGCACCGCCGGGCAGCGCGGCAAAGAAGGCGGTGGCCGGCGACACGTCGGTCCACCGGCCGATCAGCAGCGCGCCGAGCAGGCCGACGGCGACGGCGCTGGCCGCGATCAGCGCGATGGCCGGGCCGTGGCGGCTCAGCTGGCCGAGCACTTCGGGCGTGAAATAGAGGCCGAGCGCGGTGCCGATCGCCCACTGGCCGAGCTGGCGTCCGCCGCGCGGGCTTTCCAGGCGGGCGCCGGCCATGCGCAGCAGGGCGATGCTGAACAGCGGCCCGATCATCCACGGCAGCGGCAGTTTCAGCCCGGCGGCCAGGTAGCCGGCCAGCGCGGCAACGAGCAGGGCGGGCAGGAGGCGGCGGAGCAGGCGGTGCAGCGGGGAGAGCGTCGGCATTGCTACGGTCGACCGTCAAAAAAGGCAAAAAACGAAAAAGGGCGCCCGGCCCGGCGGGGGAAGGGGCCGGGCGCCAACCAAGGCGCTCTTTGGCCCTAGAAGACCCAGACCGCTTCCGGCGGGAACTCCAGCCAGCGTTGGCCGCTGTCTTCGGCCCGCTTGCCCCAGGCGCGCAGCAGGTCGCTGCCGGCATTGAGGACGTATTCGAAGCGGTCGCCGAGGAACATCGAGGTGGCCAGGTCGATTTCCGTCCGGTGCTCGCCCGGGCCGTCCGCCAGGTACGTCTGCTCGACCCGGATAACGGCCTTGGCTTCCTGGCCGATGGCGGCGTTGGTGCGGCGCAGGCCCCACAGCGAGAGGCCGTTGTCGAGGTCGATGCGGGCGCTGCCGCCGCGGATGTCGCCGATCCGGCCGCGCATGATGTTGTTGCTGCCCATGAAGTCGGCGACGAAATAGGTCTGCGGCTGGCTGTACATTTCCTGCGGCGTGCCCTGCTGCTCGATGACGCCGCCGTTGAACAGCAGGATGCGGTCGGACATCGCCATCGCTTCCGACTGGTCGTGGGTGACGACCAGGGCGGAGAGTTGCAGCTCGACGATCAGGTTGCGCAGCCAGGCGCGGGCTTCCTCGCGCATCTTGGCGTCGAGGTTGGAGAGCGGCTCGTCGAGCAGGATCACCGGCGGGTTGTAGACCAGCGCCCGGGCGATCGAGACGCGCTGCTGCTGGCCGCCCGAGAGCTGGTGCGGATAGCGTTCGGCGAGGTGGTCGAGGCCGAGGTTCTTGAGCGCCGAGTGCACGCGCTGGATGATCTCGTTGGTCGCCACCTTGCGCAGCTTGAGCGGGTAGGCGACGTTGTCGAACACCGTCTTGTGCGGCCACAGCGCGTAGGACTGGAAGACCAGGCCGAGTTCGCGCTTTTCGGCCGGAATGTCGATGCCGGCGGCGGCGTCGTAGATCGCCCGGCCGGCGATGGCGACGCTGCCGGCGTGCGGCTGCTCCAGCCCGGCGACGGCGCGCAAGAGCGTCGTCTTGCCGGAACCCGAGGGGCCGAGCAGGGAGACGACTTCGCCGCGCCGCAGCTGCATCGAGACGCCCTTGAGGATGGGATTGCTGCCGTAGGACAGGGCGAGGTTGTCGACGGTCAGGATGGTCTTGTCAGTCATGAAGTTTTACTCCGAAACGCAGCGCCAGGGCGAGGCCGACGCCGACCAGCAGCATGTTGATCAGGGACAGCGCGGCGACCACATCGACGGCGCCGGAAGCCCACAGGGAAACGATTTGCGCACCGATCACCTCGGTGCCGGGGGAGAGCAGATAGACGCCGGTCGAGTACTCGCGCTCGAAGATCATGAAGATCAGCAGCCAGGCGCCGAGCAGGCCGTTGCGGATCAGCGGCACGGTGATGTCGCGCGAGACGCGGGACCGCGAGGCGCCGACCAGGCGGCCGGCTTCTTCCAGTTCCGGGCCGACCTGGAGCAGGGCGCTCTGGATCAGGCGCATGCCGTAGGCCAGCCAGACCACCGAGTAGGCGAACCACACCGAGAACAGCGTCGACCGTAGCGGCGCCAGGAAGGGCACGAACAGGAAGACCCAGAACACCGCCAGGCCGGCCATCAGGCCCGGCACGGCGCGCGGCGTCAGGACCACGTAGTCGACGAAGCGCGACAGGCCGTCCGGCTGGCGGTGGGTGGCCAGGCCGATC
Source organism: uncultured Pseudomonadota bacterium (assembly GCA_946479855.1). Next base: position 12,197 of record CAMLHL010000067.1, read on the forward strand.
AGCAGGTAGCCGCCGACGGCGACGGCGCCGCCCAGCGTGCCGATCAGGATCGAATTGACGATCGAGCGGATCATCGTCGATTCCTCGAAGACGGCGCGGAAATGGTCGAGCGTCAGCACTTCCAGCAGATTGACCCCGGCCCCCCAGCTGCTGACCACCGAGCGCAAGGCGACACCGGCAATCGGCACGACGATGCTCAGCAACAGCCACAGGCCGATCACCGCCAGCGCCACCCATTTCCAGCCGCCGAGCGCCAACGGGCGCTGGCGGGCCGACTTGCCCTTGACCGAGACGAAACGCTGCGCCGACTTGAGCAGGAAGCGCTGCAAGAGCACCAGCGGGAAGGTGACGGCGACGATGCAGGTCGCCACCGCCGCCATCAGGTGGTAGGACGGCGTGCCCAGCTTGTTGGTCAGCTTGTACAGGTAGGTGGTCAGCACCAGGTGGCCTTCCGGGTCGCCGAGGATCAGCGGCAGGCCGAAGATCTCGAAGCCGAGGAAGAAGACCAGCACGCCGACGTAGAGCAGGGCCGGCGAAACCAGCGGGATGGAAACGTCGCGGGCGACGCGGAAGGGGCTGGCGCCGGACAGGCGGGCCGCTTCCTCGACGTCGGAGCCGAGATTGCGCAGGGCCGACGACGAGTAGAGATAGACGTGCGGCACATGGGTCAGGCCGGCGATGACGACGATCGAAAACAGCGAGTAGATGTTCCACGGCACGCTGCCGAAGAGCGATTCGAACCAGACCGAGAAGAAGCCGACCGGGCCGAGCGAGACGACATAGCCGAAGCCGAGCACCACCGGCGAGACGAAGATCGGGATGAGGATCGGCGTCTCCAGCCAGCGCCGGCCGGGCAGGTCGGTGCGGACCATGATGAAGGCCAGGATGGCGCCGAGCGGAATGGCGATCAGGCTCATGCCGACGGCGATGAAGATGGTGTTCTTGGCCGCCATCCAGAAATCCGGGTCGTCGAAAATGAAGGCGAAGGATTCCAGGCTGAGGCTGGCGGTCTTCATGAAGAAGGGGCCGGACAGCACGCTCTGGTAGATCACCAGGCCGAGCGGGAAGAAGACGGAGAGGGCGAGCAGGGTCACCACTGCCCGTCGGGGCAATGTTTGCAACATGGGGGTCACCGTGGAGGTTGGGTGGCGCGGGGCGGGCAGTCGGCTGCCCGCCGGGGACGATCAGGGGCTTACTTGCCCTTTACCGTGCTGTTCCACTGCTTGAGAAACTCGAGGCGCTTGGCCTGATCGAGGTAGGTCAGCAGGCCGGTGCCGATCGGCACCGGGCGCAGTGCGTCGCCGAGCTGTTTCTTCAGGCCGCTGGCCGTCGTTTCGCCTTCGACGTCAGGGCGGATGGCGTAGAGATCGGCCTTGTTGGCGATGGTCTCCTGGCCCTTCTTCGACAGCACGTAATCCAGCCAGAGCTTGGCGGCATTCGGGTGCCTGGCGTTCTTGGCGATGAACATGACGCGGCTGAGCACCAGCGTGTAGTCCTTGGGCAGCACGATGCCCAGCGACGGGTCCTTCTTGACGCGGGTCAGCGCGTAGGCGGCGTTCAGGTTGTAGCCGATCAGGTTCTCGCCGGAGGCGATGCGTTCCATCATCGTTCCGGTCGACGCCTGGACGCGCACCTGGACGCCGCCGAAGCCCTTCAGCAAATCGGCAAAACCGGGGCCGTTGACCTGCTTGTCCTGGGTCACCAGCATGAAGCCGACGCCGGATTTCTCCGGATCGTAGGTGGTGACCTTGCCCTTGTACTTGTCGGCCTGGCTGGCCAGCAGCTTGATGAAGTCGGCGTGGCTCTGCGGCACGTCGGCGGCCGGCACCAGGCGCTTGTTGTAGACGATGCCGATCGGCTCGTAGGTGGTGCC
>CAMLHL010000068.1 GCA_946479855.1 uncultured Pseudomonadota bacterium
GCTGACGAATTGCCGCTGGCCAAGGCCAAGAACTGCCTGTCCTGCCACTCGGTGGACAAGAAGCTGGTCGGCCCCGGCTACAAGGATGTTGCCGCCAAGTACAAGGACGACAAGTCTGCTCCGGCCAAGCTGGCCGCCAAGATCAAGGCCGGTGGCAAGGGCTCGTGGGGTGAAATCCCCATGCCGCCGAACAATGTCACCGAAGACGAAGCCAAGCGCCTTGCCAACTGGGTGCTGTCCCTGAAGTAACCTCCCCATCCGGGACGAGAAAGCCGGCCTCGTGCCGGCTTTCTTTTTTCAGCCAGCCATTTACATGGGCAACACGTGCTAATTTGATCCCCGTCATGGGTATTGCGCCAATACCCGAGTAAATTACTCAACTATCAACTTTCAAGAGAAGGGTAGCTCCATGTTCGGAAGCAAAACCAAACGCGAACTGGCCACCGCACTGGCCGAGAATGCCGCCTTGCAGGCGCGTTCGGCAGCACTGCAGGCGGAGCTGAGCGCCACCCAGGCCCGCCTCGTCCAGGCCGAAGGCGAACAACAGGAACTCCGCAAACGCCAGATGCTGCTCGATGGCGTACTCGGCAATATTCCCCGTTTCGGCGAATCATTGGCCGGCATCCGCCTCTCCTTTTCCGGGCTTTCCAGCCAGTTGAACGAGGATTCGGCAACGGCACTGACGGCGGCAACCGAGTCCGATGTCAACCGGTCGGCTTTCGAGAAAATTGCCACCAGCCTGCATAGCATGTTCGAGCGCATCAGCGCCGCTGGTGAGAGCGTCGAAGATCTCTCGCGGCGGGCCGGAGAAATCGGCGGCATCGTCCAGCTGATCAAGGAAATTGCCGAACAGACCAACCTGCTGGCGCTCAATGCCGCCATCGAGGCGGCGAGAGCTGGCGAAGCAGGACGCGGATTTGCCGTCGTCGCCGACGAAGTCCGCAAACTGGCGGAAAGAACGGCCAAGGCGACCACCGAAATCGGCGGCCTTGTCGCCGGCATCCAGCAGGAAACCGGCCAGGCCAAGGCGATCATGGACATCGGCGCCGGTAACGCTGCCAGCCAGAGCGCCGAAAGCGAGTCGGCCATGCACAGCATGCAGCGTCTGCTGGGCCTCTCCCAGCACATGCAGGACAGCATTGCCTCCTCCTCCCGTCTGGCCAACGCCGAACTGGCCAATATCGAGGAGCTGACGCTGAAGCTCGAGGTGTACAAGGTCCTGCTCGGCCTTTCCGACCTCAAGCCAAGCGAACTGCCGGACGAAACCCAATGTCGTCTCGGCCGCTGGTATTACGAAGGCGAAGGCCGGACCGAGTTTTCGCGCCTGCCCGGCTACCGCGAAATGGAAGCACCGCACAAAGCCGTGCACGATCAGGCCAAGCAGGCGGTTGAACGCTACCGCAGCGGCGACTTTGCCGGCGCTCTCGATGCCCTGACCCGGATGGAAGAGGCCAACCTGACCGTGATGTCCGGCATGGAACGCATGCTGGCCCGGAACCCGGAGCGGAAGGTCGCAGCCCTATGAGTTGCCGGCAGGATACGCAGCCGTTGTTGCCCGGTGCGGTGGACGACATTGCCGCAGAAATGGGCATCGACGCTGCGGAAATCGAGGCACGCAAGGCGTTTCTCGATCTGACCGAGGCAGATGCCGGGCGCTTGCATAGCATCCGCAGCAAGCTGGCGGCGGCCCAGCACGGCTTTGCCGACGGCTTCTATGAGTACCTGCGCCAACTGCCGGAACTGGCCGCCCTGCTGCCCGACGATGCTACCGTCGCCCGCCTGAAAGCCGCCCACGGCCGCTATTTCGCCAGCCTGACCGACGGCGATTATGGCGGCGCCTACGTCAACGGTCGCCTACGGGTTGGCATGACGCATGCCCGGATCGGCCTGACCCCGAAGTGGTATGTCGGCGCTTTCCGTAAATACCTTTCCGACATGCTGACGGCGACCTGGCAGGCCACCGGCGAGGATTTTTCCACCTTCCTCCCGACTTTCGACGCCTTGCTCAAGGTCGTCATGCTTGATCTCGGGTTGACGCTCGACACCTACATCCACGCTGACAAACGCGCCATCGCCCTGCGCGACCGGGCCATCGAGTCCAGCGTCAACGGCATCTTCATCGCCGCCGCCGCTCCCGACGACTGTCGGCTGATCTACATCAACGCCGCCTTCTCGCAGATCATCGGCACCCCGCGCGACAAGGTCCTTGGCCAGCCCTGCCTGTGCACCGGTGACGACGATGGCTTTGCGGTGATCCGCAGTGCCATTGCCGAAGGCCGCGACGGCTACACCACCCTGTCGCGTCAACGCAGCGACGGCTCGCAGCAGTGGATCGAACTCTTCCTTTCGCCGGTGCGCGGCGATGCGGACAGCGTTTCGCATTACGTCGGCATCCTCAACGACGTTACGGCCAGAAAAGAGGCCGAGGGCCAGCTTGCCTTCCTGGCCAACCACGATTCCCTGACCAACCTGCCTAACCGCAGCCTGTTCGACGACCGTCTGCACCAGGCACTGGCCCGGGCCAACCGTGGCGACGGTTTTGCCGTCTGCTTCATCGACCTCGACCGCTTCAAGCTGGTCAACGACAGTCTCGGCCATGGCGCCGGCGATACCGTGCTGGTCGAAGTTGCCCGGCGCCTCGGTGCGGTCTGCCGCGGTGCAGATACCCTGGCCCGGCTGGCCGGTGACGAATTCGTCATGTTGCTCGAAGACATAGGCAGCGCCGAGGCTGCCGCCGGCATCGCCCGCCGCATCGTCGCCACCCTGGCCCCGCCTATCCATGCCGGTGGCCGTGATATTGACGTGGCAGCGAGCCTCGGGCTGGCCCTTTATCCTGATGATGGTGGCGACATCGAAACCCTGTTGCGCAATGCCGATGCCGCGATGTACGCCGCCAAGGCGGCCGGGCGCAACACCTTCCGCTTTTACGACGAAGCGATGAACCGGCGGGCCAGCCAGCGACTGGCGCTGGAAACCGATTTGCGCCGCGCGGTGGCACGCCGCCAGCTCGAACTCTTCTACCAGCCGCAAATCCGTTCTGCCGACGGCCGCCTGGCCGGCGTCGAGGCGCTGCTGCGCTGGCGCCATCCAGAACGCGGGCTGGTCTCGCCGATCGAATTCATCCCATTGGCCGAAGAAGCCGGCATCATCACCGAACTCGGCGAATGGGCACTGGCCGAGGCGGCGCAACAGATCGTCGCTTGGCGCCAACAAGGCATTGCGGTACCCCGGATGGCGGTCAACCTGTCACCCCGCCAGTTTCACGCTGCCGACCTCGCCGACCGCCTGGAACGCATTCTCGCCACAGCCGGCGCGCCAAGCGACTGGATCGAACTGGAGATTACCGAATCCGCCGCCATGGCCCACCCCGAGGGTGCGGTACAGGTGCTGCAGCGTCTGCGCGAGCGGGGCATCCAGGTCGCCATGGACGATTTTGGTACCGGCCATTCGTCACTCGCCATGCTGCGTACACTGCCGCTCAACGTCCTCAAACTCGACCGCAGTTTCGTCCAGCACCTGCCGGAATCGGAAACCGACGCAGCAGTAGCCAGCGCAGTCGTCACCATGGCCCGCCGACTCGGCTTGTCGGTCGTTGCCGAAGGGGTCGAAACCGCAGCGCAACAGCAGTTCTTAGCCGATATCGGCTGCGACATCCTGCAGGGCTTTCTCTTCGCCCGGCCGCTACCCGCCGGCGAATTGACGGCTTGGTTGACCCGGCGATACGGCTAACCGCAATCTGCCCCCAGCGGCCTCGGCGATTCGTACCGCTTTGCGGATCAGGTGATCAAGTCCGACCACCGGCTTTATTCTGAAAAAGAATGCTTTTCACGCCTGGCTTTCGGCCAAGGCCTCACAAAGCCACTCCCGGCATGCCTTGCTTTCAGGGGCTACCGCCTCTCAGGACGAGTGGCCACGCAAGCGCCGGAACAGTGACTCGCTGCTGTCGTCGAGAGCCTGGCCCTGCATCTGCAGCAGACGAATGTTGAGCACCAGATTTTCCAGCACCAGCTTGGCAGCCACCGCCATCAAGAGCATCTGGCGGTTTTCCTCCCCCATTGTCTCGGCCTGCTCGACAATCTGATGAACCTGACTACAGACCAGGAGACGCAGATCATCCTCGTCATAAGGCAGATCGGCGTAGTCGATGGGATCCTCAATCTCGATTTCACGAATCAGCGCGGCAAGTTCGGCGCTACTGACGTTCATGCCAACTCCCAAGGAAGAATTCGCTTTCCAATAAGACCACGCAGCAGCCGGAAAAGTGCTGACGACAGACACCTATACTATATTTATTGCTTCTTACCCGACCGGAACAACCGGGGAAAGGATGCCAATGTCCAGCCCGGTAGCACCGGCAGCCATCATGGTCAGTTTCCGTTTCTATGAAGAACTGAACGATTTCATCGCCCCGGAGCGACGCTATCGCACCTTCACGCTGGACTGCCCGGCTGCATCAACCGTCAAGCATGCCATCGAGGCCATTGGCGTCCCGCATACCGAGGTCGAACTGATCCTCGTTGACGGCATCTCGGTCGGCTTTGGCGAGCGTCTGCGCAGCGGCAATCACGTCGCCGTCTATCCGACATTCGAAAGCCTCGACATCAGCCCGCTGCTGCGCCTGCGTGAGCACCCCCTGCGCCGGACGCGCTTTGTCGCCGACGCGCATCTCGGCGGCCTGGCCCGCCTGCTGCGCATGGCCGGATTCGACACCATCTACGACAACCATTTCGACGACGCCGAGATCGAACAGATTGCCGACAGCGACGGCCGGATCGTCCTGAGCCGCGATCGCGAACTGCTCAAGCGGCGCAGCATCAGCCACGGCTGCTACGTGCACGCCTTGAAACCCGACGCCCAACTGGCCGAAATCCTGGCCCGGCTCGACCTGGCCGGCAGCCTGCGCCCGCTCTCCCGCTGCCTCGAATGTAACGTCGTGCTAGAACCGGTGGCCAAGGCGCAAGTCATCGAACGTATCCCGCCCAGTGTCCGCGAACACCATCAACGCTTCAGTACCTGTAACGGATGCCGACGTATTTTCTGGGAAGGCAGTCACTGGCAGCGGATGCGGGAACGCCTGGCGCTGGCAGTGGCTACGACGGGTAAGGGCCGGTAGTGAGCCCTGCCGCGCTGCGATCGCCAGCTACAAACTCCTCAAATCCCTCGCACATACGGCCAGCCATGGCGGGCAATCCAGTCCCGCCATGAGCCCTTCCCCCAAACGGATCGGGCTATATAAAGCGTTCAGTGCCCGTGCCCCGCAAAATCCTTATGGATCACTTGCTGAAGATGGATGAGACTTGCATGGTCATCGATGATCAGACGCTGCGGTTCGAGCAGGTTGCCAGCACTGCAGAGGACAAGCCAGGTTTCCCCTGGATTGTGAATAAGCCAGCCGATTGCTCTGGACAAAGCCTCCGCGGAGTCCGGAAATTCATGAAAATCAAAAAAATCGACCAAATTTCCATCTTTGAAGCACGCTAAGCGATAGCCCGCATGCTCGTAAATCTCATATTCCAAATTCGAGAGCGGAATGAAATTGCACCCGTAGGTCTGTTGAATCCGTTCGGCGACAGTCATGGCCATTCCTTTCGTTTCAAATAGAAAACATGCCAATTGCCAAAAGAAAAAGCTTCAGCCAGATTGGCTGTTGAATTGCATGCAACATTCCATTGATGCATGAGGATGGTTGCATTCCTGCATCTCCACGATGCCGATTTAAAGATCGTGGAAAGCAGTCAAATAAGACCCATGTCATGACAAAGGGTTGCATCAAGCTTGGACTATCTTCAATACGAACGTACCGACTGCCGAGCCGATCTTCGATTTGCCGTTGGCATTAGGCGGTTCGAATACCACGAGCGCCGAATGGTGACGACGGAGGAGGATGCCCGACACCGACATCGCTGGGTGCCAGGCAATTTGGAAAGCACACCATTGCCCTCATCGGCGGGTGGCCCGGCACAGGATGTGGCGAGTGCTTGTTAAGCAAAAGCCCACTGTCTTCCGATCGTGGGCTTTTTATCCGCAGCAAATTCCTGAAAAATCCTGCGCGAATATCTTGAGTTGGGTACGAGTGATTACCGGGTATTCGGCCGCATTTCTGGCCGCCCACCGATGGCCGGGAAAGCGAAGCCCCCGTCTACCGGGGTCTCATCTTTCCCGGGGCTGGCGCCCACTGAAACACTCAGTTCAGTTTTTCCGGGCTGCCGCAGCACTGCTTGAATTTCTTGCCGCTGCCGCAGGGACACGGGTCGTTGCGCCCCGGCTTGGCCTCTTCACGCTGGACCGTGGTGCCCGCCCGCTTGTTGCGCCAGAAGTTGTAGAGCGCCTGCACGATAACCGGCAGGTTTTCCTGGATGTCGCTGACCAGCCGTGCCTCTTCGGCCGGCGGGAACCAGCGTTCGCCATTCTTTTCGGCATCTTCCTTGAGCATGCCGTTGAGCATGAACATCGGCTCAAGCAGTTCGGAAAGGTCGTCGGCATGCTTGCCGGCCAGTTCATACCAGTCGCCGGCCAGGCCGGCGCCGAAGACATAGGAATCGGCCCAGGCCTCGTAATCGTAGGCTTCGCATTTCTCGTCAAGCGGGTAGAGCACCGGCGCGATAGTCTCGTTGTTGAGCAAGGCGGCAGCGAGATCGTTGTTCAAACGCATCAGCAGTTCCAGCACGGCTTCGACATCGGGGTTGCCACCGGCTTCCAGCCCCTTGCCCAATGCTTCACTGAGCCAGACCGCCGGCGCCACCGGCTGCGGGCCGCTGACTACGGCGCAAAGCATGGCCTGGATTTCGTCGAGGCGCATCGCCTCGCCCTGAAATATTTCGGCTTCAAGGAGTTCTTCAAGACGGTCGAGATCGGCGTCGGTCAGGGGATTCGGATTCATTGTTCGGTCCTGGGCAATAGATGAATCATAGCCCAGAACGGGCTTGGCTGCAGCCTCAGGCGGCGGCCGGCATAGCTCGGAGGCCTTACGGCAGCACGATTTGCGCTGGCAGGTCGACATCCTGGAGAACCCCGGGATCGTCCACCGGGCAAGCCCATAGCGCCGCAGGATCGGCATCGATAATCGCCCTGCCGCCCTGATCGCCGGTCAACGCCAGCAAGGCGCCCAGATGTTCGGCGGCGAAGCCGACCGGGTGGCCCGGGCGCCCGCCGTGGACCGGCCTGGCCAGCGTTGCACCGTCCTGCAGGGCCTGCCGCACGGCACGGTAGCTGGCCGGCTGGATGTAGGGCATGTCGGCCAGCGCCACCAGCCAGCCGGCGGCATCTGGCGTGGCGGCGACGCCCGCCGCCAGACTGTGCCCCATGCCCTGCTCCGCCTTCTGGCAAACGACAGTTTCCAGCCCGGCCTCGGTGAACAGCCGGGCCAGGGCGGTGTCGCCGGGGCGGACGACCACGAGGCTCCGCTCACAGGCGGCGGCCAGACGACGAGCGGCGGCGAGCGCCATCGGAGTGCCGTCGGCCAGTTCGTGCAGCCGCTTGTCGCTGCCGAAGCGCCGGCTACGCCCGGCGGCAAGCAGGATACCGACGATCGGCTTCATGCGGCGCGACAGGCGTAAGCATCGGTGAATGCTACGGTCGACGTGGCATTTAGGCCATTTTTCACGGCCGTCATTTCGGCCAGGATGGAGATGGCAATTTCCGGCGGTGTCCGGCTCCCGATCGGCAGGCCGACCGGGCCGTGTAGGCGGTCCACTTCGGCCTGCGAAAGATCGAAATACTGGAGCAGCCGGGCACGGCGTTTAGTGTTGTTGGCCTGCGAACCGAGCGCACCGACATAGAAGGCCGGCGACTTCAGCGCTTCAAGCAACGCCATATCGTCGAGTTTGGGGTCGTGGGTCAGCGCGACCACGGCACTGCGCGGGTCGAGACCCAGTTCGATGACCGCATCGTCGGGCATCGCGGCGATGCGCTCGGTGCCCGGTACGTCCCAGCCGTCGGCGTACTCGCTGCGCGGGTCGCAGATATAGACGCGATAGCCGAGCGCCTGCGCCATTGTGGCCAGGTAATGCGAAATCTGCCCGGCACCGATGATCAGCAACCGCCAGGCCGGGCCGTGCAGGGTGACCAGCGTCTCACCGTCCCACTGCTGGCTGTCGCCGGCGCTGCCACCTGCGAGGCTGACTACGCCGGTCGCCAACGCCACCCGCCGGTGCACCAGCTGGCCGGTGGCGATGCGCTGGGCCAGTTGTTCCAGCAAGCCGACATCCGGCGCCGGTTCGAGGACCAGTTCCAGCGTACCGCCGCAGGGCAGGCCGAAGCGATGCGCCTCGTCGGCCGTGACGCCGTAGCGCAGCAGGCGCGGCGCGCTGTTGCCCGATTCGCCAACAAATTCGCCAGCGGCCGCCCGGCGGATCAGGTCGTCCTCGATGCAGCCGCCGGAGACCGAGCCCTGCACCTGCCCGTCGTCGCGCAGGATCATCCAGGCGCCCGGCGGCCGGGGGGCGGACCCCCAGGTCCGGGCGACGGTGATCAGCGCGAAGCGGTGCCCGGCGGCGCCCCAACTACGGGCGGCAGCGAGAACCTGCGTATCCAGGCTGTCCATTTCAGGCGACCAGTTCGGCGGTATTGAATGGCAGCCGGCGGAGACGCTTGCCCGTCGCGGCAGCAATGGCATTGGCGACCGCCGGGGCGACCGGCGGCACGCCCGGTTCGCCGATGCCGGTCGGCGCTGCGGCAGAGGGCACGATATGAACCTCGACCTTGGGCATGTCGGCAATGCGCAGCAGCGGAAAACTGTCGAAATTAGCCTGTTCGACGCGGCCTTCCTTGAGCGTGATTTCCTCGAACAGCGAACTGAGTGCAAAGCCGATGCCGCCTTCGACTTGCGAGCGGATGTTGTCCGGGTTGATCGCCGTGCCGCAATCGACGGCGCTGACAATGCGGTCCACCTTGAGCGAACCGTCCTTTTTCACCGTCACTTCGGCGACATGGGCGACGTAGGAATTGAACGATTCATGTACCGCCACGCCACGGCCGCGCCGTTCGCCGGCCGCCGCCTTCAGCGGCTTGCCCCAGCCAGCCTTCTCGGCGGCCAGCTTGAGCACGCCGGCATGACGCGGATGCTCGGCCAACAGTTCGAGACGCAGCGCCACCGGATCCTTGCCCATCGCCGCCGCCACCTCGTCGAGGAAGGTTTCGGTCGAAAATGCCGTGTGCGACGAGCCAACCGAGCGCCACCACAGTACCGGCACGCCGATATCGGTCGGCGTGTGCAGGTCGACCGTCAGGTTCGGGATGGCGTACGGCAGGTTGGCCGCGCCTTCGACCGAAACGGCGTCGATGCCGTCCTTGACCAGCATTTTCTCGAAGGGCGAACCGATCACGATCGACTGGCCGACCAGCCGGTGCCGCCAGCCGGTGAGCTGGCCGCTGCCATCCACCGCCGCTTCCAGCGCATGATGGAAGAGCGGTCGGTAATAGCCGCCGCGCATGTCGTCCTCGCGCAGCCAGACCAGTTTCACGGGCGCTCGACCGTTGATCGCCTTGGCGATCTGCGCTGCTTCCAGCACGTAATCGGAGTCCTTGCAGGCACGCCGGCCGAAGCTGCCGCCGGCGTAGAGCATGTTGATCTTGACCTGCTCCGGCTTCAGGCCGAGCGCGTGGGCCAGGCCGTGCTGGTCGCCGGTATGCAGCTGTTCGCCGTTCCAGACCTCGCAGCCGTCGGCGCCGAGTCTGACAACGCAATTCATCGGCTCCATCGCGGCATGGGCAAGATAGGGGAAATCATAGGCGGCGCTAACCACCTTGGCGGCACCGGCAAAGGCCTTGCCGCTATCGCCGGTCTGCTTGGCGACCAGGCCCGGCGTCTTGGCCATTTCCTTGTAGCGGGCGAGGATTTCATCGCTGCCCAGCTTGAAGGCGGCGCTTTCATCCCAGACGACCGACAAGGCATCGCGCCCCTTCTTGGCGCTCCAGGTATCCTTGGCCAGCACCGCGACACCGGTCGGAATCTGCACGACCTCGACAACACCCTTGATGGCTTTGGCCTTGGTCGCATCGAAGGATTTGACCTTGGCGCCGAACTGCGGCGGATGAGCGACCACCGCGACCAGCATCCCGGGCAGGAAAACGTCCTGCGTGAACTTCGCCGTGCCGTTGGTCTTGGCCGCGCTGTCCTTGCGTTTGGCCTGCTTGCCGATCAGGCGGAAATCCTTGGGGTCTTTCAGCTTGACCTCGGCTGGCACCGTTTCCTTGGCTGCGTCCTCCGCCAGTTCGCCGAAACTGGCCTTGCGGCCGCTGGCGGCATGGCTGAGCACACCGTCGCGAACGACGATATCAGCCGCACCGACCTGCCAGCGCCTGGCGGCCGCCGAAACCAGCATGGCCCGCCCGGCTGCGCCGGCCTTGCGCATCTGCTCCCAGGAATTGGCCATCGCCGTGCTGCCGCCGGTCCCTTGCGCCGGGCCCCAGAACAGGTTGTTGTAGCGCTTGGCATCGGCCGGCGCGCCTTCGACGCGGACCTGCTTCCAGTCGGCGTCGAGTTCCTCGGCCAGCATGGTTGCCAGGCCGGTGTAGGTACCCTGCCCCATCTCCAGGTGCTTGGAAATGACCGTCACGCTGTTGTCGGCGCCGATGCGCAAAAAGGCGTTCGGTTCGAAGTTGACCGTCGCAGCCAAGCCGTCCCCGGCCTTGCCCGGTCCCGCCGCCGGCAGCGTATTGGAGGCGGCAATCGCCGGCAGGCAGAAGCCCAGCGTCAGGCCGGCGCTGCCTTGCAGAAAACGGCGGCGGCTGAGGTTTTCAATAGTGATCTCTGACATGTTGCTCTCCTCAGGCCAATGCCCTGGCGGCTTCGTGGATGGCGGCACGGATGCGGACATAGGTGGCGCAGCGGCAGAGGTTGCCCGACATCGCGTCGTCGATGTCGGCATCGCTCGGCTTGCGGTTGTGGCTGAGCAGCGCGACGGCGCTCATGATCTGCCCGGACTGGCAGTAGCCGCACTGCACGACGTCGAGCTTGCGCCAGGCCTCCTGCACCGCCTTGCCTACTTTTCCAGCATCGACGGCTTCGATGGTCGTGATTTTGCGGCCGATGACCGACGACACCGGGGTCATGCAGGCGCGAACCGGCGCGCCGTCGAGGTGCACGGTACAGGCACCGCACAGCGCCTGGCCGCAGCCGTATTTCGTGCCGGTCATCTGCAGCGTGTCGCGCAGCACCCAGAGCAGCGGCGTATCCGGCTCGACATCGGCCTTGACCGCCTTGCCATTGACATTCAGTTGAATCATTTGCGGGCTCCTCGTAGGGGTTGGGGTTCCGGCCATCCTGGTCGCCGGTTTGTGCCATTCAGTTTGGGCGCAGCCGGGGCCGGACCGTTAACCGGAAAATCCAGACTTGTTGCCTGATCCTCCAGAATCGCGTTGCCAACGCTCGTCAGCCGACGCCAAAACCGCTAATCTGATCGCCATGGATACTGCCGTTCAGACCACCGCGCCCGAAATTGATTCCATTGCCATGGAAAGCGCCCGGCTGGCCAGCCAGCGCGAGGAACTCGCCGGGATCATCCGGCGCCATTGCCGCGGCGACGGCGCGCAGTCGACCGCCATCCCGGGGCTGACGCTGTTCCGCGGTTCAAGCTGTGCCGCACCGACCTGCGCCATCATGACCTCGGTGTTCGCGATGATGGCGCAGGGCGCCAAGCGCATTCTGGTCGGCGACGATGCCTACGACTACGATGCCCGCCATTACCTGATCTCCTCGGTCGACCTGCCGATGTTCTCGCGCATCACCCACGCCTGTTCCGCGCAACCCTACCTCGGGCTGGCAGTGAACATCGACCCGTTGAAGATCGGTGAACTGGCTGCCGCAATGCCGCGCAATCGTGCCCCGGAAGCGGTCGACCGTGGCATTGCCGTCGGCCTGCTCAGCGCCGATATCCAGAATGCCGCGCTGCGCCTCGCCCGCCTGCTCGACACCCCGGCCGATATTCCGGTGCTGGCGCCGATCATTGAACGCGAACTGCTGTATCGCGTGCTCACCGGCCCGCTCGGTGGACGCCTGCGTCAGGCGACGGTCAGCGGCAGCCACAGCCACCAGATCGTCCGCGCCATCGACTGGCTCAAGGCCAACCTTGAGCAGCCGGTCAGCATCGACCAGCTGGCCAGCCTGGCCAACATGAGCAAGTCGTCGCTGCACTACCACTTCAAGGCGCTGACGGCGATGACGCCGCTGCAGTACCAGAAGCAACTGCGCCTGCACGAAGCGCGCCGCTTGATGCTGCTCGCCGACCATGACGCGGCGTCGGCCGCCCATCGCGTCGGTTACGAAAGCCCGTCGCAGTTCAGTCGCGAATACCGCCGCATGTTCGGCGCCCCGCCGGCCCGCGACGTCGCCCAGTTGCGGCTGGTCGCCCCCAGTGAACAGCGCCCTGAATTATTGGCCGCGGCCACTGTCTGACGGCAAAATCAAGGACAACGAGATGCCGAAAATCGAAAAATCCGACGCCGAATGGCGCCGCCAGCTGGACGAAGAACAATACCGGGTCACCCGCCAGAAAGGTACGGAGCGCGCCTTTACCGGCCAATACTGGGATTGCCACGACGATGGCACCTACCGCTGTGTCTGCTGCGGGGCACCGCTCTTCCGCTCCGAGACCAAGTTTGATTCGGGTTGCGGCTGGCCCAGTTTCCATACGCCGAACGATGAAAAACTGGTCGATGAGCATGTCGACCGTAGCTTCGGCATGCTGCGCACCGAAGTGACCTGCCATGAATGCGGCGCCCACCTCGGCCATGTTTTCCCGGACGGCCCGGCGCCGACCGGGCTGCGCTACTGCATTAACTCGGCTTCGCTGAAGCTCGACAAAGACCAATAAAAGGCTCTCCCGGATGACCGTTACCACCCTGCCCGCCACCTCGCGTGGCGATGTCGAAGTCATTTCCGTGATCGGCTTCGTACACGGCGTTTCGCACTTTTTCCACCTCCTGCTGCCACCGCTCTTTCCCTGGCTGATGCCGGAATTCGGCCTGAGTTTCACGGCCATCGGCACGACGATGACGGTATTTTTCGTAGTTTCCGGGATTGGCCAGGCCACCGCCGGCTTTCTCGTCGACCGTTTAGGGGCCGCCCGCGTTCTCGGCGGCGGCATTGCCTGCTTTGCGCTGGCCGGACTGGTCCTGCATTTCGCCACCGGCTACCCGATGCTGATCGCCGTCGCGGCGCTGGCCGGCCTGGGCAACAGTGTCTTTCATCCGGCCGACTTCACGGTCCTCAACCGCCACGTTTCGCAAGCCCGCCTCGGCCATGCCTTCTCGATGCATGGCCTGTCGGGCAATCTGGGTTGGGCGGCAGCGCCCATGTTCCTGACCGGTATTGCCACGGCCTATGGCTGGCGCGATGCCGCCCTCGGCGCCAGCCTGGTCGCCCTGCTGGCCCTTGGGCTGCTGTTCTGGCGCCGGGAAGCCGTCGCCGATCCGCTCGACCACCACGCCGATGCGGCCGGCGAGACGCCAGGATCCACCTTCGCCTTCCTGTCATCGCCGGCCGTCTGGCTGTGCTTCATGTTCTTTCTGCTGATCACCACCGCCTTCGGCGCCATCCAGAACTTCGCCAGCCCTATCCTGCAGGCGCTCTACGGCTTGTCGATCACCACGGCAGCCATGGCGCTATCGACCTATCTGGTCGGCGGCGCAGCCGGCATCGTGCTCGGCGGCTTTCTCGCCCAGAAGGGCGAACACGATCACCTGATCGCCGGCGCCCTGGGCCTTGCCGCCCTGCTCGCCATCCTGCTCGCCGCCGGGGTCATGCCGGCTTGGAGCATCCTCCCGCTGATGGCCGGCATCGGCTTCTGCACCGGCATCGCCGGGCCGTCGCGCGACC
>CAMLHL010000069.1 GCA_946479855.1 uncultured Pseudomonadota bacterium
TCGACGAACTGGCCGAGCAATACGGCATGGAAAAGATCAAGACCATCGGCGATGCCTACATGGTGGCCGGCGGCCTGAACAACGAGCTGACCAACTACACCCGCTCGATCGCCGAACTGGCCATCGCCATGCGCGATCTGCTGCATCGCGATTTCACCGTCAACGACCTGCGGCTCGATGTCCGCATCGGCATCGGCACCGGCCCGGTCGTTGCCGGCGTTGTCGGCAAGAAAAAGTTCATCTACGACCTGTGGGGCGACACCGTCAACCTGGCCAGCCGGATCACCAGCGAAGGTACGCCCGGCCGGATTCACGTCGACGAAACGACGCATCAGCGGCTGGCCGGCCATTTTACCTTCGACGAGCCACAGACGATCTATCTCAAGGGCAAGGGCAACACCGTCGTCTATCGCCTGCTGGGAGCGAGCGTCACCGCCCCGACGGTTTCGGCGATAGCGTAAACGCAACCCGACCCGGCCGGTTTTCCGCCAGCACCAGTCGATACCCCAGACTCTCCGCCTGCCGGCCAGCGTGATAAAGGCCAACCCCCAGCCCATCCTCCGAACTGACCGGCTCGCTCAGCAAGACATCGCTCAAGGCGGGCGGGATGGCGGTTCCGTCATCGGATACGGTCAAACAGCCCCCCCCCAGCGTCACCCCGATATTCAGCTCGGGTTCGCGCAGGCGCTTGGCCAGCGCATTCTGCAAAAGGTTCTCCGCCACACTGTCGAACAGGCTGCCGGGCACCTGGTTGCCTTTATCGGCCGTACCCACCCAATTAACCGCGACATGTGCGTAACGGTCCTGCAGCCGGCCCCACCAGAGAGCTGCATCGAGATACGCCGCATCCTCGAGCTGCGGCGACTGGAGCTTGTCGAGCGTCGCCCTCAGACGCTCGGCGATCTGCGGCAACTGCCGGCCCAGCAGGCCCGCTACCTCGACCGGATCGCCCGGCTGGGCGGCGGCATAGCAAAGCACTTGCAGTGACTGCAGCAGATTTTTCACGTCGTGCGTGACCCGCGCCCCGGTTTCGTAAATGGCCTGGACATAACCCAGGCGCTGCAACTGCTCACTCTGCCGCTTGACCAGATAGAACTCGATAGCCAGGCGCAGCAGCCACTCGACATGCCAGCGCATGGCCGGGGACGGCGCATGCCGGAAATGGACGGACAGCTCAAGCTCGTTTGCCTGGCAGGCATGATGATGCGCCGCCTGTTCGCCGATCTGCGCCAACTTGTCGCCCGCCCGCCAGGAAACGCCGACCACCCACGGCGTAGCGCACAGCCGCTGCATCACCGCATCAAGAAAACGGGCCGGCTCAGTATGCCTTTCGCTTTCTTCGGCGATCTGCACCAGCCATTGCTCCAGCGGCATGCCCAGCGACAGCAGGTAACGCGAGACCGCCGACCCGACGCCGGAAAATCCCGCCCGCGGATTCCACGCCCAGGCGACCATCAGCAGCGCCCCGGCCACCGTCATCGAAGTCTTGAACAGCGACTCGACATACCCGGCACCGCCGACCAGCATGTAGGCCAAAGTGCCCAGAACAAATACCGCCATGACCAGAAAGACCAGCATGCCGTAAAACAGATCGAACGCTTCTCCCGAGCGACGTAAGGGGGGATGCGCCGGAAAAAGCAGCAAAAGCGGCAGTGCAAAGGGCATGAAGCGGGCCAGCATCTGACGCAAGGCGGGGTCGATCGCGACCGCCGGCGAAATTTCGGGGACCACTCCCAGCACCGTCACGCCGATCAGGTAGCCGAAAGCCAGCAGGTAGCCGGAACGCTCGCCCCGGGACTCGGTCCACAGCACCCGCCCCCCGATTGATGCCGCCAGCGCGCCACACCAGATCAGAAGCAACCAGGGGCCGAGCAGAAGCGTCGAGGCGAGCACGGCACCAAGCAACATTACGCCTTGCCGCAAATTGATCCGCCGCTCACCGGCGACAAAGGGCTGCCAGATCAGAAACAACCCGAGCGCCACTACCCAGAGCAGGCGTATCGCCGGCACCTGCCAGCCGCCAAAAGCCAGCGTATGCAGCATCAGCAAGTGTGCTGCGAGCAAGAAATGTGGCCAATGCACCAGGCGAATTGCCAGTTTTCCGGAAACTCCAGCGTTCATATTTCAGACACCCTGTCCATATTCCGACACCTGCCACCTGTTTCCAGGCCGTTAATTGTCCAATCCACGCCTAAATAGGCAGGCACAATATTTGCAGCCATTTACTCAAAATATTTATCGGAGCATGCCATGAAAAACCACCAAAAAGGCTTCACTCTTGTCGAAATCGCCATCGTCCTCGTCATTATCGGCCTGCTGCTGGGCGGCGTGCTGAAGGGCCAGGAGTTGATCAACAGCGCGAAGGTCAAGAACATGATCAATGACTTCCGGACCACCTCGGCGCTGGTCTACGGTTATCAGGACCGTTTCAAGAGCTTCCCGGGAGATCAAACCCAGGCCCAGTTGACCGATGCTTTCGGTGCCGCTGCCGGGGCGACCGCCTGTGCGCCGGTCAGCACCGCAGGCCATTGCGTCAGCAACAACGGCCGCATAGACGGCGACTGGAATGCAGCCGCCATCACCGATGAAAGCTTCGTTTTCTGGCAACACGTACGTCTTGCCAATCTGGCCACCGGCGCCATCAACACCGCCGACCAAAACTATCGCCCACGCAACGCCGATGGGGGTTTTATCGGCATTGAAAGCGGCATAGATGGCAATGGTGCGGCCACGCCATTCATTGCCGGCATGCGCGGTGCGGTTTTTGTCTGCTCCGACGGCATCCTCGGCCGCTATGTGCGTCAAATCGATACCAGCATGGATGACGGCAACACCGCGGGCGGATCGGTCCAGGCCGTCCCCATGGGCTCGGCCCGTGGCACCGCCGCAACAGCCACCGCAGCAATTGTCGATGGTCAGCAATATATCGTCTGCGCCGGCCTCTAAGCAGCGAGATAGCTTATTGGGCCCGCCTCGGCGGGCTTTTTCATTTCTGCAGCAACCGTTCCTCGGCCGCCATCACCGCTTCCGGCAAGCCGAGAACGACCAGGACGTCGCCTTCTTCCAGGCGCGTCTCCGGCGCCGGCTCCAGCGCCCGGATACCTCGCCGCCGGATGGCGCTGACTTCGCAACCCAGTGCGTCGAGATTCAGGCTGTCCAGCGTCCGCCCTATGGCTGCCGCACCGGCCGCGAGCAGCACCGAATGCAGGCGGGGCTGGTATTCATCTTCGTCATCGTGATCGCGGTCGCTCATGCCGCGATAAAAGCCGCGCAACAGGCTGTAGCGCTGGGAACGGGTCTGGCGCACGCGCTTGAGCACACGATTGATTGGCACACCGACCAGCACCAGCGCATGCGATGCGAGCATCAGGCTGGCTTCCAGCACCTCGGGCACCACCTCGGCCGCCCCGGCCCGCGCCAGACGCTCCATGTCGCGCTCATCGGCCGTACGCACCACGACCGGCAGGTCCGGCCGCAATTCCTGGACATGATGCAGGACCTTCTCGGCCAACTGGGTGTCGCTAAAGGTGACGATGACCACGCTGGCCCGCATCAGACCGGCTGCCATCAACGCTTCTTTGCGGCCGACATCGCCGTAGACGACGTTTTCACCGCCGGCCGCCGCCTCGTGCACCCGGTCCGGGTCGAGGTCAAGGGCAACGTAGTTGATGTCCTCCTGCGCGAGAAAGCGGGCGAGGTACTGGCCGTTCCGGCCAAAGCCACAGAGGATGGCGTGCTTTTCCGCCCCCATGGACTGGGCGGCGATTCGGGTGAGCTGCATCGAGCGCACCAGCCATTCGCTGGCCACGAAACGCACGACAATCCGTTCGCTGTACTGGACGATGAATGGCGCGATCAGCATCGAGAGCACCAGGACGGTCAGTGCCACTTGGTGGATATCTCTGGGCAGCCGGACAATTTCGCCGAGCAGCACGAAGCCGAATTCGCCGCCGGCGCAGAGCCACAAGGCAGAGCGGGTGGCGTTACCGGGAGATGCGCCGAGCCGCCATGACAGCACGCCGACGACCAGGGACTTGATCAGCAACAGGGCGAGCAAGGCCAGCAAGACTTGCCACCACAGACCGACCAGAATATGCAGGTCGAGTTTGACGCCGATGGTCACGAAAAACAGGCCCATCAGCACATCGCGGAAGGGCTTGATATCTTCTTCCACCTGCAATTTGTACTCGGTTTCCGAAATCAGCATACCGGCGACAAAGGCCCCCAGCGCCAGCGACAATCCGGCCAGCTCGGTGATCGCGGCCAGACTGAGGGTGATCAACAGCACGTTGAGCACGAACACTTCAGAGGATTTGGCGCGGGCGACGAAGTGGAACCATTTGCGCATCAGGCGCTGGCCAAAAACGAGAATCACCGCCAGCACGACGACTGCCTTGAGCAGCGCAACGCCGAGCAGCGCCGCCAACTCCTCGGGTGGCTGGGTCAGCGACGGGATCACGATCAGGAAAGGGACCACCGCCAGATCCTGAAACAGCAGCACCCCCATGATTTCGCGGCCATGCGCTGAATCGAGCTGCATGCGTTCGGCCAGCAACTTGGTCAGAACCGCCGTGGACGACATGGCAAATACGCCGCCCAAGGCAATCCCGATTTGCCAGCCAACCCCCATCAGCTTGATGATCCCGGCGATCAGGAGCAGCGTCAGCAAGACCTGCAGCAGACCGAGACCGAAAACGATGCGTTTCATCGCATAGAGCTTGGGTAGCGAAAATTCCAGGCCAATCGAGAACATCAGGAAGACGACGCCGAACTCCGCCAGATATTCGGCCCGATGCATGTCGTTCATCAGGTTCAGGGCATGCGGACCGATGATGCTGCCGACGAACAGATAGCCGAGAACCGGCGGCAGATTGAACCGACGACAGATGACCACGGCCAGGACCGAGGCGCCAAGCAGCAGAAGGACGAGAGAGAGTGCGCTCAAGGGCCGTTTTCGCGATTCAGGTATACTTCGGCCATCATAACCGCAGCCCGCCCATGAACCCAAGTCCCGCCCCCCATCGTTTTTCCCCGGAACGCGCTCTGGAACTGGGTCGCCAGACCCTGAGCATCGAAGCTGCCGCGGTTTACGCCCTGACCGACCGGATCAACGGCGAGTTCGCCCGGGCCATCGAACTGATTCTCAACTGCCACGGCCGTCTGATTGTCAGCGGCATGGGCAAGTCCGGCCACATCGCCCGCAAGATTGCCGCCACCATGGCGAGCACCGGCACCCCGGCCTATTTCGTCCATCCGGCCGAAGCCAGCCATGGCGACCTCGGCATGATCACCCGCAACGATATCCTGCTCGCCCTCTCCAACTCCGGCGAATCGGAAGAACTGCTGCGCATTGTCCCGGCCGTCAAACGCCAGGGCGCCCGGGTCATCGCGATGACCGGCGTCCCGGCATCGACGCTGGCCCGCGAAGCCGATGTCCACCTTGACGCCGGCGTCGCCCAGGAAGCCTGTCCGCACAATCTCGCACCAACCGCCAGCACGACGGCCGCCCTGGCACTGGGCGACGCGCTGGCCGTCGCCCTGCTCGACGCCCGCGGCTTCGGGCCGGAGGACTTCGCCCGCTCGCATCCCGGCGGCTCGCTCGGCCGCCGCCTGCTCACCCACGTCCGCGACGTCATGCGCGCCGGCGACCAAGTGCCGGCCGTTTCCCCGGGCACCGCCATTAGCGACGCCATCATCGCCATGTCGCGCGGCGGTCTCGGGCTGGTGGCGATCACCGATCCGGCCGATCTCGTCATCGGCATCTTCACCGATGGCGACCTGCGCCGTGCCTTTGAAAAACGTACCGACCTGCAACAGGGCAACATCGCTTCGGTGATGCACCCGTCGCCGCAAACCATCGGCCCCGACCGCCTCGCCGTCGAAGCCGTCGAAATGATGGAACGCCTGCGCATCAACGCCCTGCTCGTCGTCGACACCGACAATCACCTGATCGGCGCCCTGAACATGCACGATCTCTTCACCGCCAAGGTCATCTGATGGA
Source organism: uncultured Pseudomonadota bacterium (assembly GCA_946479855.1). Next base: position 6,002 of record CAMLHL010000069.1, read on the forward strand.
CACCAAAGCCCGCGCCGCCCGCATCAAGCTTGTCGCCTTCGACATCGACGGCGTGATGACCGACGGCGGCCTGCACTACACCGACGACGGCCACGAACTGAAGACCTTCAACGTCCAGGACGGCCTCGGTATCGTGCTGTTGAAGCGGGTCGGCATCGAAGTGGCGATCATCACCGGCCGCAATTCCGGCGTCGTCGCCTGCCGTGCCGCCGACCTCGGCGTCTCCCACGTGTACCAGGGCGTCGGCGACAAGCACGCCGTGGCCGACAAACTGCTGGCGCAACTCGGCCTGCACTGGTCCGAGCTGGCCTTCATGGGCGACGACCTGATCGACCTGCGCGCCATGGCCCGCTGCGGCCTGGCCATCGCCCCGGCCAACGCCCGCCCGATCGTCAAGGAACGAGCCCACGCCGTGACCGATGCGGCCGGCGGCCAGGGTGCCGTGCGCGAAGCCATCGAGTTCATCCTGGCCGCCCAGGACAAACTCGAAGCCGCCTTCGCCCCCTACCTCGACCCGCAATGAAGCACTGGCCCAGCCAACTCTTCCCGATCATCGTACTCGCCTTGCTGGCCGGGCTGACATTTTGGCTGCAAAGCGCCGTCGACCGTGGCGAGGAAAAGCACGACGGCAAGCTGCGCCACGATCCGGACGCGATTGCCGAAAATTTCGTTGCCCGCCGTTTCGACGCAGCCGGCCAGGTCAAGTATCGCTTGAGTGCCCCCTACATGGAGCACTACCCGGACGACGACACCTCCGAGTTGAAGCTGCCGGTTTTGCTCAGCTACCGCCCGAATACGCCACCGCTGACCATTACGGCCAAGCACGCCAAAGTGACCGCCAAAGGCGAAGTCGCCTACCTGTGGGAGGACGTCCGGATCACGCGCGCCGCAACCGACACCCGTCCGGAACTGGTCGCCACCAGCCCCGACCTGACCGTGCAGAGCGAAGCTGGCATCGCCTTCACCAACAGTCCGGTTAAAATCACCCAGGGGCAATCCTGGATTACCGGCGTCGGCGCCCAGATCGACAACAACGCATCCACCTTTGTGCTGCAATCGCAGGTCAAAGGCCAATACATTCGACCCAGAGCCACGCCATGACCTACCGACTCGCCACGCTCACCCTCTGCCTTCTTGCCGCGCTGCCCGTCCACGCCGAGCGCGCCGACCGGGGCAAGCCGATGCTGCTCGAAGCCAACCGTGTCTCGATCGACGATGCAAAGAAGGTCCAGATCCTCGAAGGCGATGTCGTGATCACCAAGGGGACGATGATCCTGAAAGCCGACCGCGTCATCGTCACCGAGGACCGCTACGGCTTCCAGAAAGGCACCGCCTTCAGCGGCAAGAACGGCCTCGCCCGCTTCCGCCAGAAACGCGAAGGCAAGGATGAATATATCGAGGGCGAAGCCGAGCGCATCGAATACAACACCAACAGCGAAATCGCCGAACTGTTCCACCGCGCCTGGGTGAAGAGCGGCGAAGATGAGGTCAAGGGCGACTACATCTGGTACGACGCCGTCAGCGAAAAATATCTCGTCACGGCTGGCGAATCCCGTGACCCGAATGCGCCGACCCCGCGGGTTCGGGCTGTGATCCAACCGAAGAACAAGGATAGTGCACCGCAACCACCGGCGGCAAGCCGTGGCGAACACCTTGAACTCAAGGGGTCCGGCGGCCTGGAATTGCCCAAGACACAGCCCTAGCCCAGTGCGCTGCAGCGAAGTCGAAAATTGCCCAAACACCAGGCAAAAATACCAGCCAATCCATTGATTTAAATGAATTTAGAACTTTTTGTGCACCGCACAAATTATTGTTGACAATGTAACAATCATCCCTATAATAAAGCTCATGATGCGGTGCAGCATGGTTTGACACTGGCGCGCCGCCACGGTTTTAGACTGTTTTGCATGACTTTTATTGGAGATGACCATGTTCACCACCCCCGAGCAATTCGCTGCCGCCAACAAGGCCACCGTTGATTCCCTGCTGTCCCTGGCCAATACCGCCCTGGCTTCCGCCGAGCGCATCGCCGCGCTGAACCTGAACACCGCCCGTTCGGTCATGGAAGATTCCGTCTCCGGCGCCAAGGCCCTGATGGGTGCCAAGGATGTCCAGGAAGCCCTGTCCATCCAGGCTTCGCTGGCCCAGCCGAACGTCGAGAAGGCCGTCGCCTACTCCCGCTCGGTGTATGAAATCTCCGCCCAGACCCAGGAAGAACTGTCGAAGATGGTTGAAGGCCAGTTCGGCGATTTCCAGAAGACCGTCGCCGGTCTGCTCGACAAGGCTGCCAAGTCCGCTCCGGCTGGTTCCGACGTTGCCGTCGCCGCGGTCAAGAGCGCCATCGCTGCCGCCAATTCTGCTTTCGACAACATGAACAAGGCTGCCAAGCAGGTTGCCGAAATCACCGAAGCCAACGTGGCCGCCGCTACCAACGCCACCGTCAAGGCTGTGGGCGCCGCTTCCAAGAAGAAATAAGCTGCCGTCAAAGAGCCCCTGCCTCGGCAGGGGCTTTGTTTCATCCAAGCCCGAAAACAGAAACTGGAGATAACAATGAGCAACCCGAATATCGAACAACTGACCGCCGCGCAAAAAGCCAACGCCGAAGTCATGATGGCCCTGCTGCGCACCGCCTTCGACGGCGTCGAGCGCCTGACCGCCCTGAACATGGCCGCTTCCCGCGAGTTCTTCAACAATACGGTTGCCAACGCCCAGCAGCTGCTCAGCGCCAAGGATGCCAACGCCGTCGCCAAGCTGAACAGCGAACTGACCAAGCCGAACGTCGACAAGTTCGTCGGCTATTCGCGCAGCGTCTATGACCTGATTGCCGAAATGCAGAAGGAAATCACCTCGGTCATGGAAGCCCAGTACAGCAGCTTCACCAAGAATGCCGCTTCTGCCGTCGAGAAGGCCAAGGCCTCCGCACCGGTCGGTGGCGATGTCTTCGCCGCCACCATGCAGTCCATGCTCGGCGCCTCGACCAAGGCTTTTGACCAGATGACCTCGATGGCCAAGCAACTCTCCGACATCGCCGAAGCCAACCTGCAGGCTGCCGGCAAGGCCGTCACCCCGCCGGCCAAGAGCGCCACGGCCGCCGCCGCCAAGAAGGCTGCCGCCAAGTAATTTCCGGCCTGCCAGCCGCGCCCAAAGACCCGCAAATTGCGGGTTTTTTTACGCCTGCCGGCCGCATCCTTCCATTTTGGCCGTTATTTACGGTCGACCGCAGGGCCGGCCGTTGTCTCCATGGTCGCTGCCTGCCAGCGGCCGTGCTGCCATTCGCCGCCTCAGGGTCGCCAAATCCACCGAATGCCGCGCTTTTCGACTTCGATGCGGATTTCCTCCATGGCCCGGTCAACCAGTTCGGGCGAGCCTTCGACCCCCAACTCGAGGTGCTTGCGCTCCTTCCCGACCAGCGAGGGCAACGAGAACAGGCGCAGCGTCGGGTAATCGGCAACGATGCGCTCCATCAGGTCGAGCAACGCACTTTCGTAGGCCGTCGGCCCGGTCAGCAGGAAGGCCTTTTCAACCGTGCCGGTGACTGGCTGGAATTCGTTCCGGTAGAAGGTATCAAGCACCCATTCGATCATCGGGTGCGCCATCTGCGGAAAGCCCGGCACGAAGTAATGGTCGTTGGCCATGAAACCGGGAATGCGGTTGAACGGGTTGGGAATGATCTGCACCCCTTGCGGAAAGGTCACCAGCAGCCTGCGCTTGTCGGTAATTTCCTCGCCGGCGAAACGGATTTTTAGTTCCTCAAAACCCTCGGGGTGCAGTGCGAGGCCGACCCCGAGCGCCGCCGCCACGGCCTGCCGGGTATGGTCGTCCGGCGTGTTGCCGATGCCGCCGCAGGAGAAGACCACGTCGCCAGCCGCCATCGTGCGCTTGAAGGTGGCGGCCAGACGCTCCCGGTCATCGCCCAGGTATTCGACCCAGGAGAGGCGCAGGCCGCGCGCCCCGAGCAGTTCGGCAATCTTGGCAAAGTGTTTGTCCTGGCGCTTGCCGGACAGAATTTCGTCACCGATGACGATGGCGCCATAGGTACGGCTCATACGCGTTCTCCCTCGATAGTCACGACAGCGCCGCCCCTTGAACGGCGCAGGGTTTCCAGCCCGTAATGGACGAATGATAGCGCGGCCAGGGCCGGCACCAGCAGGCCGAAGACTGGCAGATGGGCGAACAGCGCCATGGTCAGGCCGAGCATCAACAGCGGCATTTTCTGGCGCTGGCGGATCTCCTGCCACTCGCCGGCCGTGGCGTGCAGCGACAGTGCGTCGTAGGCGAAGGTGCGGCGGTTCAGCCAGCCCATCAGCAGCAGCGGGATGAGCAGCGAGAAGCCGGGAATCAGCCACAGCGGGATGGTCACCACCCAGCCGATCACGAACAGAATCGAGGCCAAAACGCTGTTGACCGTAGCGGCGACGAAGCTGTCCTTGCCCATCGCCGCCACGTCGCGGTACTCGGTGGCCGACAGGTGTTTGAGCATCAGCGGCATGACGACGATGGCGGCCAGCAGCGAAGCGCTCAGATAGGCCACGGCAAAAATCGCCAGCCAGCCGCCCAGGTAGGCCAGCAGATGCGCCAGCCAGACCAGACCCCAGCCGATGAGCAGGGACATCGGCGGGTAGTCCAGCAGCCGCTCGACGACGGCGCCGAGCGCCCAGACCGCCAGCCCGATCGTCAGCAGCAGCGAGAACAGGGCCGGGGTCAGCACGTACAGCCAGACCTTGCCGTCCTTCAGGCTGGCGAAGGTTCTCGCCAGTGCCAGCATGACCTCACCCATTCTTGATGCCCTCCCACTGCTTCTGCAGGCGCTTCGTGGACACCGGCACCGGCGTGCGCAGTTCCTGGGCATAGAGCCCGACGCGCAGCTCTTCGAGCAGCCAGCGGAATTGCTCGACCTGCGGGTCGAGCGTACCCAGCTTGGCCAGCTGGATGGCGCGCCGCTCGTAATTCGTCCACAGCGGCCCGTATTCAGCCATCAGTTGCGCATCACGCGCCGGGTTGGCCTTCAGCTTGTCGAGGCGCACGCCGATCGCCTTCAGGTAGCGCGGGTAGTGCTGCAGGCGCTCGAAAGGCGTCTCGACGACGAAGTGCTTGCCCATCAGCCGCTTCAGCTGCGCCTCGATGTCGGCGACCGCCGCGGCGTGCGTCTTGAAGGCTGGCAGCTTCTTGCTCACCGCCTGCCACTCGGTCAGCACGGTGCCGACCATCCGGCAAACCTCCTGCATGATCAGCCCGAGCCGCGCCTTGGCCTCGCCACAGCGGGCCTTGAAGGCCTCCGGCGTGGTCGGCAGTGGTTCAGTCAGGCAGGCGCGCTCGAAGGTCAGGTCGACGATCTGCCGCTTCAGTTCGTCGGTCGTGCCCAGCGCCATGAACTGCATGCCCATCTGGCTCATGCCCGGCACGTTCTTGTCGAAATACTTCACCTGCTCGCGGAACTGCAGCATGAACAGGCGGGCCAGCCCCTTGCGGTGCGTCTCGGCGGCTTCCTCGGCCGAATCGAAGACCTTCAGGCTGACCGTTTCGCCGTCGTCGACCAGCGCCGGGTAGCCGATCACCGTCTGCTTGCCGACCGGCACTTCCATCAGTTCCGGCAGCTCGCCGAAGGTCCAGTCGGTCAGTTGCGTGTATTCGGACGGCGTTTCGTGCAGTTCGGCGAATTCCTCTTTCGCTTCCTTGCCCCACTCGCCGCGCAGGGCGACCAGGCTGCGGTTCATGTCGAGTTGCCGGCCGTGTTCGTCGATCAGCTTGTAGTTCATCGAGAAATGCGGCGGCAGCGCGTCGGGCCGGAAGGCGTCGGGGGTCACCGCCCAGCCACGGGCATTCAGGCCGCGCGCTTCGAGGATGTAGTCGATCAGTGGCGGGATCAGCCCCTGATTCATCTTCTTGTCATTGCCGGCCGTGGCGGCGATGAACTCGTCGACGAACTCCGGCACCGGCACCAGCTTGGCGCGGATTTTCTGCGGCAGCGTCTTGATCAGCTGCACCAGCTTTTCCTTCAACAGCCCCGGCACCAGCCATTCCATGCGCAGCGCCGGAATCTGGTTCAACTGGGCCAGCGGCAGGGTCAGCGTCACGCCGTCCTTCGCCGAACCCGGTTCGAAGTGGTAGGAGAGCGCGTAATCGACGCCGCCAACCTTGAGGTGATGCGGGAAGGCCTCGGTCGTCACGCCGGCTGCCGAGTGGCGCATCAGGTCGTCCCTGGCCAGGAAGAGCAGCTTGGGGTTGTCCTGCTCGGCCGTCTTGCGCCAGTGGTCGAAGGTGGCACCGTTGTGAATGTCGGCCGGGATGATATGGTCGTAGAAGGCGAAGATCAGCTCGTCGTCGACCAGCACGTCCTGCCGGCGCTGCTTGTGCTCGATCTTCTCGATGTCGCGGATCTGCTTCTGGTTGTGCTGGAAGAAGGGCCAGCGCTTGGCGAAACTCTCGTCGATTTCCTCGGCGACCAGGCCCTGGCGGATGAAAATCTCGCGTGCCTCGGCCGGCGCCAGCGGGCCGTAGTGGATGCGCCGCTTGGGGTTGATCACGATGCCGTAGAGCGTCGTCCGCTCCCAGCCGGCGACCTGCATCGCCTTCTTTTCCCAGTGCGGATCGAAGTACTGGCGCTTGATGAGGTGAGCGCCCACTTTCTCGATCCAGCCATCCTCGATGCGGGCGACGCAACGGCCGAACAGCCGCGTCGTCTCGGTGATCTCGGCCGCCATGATCCACTTGCCGGCCTTTTTCTGCAGCGGCGACGAGGGGTGGATCAGGTAGCGGATGCCGCGCGCGCCGAGGTAGTAGCCGGATTCATCCGACTTGCAGCCAATGTTGCCGAGCAGGCCGGACAGCAGGGCCTGATGGATGGCCTCGTAGGTGCCGGGGATGTCGTTTTCCTTCCAGCCCAGCTCGGTGACCATGGCGTGCAGCTGGCCATGCACCTCGCGCCATTCGCGCAAGCGCAGGTAAGAGAGGAAATGGGCGTGGCAGGTATCGACCAGCGATTTGTTCGATTTCTTGTGGTCGACGGCATTCTTGAACCATTGCCAGAGTTTGACCCAGCTGAGGAACTCGGATTTCTCGTCGGCGAACAGCTTGTGCTTCTCGTCGGCCGCCTGCTGGCGCTCCTGCGGCCGCTCGCGCGGGTCCTGCGTGGACAGGCCGGCGGCGATGACCAGCACTTCGCTCAAACAGCCGAGATCGCGGGCGGCGACCAGCATGCGGCCGATGCGCGGATCGAGCGGCAGCCTGGCCAGCGCCTCGCCGACCTTGGTCAGGCGATTCTCGTCGTCCAGCCCGCCCAATTCCTGCAGCAGCGCGTAGCCGTCGCTGATCGCCTTGGCCGGCGGCGGCTCGATGAACGGGAAGCTCTCGACATCGGTCAGCTTCAGCGACTTCATGCGCAGGATGACGCCGGCCAGCGAGGAGCGCAGGATTTCCGGATCGGTGAACGGCGGCCGGGCGTTGAAATCGGCTTCGTCGTACA
>CAMLHL010000070.1 GCA_946479855.1 uncultured Pseudomonadota bacterium
GCTGCAACCACAGCTGCACCTTCTGCATCATCCCCTCGCTGCGCGGCCCGCTGGTCTCGCGCCCGGTCGGCGACATCCTGGCCGAAGCCGAGAACCTCGCCCGCGCCGGCGTCAAAGAAATCCTGGTCATTTCGCAGGACACCTCGGCCTACGGCGTCGATCTCAAGTACCGCACGGCCTTCTGGGGCGGCAAGCCGGTCAAGAGCCGCCTGAAGGAATTGTGCGACGCGCTGGCCAGCTTCGGCATCTGGGTCCGCCTGCATTACGTTTATCCCTATCCGTCGGTCGACGACGTCATTCCGTTGATGGCGGAAGGCAAGATCCTGCCGTACCTCGATGTGCCTTTCCAGCACGCCAGCCCACGGATACTCAAGGCGATGAAGCGCCCGGCCTCGGCCGAGAACACGCTGGAACGCATCGCCAAGTGGCGCGAAATCTGCCCGGAAATCGTCATCCGCTCGACCTTCATCACCGGCTTCCCCGGCGAGACGGAAGAGGATTTCGACCAGCTGATCCAGTTCCTCGAAGACGCCAAGCTCGACCGCGTCGGTGCCTTTGCTTACTCGCCGGTCGAAGGCGCCAAGGCCAACGAATTGGGCGAACTGTTGCCCGAGGATGTGCGCGAAGATCGCCGCCGCTGGCTGATGCAGGTCCAGGAAGACATTTCCGCCGACAAGCTGGCTGCCAAGATCGACACGGTCATCCAGGTGCTGGTCGACGAAGTCGATGAAGAAGGCACCATTGCCCGTTCCAAGGCCGATGCGCCGGAAATCGACGGCCTGGTCTACCTCGACGGCCACTTCGATGCCCAGCCGGGCGACTTCCTGCAGGTCAAGGTCATCGACGCCGACCACCATGACCTCTACGCCCAGCCTGTCTGATCGCCTGAGCAGCCTGGTCGGCGCAGCCCACGTGCTGACCGACCCGGCCGACATCGCGCCCTTCGTTACCGACTGGCGCGGTCGCTATCGCGGCGCGGCGCAATGCGTCGTTCGCCCCGGCAACACCGCCGAGGTGGCCTCCGTGGTCAAGGCCTGTGCCGAGGCCGGCGTCCCCATCGTGCCGCAGGGGGGCAACACCAGCCTGTGCGGCGCGGCCACCCCGGACGGTGAGGGCAGGGCAGTACTGCTCAGCCTGGGCCGCCTGAACCGCATCGCTACGGTCGACCCGCAAAACAACACCATTTCCGTCGAGGCCGGCTGCACGCTGGCCGCCGTGCAGGCAGCGGCGCGCGCCGCCGACCGGCTGTTCCCGCTGGCGCTGGCCTCCGAAGGCACCTGCCAGATCGGCGGCAACCTCTCCACCAATGCCGGCGGCGTCCAGGTTCTACGCTACGGCAATACCCGCGAGCTGACGCTCGGCCTCGAAGTCGTGCTGCCCAGCGGCGAGATCTGGGACGGCCGGCGCGGCCTGCGCAAGGACAATACCGGCTATGACCTGAAGCAGCTGTTCATCGGCGCCGAGGGCACGCTGGGCATCATCACCGGCGCCGTACTGAAGCTCTTTCCGCTGCCCAGGACGCAGGTAACCTGCTGGCTGAACGTGGAATCGCCGAAGGCTACGGTCGACCTGCTGAATTCGGCAAAAACCGCCTTCGATGCGCAGCTGACGGCCTTCGAGATGGTCTCGGAAACGGCGCTCGGACTGGTCATGAAGCATATTCCGGACACCCAGCGGCCGACCACGCAATCGCCGTGGTACGTGCTGGCTGAATTTTCCGGGGCCGATCCGGCGGCCGTCGAAACCTGGCTGGCCAGTCGGCTGGAGGCTGGCGAAGTTGGCGACGGCGTCGTCGCCCAGTCGGAGACGCAGGCGAAAAAGCTGTGGGCGCTGCGCGAGAATATTTCCGAAGCGCAGAAGATCGAGGGCATCAGCATCAAGCACGATATTTCGGTGCCGGTGTCGGCCATTCCGGCTTTTCTGGCGGCGGCTGACAAGGCACTGGAACAGGCTTTCCCCGGTATCCGTGTCGTCGCTTTCGGCCATGTCGGCGACGGCAACCTGCACTACAACCTGTCGCAGGCCGATGCCCAGGATAACGCCACCTTTATCGCCGCCCAGCCGGCAGTCAACCGCCTCGTCCATGACACGGTCGACGCGCTGAACGGCTCGATTTCCGCCGAGCATGGCATCGGCCAGTTGAAGCGCGAGGAAATCCTGCGCTACAAGAGTCCGGTCGAAATGGCCTTGATGCGCTCGATCAAGCAGGCGCTCGACCCGCGCGGCCTGATGAATCCCGGCAAGGTGATCTGACCCCCGCCCGGGATCGGTTAGCTGGCGGCGACGGCGGATTCCGCATCGAGGCGGGCGAAGGGCAGGACGAAGCTGAATCTGCTGCCGTTGCCGGGCAGGCTGTCGATGCGCAACTCGCCGCCCATCAGTTCGATCAGCTTGCGGGAAATCGGCAGCCCGACTCCGATGCCGCCGTGGCGACGGCTGGTTGAACCATCGGCCTGAACGAGCAGGCCGCTGATCGCCTGCAGCGTTTCCGCACTGATCCCCGGGCCGGTATCGGCGATGCTGAATTCAATCCGAACGACTTCTCCCGGCGACGCCTGCAGGCGTGCCGCCAGGCGGATGCCGCCCTGGTCGGTGAATTTGATCGCGTTGCCAATCAGGTGGCGGAATATTTCGCGCAGGCGTTCAAGGTCGCCGAGCAGCAGCCTGGGCAAGTCGGGATCGGCCTCAAGCTCGAGGCTGAGACCCTTTTCGGTGGCCGCTTTGCGATGGGCGGACAGCAGCCCGTCGAGTAGGTCATGAACCGGGAAGGGAGCCGGCCGGAGTTTGACATGCCCGGCTTCGAGTGCCGACAGTTCGATCAGGTAATTGATCTGTTCCATCAGGATGTCGGCGGACTGGCGCAGATGGCCGAGCAGTTCCTGCTGTTCTTCAGAAGTGTTTCCATAGGCCAGCAGATCGGCCATGCCGATGATGCCGTTCATTGGCGTGCGCAGTTCGTGGCTGATATTGGCCAGGAATTCGGTTTTTGTCCGGTTGGAGCGTTCGGCCACTTCGTGGGCATGTTCGAGATTTTTGACCAGGTCATCCTTCTCGTGCTCCAGACGGAAAGTGTCGTGCAGCGTGTCGTGGAAGAGATCGGCGCTGCGCGTCACGGCGAGCAGGAAGATCAGCGCCATGACGGTAAAGGCGATGTGCAGCGGGTCATTGCCCAGGGTGCCGACAATGGCGGCCGCGACCATCGGCCAGGCATAGGCCCGGAAAACCGTGCGGTCGGCAGCCAGCACCGGTACGGCGCCGGCGACCATGCCGGCGATCACGAAGGCAGTGAATAGCTGGAGGTGGGTATTGCCTTGCAGCATCAGCAGCAAGCCCCCGCCGGACCAGACGATTGCCGAGCCGGTCGCACCGCGCAGCACCCCCAGGCGCCAGCGTTCGGCGTGGGCGAGTCTGGCCGATTCGTTCGCCGCGCCATAAGCCCGGGCCTGCTGGATACGGAATCCGGCGACCAGAAGGGCGAGCAGCCACCACAGATAGATGAGCGGATGGTCGAGCAGCGAGACAGCGACCCAGGTCAATGCGCTGGCATTGACGATGGTAACGAGCTGTCCGAGCAGGACGTTGCGGTAAAGCAGTTCGACCCGCCGGCCAAGCGCAAAGGGGTCGTGGGGCTGGCCCATCAATGCAGGGCCTTGCCTTCGCTCATTGCGAACAGCGCGGCAACGTCGTCGGGAGAGAATCGATATTCGCGGTTGCAGATATCGTCGCGGATCAGGATTTCACCATGTTCGGCGAGGATGGCCTCGGCGTCGTCGCGGCCGATGCTGCGAATCATGTCGCGTACCTTCTCCCAGTCTTCCGGGCAGTGATAGACGACGGGCCGGGGATCGTAGACGCGGATGCCGTGTTCTGCCATGTCTTCGTGGAAGAGGCGGGTGAGCAGGCCTTCGACATCGAGTCCGAGCAGTTCGGCTGGCTTCACCGTGCCGGCCAGCTGGGTAATGCGATTCCAGCCGTCCGCGTCGCAACTGTCGGCCTCCGGCATTTTCTGCAGGAACAGGCAAACGGCGGCCTGCGGGCCGGCGGTGGCGAAAAGGCGCGACGGCTGTTGTTCGGATTGTTCCAGATAGTGCTCGAAGATGGCGGCGATGCTGTCGCCGACCATCGGCACGTAGCTTTGATACGGCTGGCGGGCGGTCGGCAGGTCGAGGCTCATCATCAACTGGCCACCCTGGTGGGCACCCAGCAATTCCGGTACCGGTGCCGGCAGGACGACCGGGTTGCTGCGCGCCATGCCGCGCATTTGCAACTGCTCGTTGCAGTCCATGACCAGCAGCTGGATCGGGCCGTTGCCGCGCAACTGCAGGGTCAGGCGGCCGGGCTGTTTGAGCTGGCCGGCGATCAGCGCGGTCACGGCGGCGGTTTCGCCGAGTAACTGGGCGACGGTCGGCTGGTAGTGGCGGCCGGCCTGCATGTGCTGCCACGTGTCGCCGAGATAAACGACGGCACCGCGGATGTCGAGGCCTTCGAACAGGAAGCGGCGGATGAAGCTGTCGCTCATTTCAGTTTTTCCGCGTAGCTCTCGGGGCTGAAACCGACCAGCAACTGGCTGCCGGTATCGAGCACCGGGCGCTTGATCAGTGCCGGGTAGTGCGCCATCAATTTCAGGGCTTTGGACTCGTCGACCGCAGCACGCTCGTCGTCGCTCAGCTTTTTCCACATCAGGCCGCGCGTGTTGAGCAGCTTTTCCCAACCGGCGCGGGCGTTCCAGTCCGGTAGATTGGCTTCGGCAACGCCGGCTTTCTTGTAATCGACGAATTCGTAGGCGATCCCGTTGTCGGAAAGCCAGTTCATGGCTTTCTTCATGGTATCGCAGTTCTTAATGCCATAAACGCGGATGGCGGGCATGGTCGTTCTCCGTTGACGCAGTTGGTGCCGAAACGGCTGGATTATCTCAGGTTTTGCACCAATGCTTCGCAACCCCGGCACAGATGCTCGCCCGGCAACGTTACCCTTGGCTTCCCGGTGCCGGCGACCCCCTTCGCAAAGAGGCCGGCTGTCCCCTAGCGCTAGCATTGGCACGGCTAATCGCGAGATATTTGTGTGTCGGCTCAACGACCCGAGTCGGCCGGTTGAAGTCCGCGGCCATAAAAAGAAGGCCCTCGGGGCTATACGCCGAACAAGGGCCTTGCCAGAAAGCAATCCTCGCTACCGTTCATGCGTCCGCTCCGTAGAGCGTTTCAGCCAAGCGCATGAACTAATACGATTTAGCTTGCTGGTAACCATTAGGCTATGGACATCGGGAGGAGTTCCGACAATTCGCATACGCCGCTGCTGGCCGGCAAATCAATGACTGGGCGAAGTCCGGGGGCCGGGTGCTGTCCTCAGTTGGGCTACCTGGCAAACAGATGGGCGGCTATCGGCCATGATCGACGCTGGGCAGCTCATTGACCAATGCCGACTGGCTCCCGTCGCGGAAATCCAGAGTTGGGCAAGCGAATATTCGACAGTGGTGTTCAGTGTCACAAGGCATTTAGTGAAATTGCTCACAATCCCGCATAAAAAATCAGGCTATATTATAAAATATCTATAATTAACATAAATGATAGAAAACCTGGCCATGAAGACACCTGTTCCAAAATGTATTGCCGCCACACTGCTTGCGGCCGTTTCCCTAGGCGCCTGCACCACCATTCAACCGACGCCTTTCGAGGAGGATTCGCTCTTCAAGCAAGCAATCGCAGACAGAGCGGCCGCGGCTCAGCAAGCGGCACCAGTCGGCGAGGCGATCACTTTGGAAATGGCCATGGCGCGTGCCCTGAAATACAACCTGGACCGGCGCGCCAAGATGATGGAAGAGGCCCTTGCCTTCAAACAGCTGGACGCTTCGCATTTCGACATGCTGCCGAAGCTGCTCGCCCAAGCCGGCTACAATTGGCGAGACAACGACAAGATCAGCATGAGCCGCAACTCGCAGACCGGCCAGTTGTCCCAATCGCAGTTCATTTCCCAGGAACGCGAACATGAAACGGCATCGTTGTCGCTGACCTGGAACATCCTTGATCTCGGGCTCGGCTACTACAACACCAAGCAGCAAGCAGATCGCGTGCTGATCGCCGGCGAAAAGCGGCGCAAGGCCATGCACCTGTTGATGCAGGATGTGCGCACGGCTTTCTGGCGCGCCTACAGCGCGCAAAAACTGCATGGTGACGTACAGGCAGCGACCCGCATGGCTGAAGAAGCGCTTGACGACGCTCGCCGCGCCGAAACGGAGCGCCTGCGCAACCCGCTCGATTCGCTGCGTTATCAGCGCCAGGTATTGGAAAACCTGCGTCTGCTCGAAGCCATCGATCAGGAATTGTCTACCGCACAAGTTGAACTGGCCGCTCTGATCAACGCGCCGCTCGGCCAGCCACTGGCCTTGGTCCCGCCGCTGGAGTCGGTCAATAGAGAGGCGCTTTCCGTGCCGATCGAGGTTATGGAAGAAACCGCCATGACCGCCAACGCCGACCTGCGTGAACAGCACTACAACGCCCGCATCGCTCGGGAGGAAACGCGCAAGACACTGGTCAAGCTCTTTCCCAACCTGATCTTCAACTATGGCTACAACTACGACACCGACAGCTACCTGCTGAACCACAACTGGCGCGAAGCCAGCGTGCAGTTGTCGTTCAACCTGTTCAACCTGTTTACCGGCCCGACCCAGATCAAGCTTTCCGAAGCAGGCGTCGCCCTGGCCGACCAGCGCCGTATCGCCATGCAGATGGCGGTCATCGCCCAGGTGCATCTGGCCCGCCAGCAGTATTCCAATGCCCTTAACCAGTTCAACCGGGCCGATGCCATCTGGGAAACCGATCGCCGTATCGCCGAGCACATGAAAAACCGTGAAGCCGCACAGACCCAAAGCAAGCTCGACAGCGTGGCCAACCAGACCACCGCCATCCTCAGCCTGCTCCGCCGCTTCCAGGCTCTGGCCCTGGCCCAAGCCGCGGAGGCCAAGCTGCAGGCGACTCTCGGAGTCGATCCACAGATTGGCAGCGTCGACGAAATTACTTTGGGCGACCTGACGCGCAATCTCACGCGCAGCCAAGCTGTATGGAGCCAACTGGCACCACGCGCCGGGCTAGCCACTCAAGCGGAAGTTACGCAGTGAAAATTGCCTGCTTGTTGATTCTGCCCCTGCTCGCCACGCCGCCGGTTTTCGCGGCGGAGCGGCCGGCAACCCCGGGCACTGTATCGGCCCCGGCTGCCAAAACTGGCATTGAGCGCCAGGAAATCCGCGCCCAGTTACTGCCGCGCCGATTCACCACCTTGGCGGCTGAGATCGGCGCCAAGATCAACCGCCTGCCGGTTCCGGAGGGTGGGGCATTCAAGGCCGGCCAGCTGCTCGTCAGCTTTGACTGTTCGATGCCGCAAGCCATGCTGCAAAAAGCTCGCGCTGAACTGAAATCCGCCGAGCAAACCCATAAGGCCAACAAGCGCCTGGCCGAACTCAACTCGGTCGGCCTGGTGGAGTTGGAACAGTCCGGAGCAGCCGTCGCCAAATTTGCCGCCGAAGTCGGCGCGCAGCAGGCGGTGTTGGGCAAATGTTCCGTTGCGGCCCCCTTTGCCGGTCGTGTTGCTGAACAAAAGGTACGCGAACAACAATATGCCCAACCCGGCCAGCCACTGCTGGATATCCTCGATGACAGCGTTCTCGAACTGGAATTCTTGGTACCGTCCAGTTGGCTGGGCTGGCTCAAGCTTGGCCAGGGGTTTCAAGTGGAAATCGATGAAACGCACAAAACCTACCCGGCCAAGTTCATTCGCATTGGCGCCCGTGTCGATCCTGTCAGCCAGTCGGTCAAGGTGGCCGCCGCCATTGATGGCAAATTTCCCGAATTGATTGCCGGCATGAGTGGCCGCGTCCGCGTCACTCAACCTTAGGCCTGCTCCGGGTCTGCACTATTCTCGCTTCCGTTTATTTGCCGAGTAACCGAACATGAAAAGCACTGCTTCCATCAAGCACACCCCCAATAAGACTCGCCTGATCCGCCGCGGCCCGAGTCCACTGGCACTGGAACAGCGTTTCATGTTCGATGGGGCGGCCGTTTCCGATGTGGTCGATACCGTTGCTACCAAGCCGCTTGCGGATGCCACGGCGACCGGAGACGGCCTTCTCCATCTCGTCGCACCGGCTAGTGCCGTGCCGTCGACGCTAACCAATGCCGAAGCCGCTGCGGAAAAGCAGGTTGCCGATTTTCTGCAGCAGCCTGATGCTGCCCAGCAACTGTTCACGTTATTCAACGGTGGCCAAAGCGCTCCCTCCGCCGAGTGGACAGCCAAGGTGGAAGCCTTGCAACAGGCCGTTGCCTCTGGCAGCTATAACATTGCAGTGCAATTTCTCAGCAGCGACGCGCTGCAGGGGGCCAAGGGCGCCTTCGCCGCCAGCGGCCCGGATGGCCACCCTGTGATCTACCTGAACCAGGACTGGATTGCCGCCGGTGCGGACACCGCCTCCATCACCCAGGTGATCGCAGAAGAAGTCGGGCATTCCATCGATGCCTACGTCAATGGTCAACACGATACTCCGGGGGACGAAGGCGAGGCATTTGCCTACCTCCTGGCTAATGGCCAGTTCCGGCTGGAAGCCGTTCAATCTGTGCTCGATGGCGGCACCATCCAGGTTGAAGGTAAGGATGTAAACGTCGAGTTCGCCAATTTCACCTTCGTCAACGCCTACGAAATGGTTTATGACAGTGTGAATAACAACGGCGTCATTGAAAGCAACCTTGGCGAAACGGCAGCCGAGAAAGAGCAGAATTCGCACAATTTCAATGCGGCTAGCCTCGGCCAGGTGCTCGTCAATGACGACACCAACAGTAACCTCTTCAGCGGCAATGACGTGGCGGCCATCGGTATCAACATTGGCGGCAAGACCTATTACGGCTGGATCAGTCGGCCGATCAAGTCCGGCGGCGTCGTCCGGGGCTTTTATTTCTGGACCGATGTTAACTTCACATCGTTGGCCCTTGCCCAGACGGACGGCAATCAGGACGGTGACAATAACACCGCGGACAACCGTGGCTTCCTGCTCGTTGTCGATCAAGCGTGGTTTAACACCCAGATTGGCTTGGGTTCGTCGAAAACCATCAATAACACCAAAGATGGAAACCTGGGAACCATCACGGTCGCGAACGTAGGTTCCTCGTCCGATCGGGTCGATACCGCGCTGAACAGCCTGCTGGGCACGCCAACAACGCCCGTTCTGACTGCGGATATCGCAACTGCCGCCGTGGAACTCGGTTCCGATAACAATCCGGCAGATGTCAACCCATCAACCGGTACTATCCTGACTGCGACGACGTCTGCCAACGGTAACGTGCTCTTGAATGACACCTTGCCGGCCTCCTTGAGTGTCATCGACGTCTCCAGCACGGAGACTGGTCAGAAAATCAGCATCCTGACTTCAGGGAGTTATCTTCTCGAAGGCAAATATGGCACGCTGACGCTGGCACCTAACGGCAATTACATCTATGCGCCGAGAAATGACAGCACTCTGGTCGATTCCTTGCGAAGCGGCTCGGTCGCTGAAACCTTTACTTACACGGCCATAAATACCAACGGCGGCAAGGCGACGGCAACCCTTACCGTCAGCATCCAGGGGAGCAACGA
The DNA here is from genome assembly GCA_946479855.1 of uncultured Pseudomonadota bacterium. Next base: position 9,613 of record CAMLHL010000070.1, read on the forward strand.
TGCGCCGATTGCTGTTAACGACTACAACATCGCAAAAGTCACGACGACAACCGGTGTCGTCGGCTACTCGGCTTCGGGCAACGTACTCACCAATGACACTGACGTAGATGCCGGCGACACCAAATCAATCGTCGGCAGCACTTCCTTCTTCGATACCCCCGTTTCTGTTACCCCTCATGCCGGCTCGACGCAGCTGATTTTTGCCGGGCAAGGGAGTTCCTTTAGCAGTTTCGGCTCAGGAGGGCAGGAGCTCTTTTACAAATCAGGAACCAACTACTACGCCCTTGCCGATAGTTCGTACAAGAATATTTACGTAACGGCTATTGATAGCACGAAAACGATATTCACATTCAATGCAGACCCCGCTTATTACTGGGATGGCACTGCTTGGCAAGCTGTAAGCAACATTTCAACATTCTTCAAAAGCAACGCTACGGTGCTGTTTAAAGATGTCAGCACTCCGCCCGCAGCCGTTATCACCTCAACAACCAGCGGTGGGGGCGGCAAAGAAGCAACCGCCAGTTCATCGGCAAACAGCTCCTATACCGACCTTGTTTTCAATGGAGACAAAACTTTAACCTACACGACCGGAGCGTTGATTACCGGCTCGGGAGTGCCGGACGGTACCTACATTAGTTCATCAACTTACGACTCGATCACGGGCAAAACAACCGTAAGAACCAACAATGAGCTGAGCGGTGTTACCACGATCACTTCGCTAGCCCTCTACACCAAGACTACGCTTACCGGCACATATGGATCGCTGTCCTTGTATGCTAATGGCGATTACGTTTACACCCCGACTCAGGATGGCGCGGCTGGCGTAGATACATTCACCTATTACATGCAGGATTCGAGCGGCGTTAAAAGCCGCGCCACCTTGCAGATCACGGTTTACGGTAGCACTGCCAACGACCCGCTGTTAGCTGCCGACACCAACAGCATGACGGAGCAGGGGGTCGTCAACGGCGGAAATACATCCAATTCGGCGGCGTCCACCGTCTCTGGAAATGTGCTCACCAACGACAAGGAAACCAGCACCGCTTCGAGCATTGGCACGGACTATGTAAAAGCCATTACAAACGAAGCAGGAACCTCGTCCAGCAGCTTCGGCATCGATACGACACGCAACAACGAATCCTCAGCCAGCGTAATGGGCACCTATGGCTCCATCGTCATTAACGATGCCGGTGTTTACACCTATACCCTCGGCAACACTGCTGACCTGGTGCAAGCGTTGCAAAACGGAAAATCCGTTACGGATGTTTTCTATTACCAGGTCAAAAATACGCTGAGCGGCCCAGGGGTTTCCTGGGAAAAACTTACCATTACCATCGGTGGGGCGAACGATATTCCCGTCGCCAATAACGACGCTGCTGACGTCACAGAGGACGGCACCTTAATCGCAACCGGTAACGTGCTGACCAACGATACCGATGTCGATGCCGCTGACACCAAAGCGGTGACGCAAGCCACCTATACGACAACGACGACCCCGATCAGCGGTGGTTCGCTGACAATCAATGGCCTGTATGGCGTACTGACCCTGTCTCAGGATGGCCATTACTCCTATGCTTTGACCAATTCGGACCCTGCCGTCCAGGCGCTGTTGTTCGGACAGTCAGTTACAGATACTTTTACCTACCGCATTCAAGATTCAAAAGGCGCATTTTCCGATGCCAGCCTCACGGTCAACATCCATGGGAGCGAGGATCGTCCGACCATCGCCGTCAACGGCGTTGAAGTAGAAGAAGGATCAAGCGCACTATTTTCTGTTGAAATCAGTCAGGCTCAACTCAGCGCCAGAAGCATTAACCTCGATTTGCTTGATGGCACTGCAACGCTTTCAGGGGCTGATTATTCCAGCAATTTCACGGCCTACTACTACGCCACTCCGACCGACGAGCTAAATAACGCCCAAACGCCGTTGACCATAAATGCCGGGGCGATCTCTCTTCCCGCCGGCATCACCAAGTTTTATGTGCGCGTGTCGACAAACAACGACAATGTTTTTGAAGGCGTTGAATCATTTGTCCTTCGCGCGGCATTTGCCGATGCAGATTTGAAATATCAGAATGGTGTCGGAGGTACCCTGCGCGTCAACACGAGTTCGGACGGAACCGCCAACATTTACGACGATGGCTCGAAGTCTGATGGCGACGATCCCGATAGCCTTGCCGATGACGACCGTACGATCAACGTCGTTGCCGGCGGTACGTTCAACGAAGCCTCAACCTACGCCACCTTTACGGTTACCGGCCAGTCGGGCTATGCCATCAATCTGGCCATCGGCAACACCAGCACCACGGCCGACCGCGATGCTTCCATCAACAGCTTCGTCTACGAATATTCCACTGACGGCGGTAGCAACTGGAGCATCTATAGTTGGAATGGCAGCACCGGCAATCGCCCGACTGTACCGGGAGCCGCGCCCGGCAACGGCACTGTACTTGTCCGGGTCGCCATTGGCAGTGAAGCCGATATTCCGTATGAGGGTGCCGAAACCTTTACCCTGACCGCCAGCTACGCGACCAACAGTGCGATCACCGCCACCGCGACCGATAGCATCATGGACGACGGTGCAGGCACGGGCGGTAGCGACAACGACGTGCCGACCCTGAGCGTAAGCAGCCCGATCCTCGCCGAAGATGCTGGCCACGCCGTGTTCACGCTTAACCTGTCGAACGTCTCGGTATTAGCAACCACGGTCAGCCTGGCGCTGACCGATGGCAGCGCAACGGCGCCAGCAGACTACTCTACGGCGCTGGAAGTATCCATCGATGGAGGGACGACTTGGACCCCGGCGACCAGCGTCACTTTCGCACCGAATACCACCAGTCTTCTGGTCCGTGCCCCGGTCGTCAATGACAACCTGCCCGAACTCACCGAGAACTTCACCCTGACTGCGACGACGACAGCCGGCGTGACCAGTAATTCGAGTGCCATCGGTACCGCCTCGATCACCGACAACGACGGCCTGCCAAGCCTGGCGATCAGCGGCCCGGTCCTGGTCAACGAAGGCGCCGGCACGCTGACCTACACCGTCACGCTCTCCAACCCGAGCGCCTCGACCGTCAGCATTGACTACCGCACCGCCGACGGCAGCGCGCTGGCGGGCAGCGACTACAGCGCCGCCAGCGGCACGCTCAGCTTCGCCCCGGGCGAGACGAGCCAGACCTTCACGGTTGCGATCGGCAACGACAACACCTACGAAGGCCCTGAAAACTACAGCATCAACCTGAGTGCCCCGGTCAACGCCAGCATTGCCAGCGGCACGCTCAGCACGACCATCGCCGACGACGGCACGGGCGCGGGCGGCAGCAACGATGACCGGCCGACGGTGATCGGCGTCAGCAGCCCGAGCACCGTTGAAGGCGGCAACCTTGACTTCACCGTCACCCTGTCCAACCCGAGCACGACGCCGAGCGTGGTCACACTGACCCCGGCCGATGGCACGGGCGTGCTGGGCACCGACACGACGACCCCGATTGAAGTCAGCTTCGACGGCGGCACGACCTGGAGCCCGCTCGCCGGTCCGAACCTCAGCGTTCCGGCGAACACCGGCAGCTTCCTCGTCCGCGTGCCGACCGTCACTGACCACCTCTCCGAATCGAGCGAGACCATCACCCTGAGCGCCGCCACCGCTCAGAACCTGAGCCCGCTCCAGGGCACCGGCAGCATCACCGACAACGACGGCCTGCCAAGCCTGGCGATCAGCGGCCCGGTCCTGGTCA
>CAMLHL010000071.1 GCA_946479855.1 uncultured Pseudomonadota bacterium
CGCAAGCAGCGCAACAAGATGAGCGTCGTCAAGGAAGGCCTGGAAGTCTCCGAGGTCATCATCCAGGAAGGTGTGCATACCTTCGAGACGCTGCGCGACGCGGTCGCCGAGCCTGTCATCTACATGATCGACCGCTATGTCGTCGGCGGTTTTTACCGGGTGCATACCGGCCGCGGCAAGGACGAGAACCTCAACGCCCCCGGCATGCACTTCGAGCCGCTGGCCTTCGATACCGGCTGCAACATGCCCGACTACGGCTGCAACAACCCGGACGCCCCCCCCAACCGCTTCTACGCCTACGGCGTCGTCGGCCGCCTGGCCTGCCTGGCCGCTGCCATCGAACTGGAGCGAACGGCGCCGGAAGGCAACGACTGAAAGCCGGCGTGGCCCAGCAACTCCATTTCGAGAAGCACCTGCTCGGCGGCAGCGCCCAATCGCTGAAACTGGCCTTCGTCGTCGACCCGCTCGACCACCTGAAGGCGTGGAAGGATTCGACGGTGGCGATGATGCGCGCGGCCGAAAACCACGGTCACGACGTTTATGCCATCGACGCCGCGACGCTCGCCTGGCGCAAGCCGGAGCACGGACACCCCGGCGGCGTCGCCGCCGAGGCGCTGCACCTCCATCTGCGCCCGGACGACCACGACTGGTATCGCGAAACCGGGCGCGAATGGATGCCGCTCAAGGCCTTTGACGCCGTGATCATGCGCAAGGATCCGCCCTTCGATTTTGAATATCTGACCGCGACCTGGCTGCTTGAACGCGCCGAGGCCGACGGCGTCAAGGTATTCAACCGGCCGCGGGCGCTGCGCGACCATTCGGAAAAACTGGCGATCATGGAATTTGCCCAGTTTGCGCCGTCGACCGTAGCGACCCGCCATCTGGCCCAGTTGCACCATTTCATCGACGAACAGCGCGACGTCATCCTCAAGCCGCTCGACGGCATGGGCGGCAGCCAGGTCTTCCGCGTCCATCGCAACGACCCGAACCGCAACGTCATCATCGAGACGCTAACCCACGACGGCACCCGAACCATTATGGCGCAGCGCTTCGTGCCCGAGATCAGTCGGGGCGACAAGCGCATCCTGATCATCGCCGGCCAGCCGGTTCCCTGGTGCCTGGCGCGCATCCCCAAGGCCGGCGAGACGCGCGGCAACCTGGCTGCCGGCGGCACCGGCGTCGCCCAGGAACTGTCGGCCCGCGACCGCGAAATCGCCGAGGCGCTCGGCCCCGTCCTGGTCAAGCGTGGCCTGCTGCTGGTCGGCATCGACGTCATTGGCGACCACCTGACCGAAATCAACGTCACCAGCCCGACCTGCATGGTCGAAATCCGCCAACAATCGGGCTTCGATGCCGCCGGCGCCTTCATCACCGCCATCGAGCACGCATGCGGAATTCCCTGAACACTTTCCTGATCCTGATCCTGTCGTTGCTGGTTGCCGCCTGTGAGCGGACCCCCTTGCAGGAACAACAGGCCTACGTCTTCGGCACCCGCGTCGAAGTGCTGGTCGTCAGCGATGACCCGGCCCAGGGGCGCCAGGCCATCGCCGCCGTGCTGCGCGAATTCGACCGCCTGCACCACGCCTACCATGCCTGGCAGGAGTCGGAACTGACGGCGCTGAATGCAGCGATTGCCGCCGGTCAGCCGCTGACGGTCAAGCCGGAACTGGCCGATTTCGTCCGCGAAGCCCAAGTTTTCGCCAAGCAGGGCGACTACCTGTTCGATCCGGGGATCGGCCAGCTGATCAAGTTGTGGGGATTCCAGGCCGACGAATTCAAGGCCGAACTGCCGCCGGTCGCCGAGATCAAGGCCTGGCTGGCCGCCAAGCCGTCGATTGCCGACCTCACCGTTACCGACCACACGGTGAGCAGCCGCAACCGCCAGGTCGCCCTCGATTTCGGCGGCTACCTGAAGGGCGTCGCCCTCGACCGCGCCGCCGCCATCCTGCGCCAGCAGGGCATCCACAACGCCCTGATCAACATCGGCGGCAACATCATGGCGCTCGGCAGCAAGGAGGGCAAAAAGTGGCGGGTCGGCATCCAGCATCCGCGCCAGTCCGGACCGCTGGCCACCGTGACGCTGGACGACGGCGAAGCGATCGGCACCTCTGGCGACTACCAGCGTTACTTCGAAGTCGACGGCAAGCGCTACGCCCATCTGCTCGACCCGCGCACCGGCTATCCGGCCGATCACACGCAGGCGGTGACCGTCCTGATCCCCCCCGGCCCGAAAGCCGGTACCCTCTCCGATGCCGCCTCCAAGCCAATCTTCATCGCCGGCCCGGATGGCTGGCGCGACATGGCGCGCAAAATGGACATTGGCCTCGTTTTGCGGGTCGACCGTAGCAACCGGATATTCGTCACCGAAGCGCTGAAAAAACGCCTGGAATTCATCGGCCCGACACCGGAAATGACGGTCGTTCCCTAAGCCGCCGGAGGCATTGGCGGCCGGATGACGGCCGTACCCAAGCCCGCTCGCGGATCAGCCAGGCAAGCCGGAGGGCGCTTCCCCGATGGCGCGCCGGCTCCCGGGGCTCAGAATTCGGCGTGCAGGCGCATGGCAAAGAAGTTGGCGGGGCCCCGGTCAGCGTTGTACCCCGGATTCCACATGCGCTGATAATCTGCGGTCAGGAAGGCCGATTTCCAGAGATTCAGGCTGTAATAGGTTTCGAAAACCTGTTCCGGCCGATAATTGAGTCCGCCATCGCCGAGAAAGAAGGAGATTCCGCCGGCCGCCAGATAATCGCGCCGGTCCGTGGACAGGGTGTTGCGGATATAGCCCACGCCCAGCGTGTCCTGCCCCCGCTCCCAAGCGGCCCCTTTCAACGAGAAGCCGGTCCCGAGGGAACCGTCGGTTTCGGTAAAGGCGTAAGTTTCTGTCCGCCCGTCGGCCTTCATGGCGCGCAGGAAGAATCCGAGGTTGTCCGTAATGGCCTGTTCGAGATTGATGCCGAAGCCGTATTTGATCTTCTCGCCGCCTCGAACATTGAAAATGGTTTGCGGGTCGGTCCCCGGATGGGCCTGCAGGTAATCGAGGGCATCCTGGAAGCTGGCGACAATGGCGCGATTGCGCCAGCCCAACAGGCGTATCTTGCCAGGCTGCTCCCCGAGGGTATGGGCATGCTCCAGTTCAAGCTGATCGCCGTAATGCTTGCCGATCTGGTAGTCGATGGGCAGCATGTTGGGTTCCTTCGGCCCGGTCATCCGGCCAAAGCGCCACACCCAGTCGTCCTGATACCACTCGATGGCAAAGCCCCAGCCGAAGCCGCGCGCATCGGCGGCATAGTCATAGGAGAGCGGCGCCATGAAGCCGGCATTCATGAAATGGACGCGGGGATCCTTGGCGTAAACATTTCTGTCGAACACGTCGAGGGAGGAAAAATTTCCCAGGGTCAGGACCACGCGATTCTTATCCACAACGCCGGCCATTTGGTTGAGGTCTGCGTCCACGTTTTCGTCGCCGCCGCCCAGGCCCCAGGTTTGCCGCAGAAAGAGGCGTTGCCGGTAGAGCTTGGGCGTCGTCCCGGCGGTTCGCGTCAGTTCGCCGTTGGTAAAGGCGGCGCTCCCGGTCAAGCCGGAAAACGGCACGCCTTGCGTGACCTCAGGGTTGAGATACAACTCGCCGCCCTGCCATGGCCGAAATCCCAGATAAGCGGTTGCCGTGGCGGTGTAGCTTCTTTCCTTCGCGGCCTGCAAGCTGTTTTGGCCGCTGTATGCGGCAAACATCGTTGGCTTGTTCTGCCAAACATAGGTTGCCTGAAAACGGGCCGTCCAGTCTTCATGGTCGTCAGTGGCCGCCCAACAGGGAACGCCTGCCGCCGTACCGATCACCAGGGACAGCAGACCCGCCACGCGAGTTGACCGGTCCAAGCAATCGCCGATATTTATACGCACAGTCTGCCTCCAAATACTATCGATAGACGGACACCCACGATATGGCCCTGCCGAGAACGTGATTCACAGGGCACGAAGCCATTCGCTTGCCGTGTCTCGCTAGTGCGCCCACGGCTTGAAGCTCGGCTTGCCCGACTCGACCCTGCCGCCAGGCATGACGAAGCCAACCTGCAAATAATTACTGGACACCGGGAAAGTCCGCCCGAGGGCTTTCAAAACCGCTTCCCGCTCATAGCGAGATAGTGGCTACAGAACTGCGCCTTATCTTGCCGAGAGTCTCTTCGTCCGTCGGACGAAGCCGTCACTGTCACTCAAACCAGGGCCCACACGGGGTCTCCGCAAAATGAAAACGCGCGGATTTTGGTCGATCAGTCTATGAAAGTAAAGTTACCCCCTCGTTACATCGATTCAGGATTGAAGCCGCCCGCCTGCACCAGCATCGCCCGACGCCAGCCCGTGCTGGCTCAGGCTGAAGCCCGGTCTATTCCGGCGTTTTCGAATCGATGCTTACGGTCACTGGACCATCGTTGATCAAGCTGATCTGCATGTCGGCGCCAAACACGCCGGTCGGCACCGCCCGGCCCAGTGCGGCCGACAGGCTGGCGACGAAGCGCTCGAACAGCGGCTGCGAAACCTCGCCCCGCGCCGCCCGGCTCCACGACGGGCGGTTTCCCTTCCGGACCGAGGCGTAGAGCGTGAACTGGGAAACGGCGAGGATTTCCCCCCCGGCATCGACGACGCTGTGATTCATCACCCCGGCGGCGTCGGCAAAGAGCCGCAGGCGCACGATCTTCCCGGCCATCCAGTCGAGGTCGGACTGAACGTCGGCGTCCTCGAAACCGGCCAGCACCAAAAGGCCGCCACCGATTTTTCCGGTTATTTGGCCGTTGACCGTAACGGCAGCCTCCTTGACCCGTTGCACGACTACCCGCATGCCTCTCCCCCGCTAAAAAACAACGCCGTGCCGCTAATTGCCGGTTGGCCGCAGCCCGGCGGTATCCAGCCATTTGCCGAGCGTCGCCGCCAGTTCGTCGAGCTTGACCGGCTTGGTCAGGAAAGCGTCCATACCGGCAGCCAGACAGCGCTGGCTGTCTTCCTCGAAGGCCCCGGCGGTCACGGCCACGATCGGCAGGCGATGGCGGGCGGACTCCCTTTCCCAGCGACGAATCCTTTCCGTCGCCTCGATCCCGTCCATCACCGGCATCTGGACATCCATCAACACCAGCTCGGGCCGCCCCCCGCCGGTGATGAATTCGAGCGCCTGGCGGCCGTTCTCGACGCTGTCGACGAGAATCCCCAAGCGGCCGAGCAAGGCTTCGATCACCGCCCGGTTGGTCGGATTGTCTTCGACGACCAGCACACGCCCGACCAGGCCGGGCGCCGATCCCCTGTCCTGCCCGGCATGGCGCTCGCCGCCCCGCCGTTCCGTACCGCCCGGCAAACACCCGACCCGGATGCGGAACCAGAAGCGCGCCCCCTGGCCGGCTTGGCTCTCCACGCCAACCTCGCCCCCCATCAGTTCGGCCAGTCGGTGAACGATCGACAGCCCCAGACCGGTACCGCCATATTCGCGGGTCGTCGAACCGTCCGCTTGGGAGAAGGGCTTGAACAGCAGGGCCTGCTTGTCCAGCGGAATGCCGATGCCGCTGTCGGTCACCGCAAATTCGAGCAGGACGCCGCGCTCATCCGCCGCCAGCTCGCTGGCATCGATCCGGACGAAGCCGCTGGCCGTGAATTTGATGGCGTTGCTGACCAGATTGGTCAACATCTGGCGCAGGCGCAGCGGGTCTGCCCGATAGCAAGCAGCCGGTCCGTGCCATTTGGCTTCGATGTGCAGGCCTTTGGCTTGGGCCGGTTCGGCGAAGAGCGTTGCGGCCTCTTCGAGTACTTGGCGCGGATCGCAGGCGGCCAGCGCGAGATCGAGCTTGCCGGCCTCGACCTTGGAAAGGTCGAGAATGTCGTTGAGCAGGGTCAGCAAGGTCTGGCCGGAATTGAAAATGGTCCGGGCGTATTCCTGGCGCTCCGCCTCGTCCAGACCGGGCATCATCAACAGTTGGGCCATCCCCAGGATGCCGTTCATCGGCGTGCGAATTTCATGCGACATGGTCGCCAAAAACTGGCTCTTCGCCACATTGGCCGCCTCTGCTGCCTCCTTGGCCCGGCACAGCTCTTCCTCGGACTGTTTGCGCCGGGTGATGTCCTGGACCGTACCCACCACGCGCAGCGGATGGCCCTGGGGGTCGCAGGTGATCTCGCCAATATCATGCACCCAGCGCAGGGCGCCATCGCTGGCGCGGCAAATGCGGTATTCGCGGCTGAACCTGCTGCCATCAGCGATGGCCGCCTGGGCATAGGCGGCGAGTTCCTCGCGCTCGGCCGGATGCAGCAATTGTCGCCAGCCGTTGAAGGTCCGGGCGTAATCGGCCGCAATGCCGAAGATTTCGTCCAGAACCTGTGATCCGCTCCACCGATCAGCCTTGATGTCAAAGGCGTAGCTGCCGATCCGGCCGACCTCCTGAGCCTCGCGCAACATTTTCTCGCTTTCGGCAATGCTCTGCTCGAGCTGCCGATGCTCGGTGATATCGACAAAACACCACAGGGATTCACCGCTCGCCCGATCGAGCATGGCGCCACTCAGATCGACCCAGATGTGTCGGCCATCCTTGCGGACGTGCTCAATCTGCGCGCGGTAGATGCCGCCGGCGATCAGAATCGGGTAGGCGGAGCGGCCAAAAGCCTGGTAGCAGGCTTCGTCGATGTAATTTTGCCGGGTAGGCGCGCCGGTCAATTCCCCCGGCGCATAGCCGAGCATGTGTTCAAAGGCCGGATTGGCCCAGACCACGCGCCGCTCGCGAACGGTCACGATGCCGATCAGATCATTTTCCAGAATCGCTTTCTGCTCGGCCAGCAGATGCTCCATGCGCTGCTGATTCAGCCGCTGGTCGGTAATGTCTTCGGCAATCGACCAGATGTATTTCTCGCCGTCGCTCCGGGTAATCAGCATCCCGTTGAGGCGGATGGGAACCAGGCTGCCATCCTGACGGATGTACTCCTTCTCATAAGGGCCATAGCGGTGGCTGCGCTCCAGCAACTCCAGTTGCCGCACCTCTTCGGAGCGATATTTCTCGGGCGTCAGCGCCCAGTAGTCAAGGGACTTCAGCGCCTCGGCCGGATAGCCGGAAATGTTCCGGAAAGCTTCGTTGAATTCGACATATTTTCCCTTCATGTCAGTCAACGCGATCCCCAGGGGAGAGACCTCGTAAAGTCCCCGCAGCATTTCCTCGCTCATCCGCAGGCTGGCCGCAGTCTGCAGGCGCTCCGCCTGCAACGCGGCGAGTAGCAGGCCGGTAAGCACAATGGTGGCTATATAACCCCACAACAACAGCAACCTGATATGTTCATCCGGCAGGAAAAAAGTCCCATGCCCGCTCGCCGTGCTCACCGCGGCCACCAGCGAAAAACCGAGACCGGCCAGCGCAGAGGCGGTATTGCCGAAGCGCAGGGCAGCCCAGGCGAACAGCGGCAAGGTCAGGAAAGCCAGCGGCAAGTTGCCGCCCACCTGCCCGTAATCACGAATCAAGGCCAGCCAGGCCACCGGAGCAGCCACCAGCATCCACAGCAGCAATTCCCGCCGGACCGCGTTGAGTTGTTCAATTCCCCGCCGGGTCAGCATCAACAGCAGCGGCGCAGCCAGCAAGACGCCGACCGTATCGCCCAGCCACCAGATCAGCCAGGCCTTGGGCGCCGCCGCGACCGGCATCATTCCAGCCAGATACAGGCTGGTCACCCCGCCAGAAGCAGACAGCAACATCCCGCCGCCGGCGGCGGAAAAAAAAATTCCGACATCGAGTTGTCGGTCGAAAGCCGGGTGGAAGCTGCTGCGCTTGAGCCAGGCCACACTGAGCAGCGGCCCCAGTGTATTGCCGACGGCAATCGCAGCCGCCAGCGGCCAGGGCGAACCGATGGCCAGGTTGGTCAGAAAAGCCCCGAGATAAACCCCGGGCCAGACGCGCCGCTGCCAGCGAAAAAGTGCGGCCACCGCAATCCCGGTCGGTAGCCAGATCAGCGTGATATGCGTCCCGGTGTGAGGAATCTGCAGCCCGAGCCAGCCGGTGGCGAAATATGCCAGGGTGAGAACAAGGAATCTTGTCACGGGCGAGGTTTCTTGAAGTTGATAGAACGGAGTTTTGCCATCGTGGCGCATTCTTGCTGCCGGCAAATATAGCGCAGGCTATGACTTAACTCATAGCTACTTGCGGCTAGGCTATAAATGAAAAAAGCCCGAAAACGGGCTTTTTCCATGCTTTGCAACGTCAGATCAAATATCGATCCGGGCATTCAGCGCATTGGTTTCGATGAATGCCCGTCTCGGTTCGACCAGTTCGCCCATCAGCGTCGTGAAGATTTCGTCGGCAGCAATGGCGTCGTCGATCTGCACGCGCAGCAGGCGGCGAACCTTCGGGTCCATGGTCGTTTCCCAGAGCTGATCGGGGTTCATTTCGCCCAGACCTTTGTAGCGCTGCTTGGCGATACCGCGTTCGACTTCGTTGAGCAGCCACTTCATGGCGTCGGCAAAGTTGGTGACCACCTGTTTCTTCTCGCCGCGGGCCATCACGGCGCCGGCGCCGAACAGGTCGGCCAGCGTTTCGGCCGTCCGCCGCAACTGCATGAAGTCGCCGGAGAGCAGCAGATCCTCGTCGATCAGGCCGACCTTCAGGTTGCCGTGGTGCATGCGCTCGACGCGCAGGATCCAGCGTTCCTGGATATCGTCGAACTTCGGCACCATGCGCGTGCCGGCCGGGATGTGGGCGGCGATCAGCTCGGCGCTGGCGCGGGCTTTTTCCTCGCTGGACAGGTCGACCGTAAGATTGTGGCGAACCAGCGCCTGCAGCACTTCCGGATTGATCAGGTGAGACAGGCGGTCGATCACCGCCTCGGTAGCCAGCCAGGAGCGTGCCAGCCCTTCCAGCGCCGGGCCGCTGATGCCCTCGGCGCCGGCCCGCGGCGTCAGCACGGCCTCGTCGAGCGCCATGTTGAGCAGGAACTGATGGTATTCCTGATCGTCCTTCAGGTAGCGCTCGGTCTTGCCGTGCTTGACCTTGTAGAGCGGCGGCTGGGCGATATAGACGTAGCCGCGCTCGATCAGCTCGGGCATCTGGCGGTAGAGCAGCGTCAGCAGCAGGGTGCGGATGTGGGCGCCGTCGACGTCGGCGTCGGTCATGATGATGATGCGGTGGTAGCGCAGCTTGTCGACGTTGAAGTCGTCCTTGCCGATGCCGGTGCCGAGCGCGGTGATCAGCGTGACGATCTGCTCGGAGGAAATCAGCTTGTCGAAGCGCGCCTTCTCGACGTTCAACACCTTGCCGCGCAGCGGCAGGATCGCCTGGAACTTGCGGTCGCGGCCCTGCTTGGCGGAGCCGCCGGCGGAGTCGCCCTCGACGATGTAGATTTCGCACAATGCCGGGTCTTTTTCCTGGCAGTCGGCGAGCTTGCCGGGCAGGCCGACGCCGTCGAGCACCCCCTTGCGGCGCGTCATTTCGCGGGCGCGGCGGGCGGCTTCACGGGCCCGCGAGGCTTCGACGATCTTGCCGCAAATGGTTTTCGCATCGAGCGGCCGTTCGAGCAGGAAGTCGGCCAGTTTCTGGGCGACGACTTCCTCGACCGCGGCGCGGGCTTCCGACGAGACCAGCTTCATCTTGGTCTGCGAGGCGAACTTGGGGTCGGGCATCTTGACCGACAGCACGCAGGCCAGGCCTTCGCGCATGTCATCACCGGCGATGTCGACCTTGGCCTTCTTGGCGATCTCGTTTTCGTCGATGTACTTGTTGATGACCCGGGTCATTGCGGCACGCAGGCCAGTCAGGTGGGTGCCGCCGTCCGACTGCGGAATGTTGTTGGTGAAGCAGAGCACCTGTTCCTGGTAGGAATCGTTCCACTGCATCGCTACTTCGACACCGATGGTAATGCCGGTATCGGCGGCTCCCTGGCCGACCTTGGCTTCGCCGGCCGAATAGAAGATGTTCGGATGGAGGACGGCCTTGGTGCGGTTGATGTATTCGACGAAACTCTGCACGCCGCCGGCGAAAGCAAAGAGTTCCTCCTTGCCGGCCCGCTGGTCGACCAGCTTGATGCTGACTCCGTTGTTCAGGAAGGACAACTCGCGCAGGCGCTTGGCGAGGATTTCGTAGTGGAATTCGACATGGCCGAAGATTTCTTCGTCGGCCAGAAAATGCACTTCGGTGCCGCGCTTCTCGGTGTCGCCGATGATCTTCAGCGGCGACACTTCGACGCCGTCGCGGATCTCGATGCTACGGTCGACCGGCACGCCACGGCAAAATTCCATGAAATGCTTCTTGCCGTCGCGGCGGATAGTCAGACGCAAAAACTTGGACAGCGCGTTGACGCAGGAAACACCAACCCCGTGCAGACCGCCGGACACCTTGTACGAGTTCTGGTTGAACTTGCCGCCGGCGTGCAGTTCGGTCAGCGCGATTTCGGCCGCCGAGCGCTTCGGCTCGTGCTTGTCGTCCATCTTGACACCGGTCGGGATGCCGCGGCCGTTGTCGATGACGGAAATCGAGTTGTCGGTATGGATGGTGACGATGATGTCGTCGCAATGCCCGGCCAGCGCCTCGTCGATCGAGTTGTCGACGACTTCGAAGACCAGGTGGTGCAGGCCGGTGCCGTCGGAGGTGTCGCCGATGTACATGCCCGGACGCTTGCGGACGGCCTCCAGGCCTTCGAGGATCTGGATGCTGGATTCACCGTAGGCCGGTGAGGCGGCGCCTTGCGGGCTGTTTTCTTCGCTCATGCTTTGTGTTCCACGTGAAACTGCAAAAGGCCGGCCCGGCGGGCCGACCTTCCTTCGATTGCTGCGCTGCGGGTCAGATGCGCATCGGCATCACGACGTACTTGAAGCGGTCGTTGCCGGGGACGGTGATCAGGGCGCTGGAATTGGCGTCGTTGAAGCTCCACTGGATTTCTTCGGTGTGGATGTTGTTCAGTACGTCGAGCAGGTAGCCGACGTTGAAACCGACATCAATGGCATCGCCGCTGTAGTCGACTTCGATTTCTTCCTGCGCCTCTTCCTGCTCGGCGTTGGCAGCGATCAGCTTCAGACTGTTGTCGCCGAGCACGACGCGGACGCCGCGGAATTTCTCGTTGGTCAGGATGGCGGCGCGCTGCATGGCCTGCATCAGCGTCTGGCGACCGACCTTCATGTGGTTCTTCAGGGTCGCCGGAACGACACGCTCGTAGTCCGGGAACTTGCCATCGATCAGCTTGGAGACCAGGACCACGGAACCGAAGGCGAAACGCACCTGGTTCGGGGTCAGCGTGATGTTCAGCAAATCGTCGGTATCGACCAGCAGGCGGTTGAGTTCGAGCACCGTCTTGCGCGGCAGGATCATTTCCTGGCGCGGCAGATCGGTGTCGATCTCGACGCTGGCGTAGGCCAGACGATGGCCGTCGGTGGCCACGGCGCGCAGTTCCTTGCCTTCGACCAGCAGCAGCAGGCCGTTCAGGTAGTAGCGGACGTCCTGCGCCGCCATCGAATACTGGGTCTTGCCAATCAGCTGGCGGAAGGCCTTTTGCGAAATCGAGAACTGCTTGGTCTCGCCTTCGCTCACCGTCATCCGCGGAAAGTCGTCAGCCGGCAGGGTCTGCAGGCTGAAGCGGCTCTTGCCGGCGCGCACCTGCAAGCGCTTGTCTTCGAGGACCAGGCTGACTTCGGCGGTGTCCGGCAGCGAACGGAGGATTTCCTGCATCTTGCGGGCACCGACCGTTACCGCCCCATCCCCCTCGCCGCCGGCACATTCGGTGCTCGTCGTGATCTGGATCTCAATGTCTGTGGCCAGCAACGTCAGGCGATCGCCCTTCTTTTCCAGCAGTACGTTGGAGAGGATGGGCAGTGTGTGACGACGTTCGACAATTCCCGACACAGACTGCAACGGGGCCAGAAGCGTGTCTCTTTGGGTTTTAATAAGAACCATATATTAAATTCCTTTATAGACTATATCGGGAACAATTCTGTGGATAACTGAAAATTTATCTTTTGTTTCAGTGTATTAAATCTGTTTTTTCGATCTGCACAAGTGACTGGCCTGCCTGTGGATGAAATCTGGACAATTTTCCCACAAAGCAGGAAAAGCCAGATGACTCACAATCGACCGACAGTTTTCCCACAGGCTTATCGACAGACTCATCCTTTCAATACTTGCAGCAAAACGTGCAGGTCGTGGTTGAGTTCATTTTCCTTGGTACGCAGGGAATCGATCGTCTTCACGGCGTGAATGACCGTGGTGTGGTCGCGGCCGCCGAACGCATCGCCGATTTCCGGGAAGCTGTGCGAAGTCACTTCCCGGCACAGCCACATGGCGACCTGGCGTGGCCGCGCGATGGCCCGCGTCCGCTTCTTGGAAAAGAACTCGGCCACCTTGATCTTGTAATAATCGGCAACCGTCTTCTGGATGTTGTCGATGCCGACGTTGCGGGCCGACCCGATGACATCCTTCAAGGCTTCCTTGGCTAGATCGAGGGCAATGACCCGGCCGTGGAAGGAGGAATAGGCCAGCACCTTCTTCAGCGCCCCTTCCAGTTCGCGGACATTGGAACGCAGGTGCTTGGCGATGAAGAAAGCCACCTCGTCGTCGAGCTGGATGCCCTCCGCCTCGGCCTTCTTCTTCAGGATGG